>JAFUUB010000028.1 GCA_017483985.1 Bacteroidales bacterium | reverse complement strand
TCGTCACCATCTCATTGCCGATCACGGCGATGGTCTTGTCGACGAGTCCCTTCGGGTAATTCTGGGCCTGGGCGCTCAGGGCGGCGAGGGCCACCACGGCGGCCAGGGTCATTTTGAATGCCTTCATATCAGTATATCACATAATTTTCCTGTGTCCGGGCCTTTTCTATCAACTCTTGTTCCAAACCGGACAGCAGGGACTGTTTTCTGGTACTGAGGATGATCTCGCGGATCTCGTCCTCATAATATTCCACCGGCCCCGTCTCGCCGGTCTTCATCATCGCGGAAACATAGGCGATGCCGATGTTCCCGTTGGCGTCTTTCTGCTCGATGGTCCCGTTCTTCATCTGGGACTGCATCGTCAGGTAATCCATCTCGAACTCCCTGGCCAGCAGGGCGATATCGACCCAGTCGTTCCCGAAATCCGTATACCGGAGGGCGGAGGCATAGGTCAGGGAATCGCTGACGACCTGGTCGTCGTCGTCCGGTCCTTCGGAAAGCAGGTTCTTGCGCACGGCGGACAGGTTGGGAGAATCTCCCGACATCCGGGCGAAACGGGCTTTCACGATCGGACGGGACAACTTGAACTGGTCCGGATGGTCCTGGTAATATTTTTCGATCTCTTCCGCCGTCACCGCCGTATCCAGCCGCTGGTTGACATATTTCTGCTCATAGCGGTATTTCAGCAGCGACCGGCGGTAGCTCTCGATTTCGCGGGTCACGTCTTTCTCCCCTTTCGAAAGTTCCGCCTCCGCCATGTCCATGAACAGCATTTCCGTCGCCCATTTGTCAATGTACTGCAGGGCCAGGCGGGTGCTGTCCTCCGGACGGGTGCCGCCCGGGATGAAATCCTCCAGCTCGGCCGCATAAAGCTTGTGCTTGCCGGCCTTGGCCATGACTTCCCCGTCATGCACGAACGAAGAGACGCTCTTGCAGGCAGGAAGGACGGCCGCCAGGGCCAGGAGGATCAGGAGGCGTTTCATCGGGAATAGTTCGGGGCTTCCTTGGTGATGGTTACGTCGTGCGGATGGCTCTCGACGAATCCGGCCTGGGTGATGCGGACGAAGCGGGCGCTGCGCAGGGCCTTGATGTCCTTGGCGCCGCAGTAGCCCATGCCGGCCCGCAGGCCGCCGACCAGCTGGTAGACCACCTCAGCCACGGAACCCTTGTACGGGACCTGGGAGACGATGCCTTCGGGGACGAGTTTCTTGATATCCGATTCCATGTCCTGGAAGTAACGGTCCTTGGAGCCGTTCTCCATGGCTTCGAGGGAGCCCATGCCACGGTAGGACTTGAACTTACGGCCGCTCAGGATGATGGTCTCACCCGGGGATTCCTCCGTTCCGGCGAACAGGGATCCGGCCATGATGGTGCTGGCACCTGCCGCAAGGGCCTTCGTGATATCGCCCGAATAACGGATACCGCCGTCGGCGATGACCGGGACACCGGTGCCCTTGAGGGCGTCGGCCGCCATCATGACCGCCGTCAGCTGCGGCATGCCCACGCCGGCGATGATGCGGGTGGTGCAGATGGAACCGGGGCCGATGCCGACCTTGACGGCATCCACACCCGCCTCCGCGAGGGCTTTGGCGCCTTCGGCCGTCGCGACGTTACCGGCAACGATCTGGATATCTTTCTTTCCGAATGTCTGGCAAGCCTTGG
Organism: Bacteroidales bacterium; assembly: GCA_017483985.1. The sequence continues at coordinate 25,051 of JAFUUB010000028.1, read as the reverse complement.
CGATCACGTTCAGCACGCCGGCGGAATGGCCATGGGCCGTATCGATGACGACGGCGTCGGCACCCGCGGCCTGCAGCATTTCGATCCGCTGGATGGTATCGGACTTCACACCGACGGCGGCCGCAACGAGCAGCCGGCCGCGGGAATCCTTGCTGGCGATCGGGTTGTCCTTGATCTTCATCAGGTCCTTGTAGGTGATCAGGCCGACGAGCCGGTTGTTCTCGTCGACGACCGGGAGCTTTTCGACCTTGCTGCGCATCAGGATGTCCGTGGCTTCCGCCAGGCTGATCCCCTTGCGGGCCGTGATCAGGTTGCGGGAAGTCATCACTTCGGAGATCGGACGGCGGTTGTCGACATGGAAACGGAGGTCGCGGTTGGTCACGATGCCGATCAGGTAGCCCTGGGCGTCCACCACCGGGATGCCGCCGATGTGGTGCTTGGACATCATGGCAAGCGCATCGCCGACGGTCGCGTCCGGGGCGATGGTCACCGGGTCATAGATCATGCCGTTTTCAGCCCGCTTGACGCGGCGGACCTGCTCGCACTGCGCTTCGATGGTCATGTTCTTGTGGATCACGCCGATACCGCCGGCACGGGCCATGGCGATGGCCAGTTCCGCCTCGGTTACGGTATCCATGGCGGCCGAAATGATCGGGGTGTGGATGGTGATGTCACGGGTGAAACGGGTCGTAACATCCACGTCACGCGGAAGGACGTCCGAATGGGCGGGTACGAGTAAAACATCGTCAAAGGTCAGGCCTTCAGGAATTTCCGAAGTAATAAAACGCTGCATGGTCTAGAATCTTTTGGTTTATCTTGCAAAGATAGCACATTTTCCGGAACTACGTTCCGTCTTGTCTTGGGATTTGCTTGTTTTGCAAAGAATCCGTAATTTCGGGCCATGCTGTTTCCCGATGGAAAAAGATATCTTTCTGCCGAAAGCCTGCTCAGGCAGCGCTGCGGCGAACGCCTGCAGCGGCTGGTTGTCGATGCCGGTTTCACCTGCCCCAACCGGGACGGGAGCCTCGGAACGGACGGATGCTCGTTCTGCGACAATGCGGCCTTCCATCCCGCCTACAGTTCGCCGGCGAAACCCATCCGGCAGCAATTGGACGAAGGGATCCTCTTCCACCGGCAGCGAGGACGGTCCTCCAAGCTCTATCTGGCCTATTTCCAGTCATTTTCCAATACATACGCTCCCCTGGAACGGCTGCGGGAAGCCTACCTCGAAGCTTTGGGACATCCCGCCTGCGCCGGGATCGTGATCGGGACCCGGCCGGACTGTGTGGATGCGGAAAAGCTGGATTTCCTGGCCGGGCTGCAGGACGGGTCGCTGCTGCCGGACTGGCGCCGGGAGCTGCCTTCCGCCCCGCTCGACGAACCGGCCGGCCGCCCTGTGTTGGAGGCCCCGCTGGTCATGGTCGAATACGGCATCGAATCCTGCCGGGACGAAACCCTCCGCCGGGTCGGCCGCGGGCACGGCTTCGCCTGCAGCGCCTCCGCCGTCCGGCAGACTGCCGACCGGGGCATTCCCGTGGGCGGCCATTTCATTCTCGGGCTCCCGGGAGAAACACGTCAAATGCTGCTGGACCAATGCGATGCGATCAACGCCCTGCCCCTGGATTTCGTCAAATTCCACCAGCTGCAGCTGCTGCGCGGGACGCGCATCGTCCAAGAATTCGCCGCAACCCCCGAGGCCTTCCTCAACCCCAACCTGGACACCTACCTGGACCTCCTGGCAGACCTGGTGGAACGACTCCGTCCCGACCTAGGCATCGGCCGCCTCGCCGCCTCCGTCCCGCCCCGCTTCCTGGCCGATATTTCCGCCACACCTGCTGACGATGGCCGTATGCCAGCTGGCGGGAACGGTGTGCGGGGGCGCTGGGGTGGTATCCGCCCGTCCGACCTGCCCGCCCTCCTCGACCAGCGGCTCTCGGAACGCAACACCTGGCAAGGCCGGCTCTCGACAATGCACGGACAGCATTCCGCCTGACCTCCCGACGGATACATTTGATGGGTTTGCTGTTGGCACGCACCGCAAAAAAGTTGCGGATGGACCATCTCAGGAAATATAAACTGCTGCCAGACAGGATTATATCGCATTGTCATGTTGCATTTTTACAACATGACAATCTCGCTTTTTATTGAACCATAACAGTTTACATTTTCTTCAAAATCGGCGAGAGTCTTACCCGCTTGGAAGCGCCGTTGTCGCGCGGCTGATATGTAAAAAAGTGCGGTACCTGTACCACTGCAGCGCGCAGAATGCAGATTTGCGGCGCAGGTGTCGCAGAGAAAAACACACCGGCGCCAATCGTTCGTTTCAATTCCCTTTTACATAGAACGTTCGGGCATGAAAACGGGTGGCAAGCAACTCATTGTGATTCAGAAAGAAGCTGAATTTAAAGTGTGGATTCTTGCACTTTAAATTCATGTTCACATTGATATAGAAAGACTTATGCGCCACCCGTTTTCGGTCTTGTGTGAAATTCGCTAACCGAAAGCACATTGAAAAGCCGGCTCAGGAGACGGTGGGAGCAGACGGATGAGTCCGGGGCGATACTCAGCCGCAGCAGACAAGTTCTCCGCGCCGCGAGGCGTCGGAGGACGCTGGCTGCGAGGATGGACTGAGCCCCGGCTCCTTTCCGTCTGCGGACCCGGAAAGACCGTGGCGAAAATGTGGCCGCCAACGCCATTATTTCAGGACACTGAGATTAGAAGAGAAAACGCGTGACACAGAAACACTTGATTTATAAAATCTTACATAATTTTTACTCACAGAATTGAAAGTAAAATAATACGGATTCGTTGATCTTGAGAGAATTACGTACCACGCGTTTACAAAATCAAAAGACAGGCTGGTTGCTCTGACTACGAAGCCGCTGCGGAAGAAGCGCATATGAGAAAACTGTTCCCTCGAAGATTTGCGCAAAAGTAAGTTTTGTACTACATTTGTAAAACTTTTAACAAACCCGCGTCCGTGATGCTAAAACCATTTACCAAGTACGCCGCCCTCCATGCGGCCATTCCGGCCATTGCCACCTTCCTGATGCCCATTGCAGCTGTCCTGATGCTGGTTGTTTCGTGCGGAAACCGCCCGGAAGCCTACAAGGATCCTTCCCGCAGTTCCGAGGAACGGACCGCGGACCTGCTCGCACGCATGACCCCGGAGGAGAAGATCGGCCAGATCATCTGCCCGCTCGGATGGCCGATGTACGAGAAAACCGAAGACCAGGTCAGGGAATCGGAAGCGTTCCGGCAATTCATCGACAAGCAGCACGGCGGCATGCTGTGGGCTACGTTCCGGGCGGATCCCTGGACGCGGAAGACCCTGGAGAACGGCCTGGATCCGACCCTGGCCGCCAAAGCGTACAATGCCCTGCAGCGCTATGCCATCGAGCACAGCCGCTTCGGCATCCCCGTCATCCTCGCGGAAGAGGCCCCGCACGGTCACATGGCCATCGGCACGACCGTCTTCCCGACCAGCATCGGCCTGGCCTCGACCTGGGACCCGGCCCTGATGGAGCAGACCGGCCGCATCATCGCCACCGAACTGCGTGCCCAGGGCGGACACATCAGCTACGGTCCGGTCATCGACCTGGCCCGCGAGCCCCGCTGGTCCCGCGTGGAGGAGACCTATGGCGAAGACGTCTACCTGACCAGCCGGATGGCGGCCGGCATGATGCGCGGCACCAGTCCCCTGCACAACGGATATGACAAGGGCGTGGCCTCCACCCTCAAGCACTTCATCGCCTACGGCATCCCCGAAGGCGGACACAACGGCAATCCTTCCTTCGTGGGCGAACGGGACCTGGCGGAGAACTTCCTCCCCGCCTTCAAGGCCGCCATCGACGAAGGCGCCCTCTCCGTCATGACCTCCTATAACAGCATCGACGGCGTCCCGACCACCGGTAACGGCAAGCTGCTCACCGGATTGCTCCGGGACAGCTGGCATTTCGGCGGCGTCGTGGTTTCCGACCTGAACAGCGTCAACGGCCTGGCCAATGACCACCATGTCGCCAAAGACCTCCGGGAAGCCGGCGAAATGGCCCTCAAGGCCGGCGTGGATGTCGACCTGGGTGCCGGCTGCTTCTCCCTGCTCAAGGAAAGCCTCGACCAGGGAAGGATCTCCATGAAAGACCTCGACCGGGCTGCCGGCCGCGTGCTCAAGCTCAAGTTCGACCTCGGCCTGTTTGACCATCCCTACCTCGACGAGACCGTCCCCGCCCGGACCGTCCGGACGCCGGAGAACATCGCCGTCGCCCGGCAGACCGCCCTGGAGAGCGTCACCCTGCTGGAAAACAACGGGGTCCTGCCGCTGAACAAGAACCTGCGCGTGGCCGTCGTCGGCCCGAACGCGGACAACATGTACAACCAGCTCGGCGACTACACCGCCCCCCAGGAACGCAGCAACATTGTGACCATGCTGGACGGGATCCGGAACAAAATCGGAGAGCGTAACGTCGTCTATGTCAAGGGCTGCGCCATCAGGGACACCCAGAGCAACGACATCGCCCGGGCCGTCGCGGCCGCCCGGGGCGCGGACGTGACCATCGCCGTGGTCGGCGGATCCAGCGCCCGTGACTTCAAGACCAAATACATCGACACCGGCGCCGCCGTGGCCGACGAGACTTCCGTCTCCGACATGGAGGCCGGCGAAGGCTTCGACCGGGCCACCCTGGATCTGCTCGGCCTGCAGAACGACCTGCTCAAGGCCCTCAAGGCCACCGGCAAACCCCTGGTGGTCGTCTACGTGGAAGGCCGTCCGCTCGACAAGCGGTGGGCCAAGGAGAATGCCGACGCCCTGCTGACCCTCTGGTATCCGGGCCAGGAAGGCGGCAACGCCCTCGCGGAGGTGCTCTTCGGCGATTACAACCCCGCCGGACGCCTGCCGGTCGGCGTCCCCTATGAAGCCGGACAGGTCCCCGTCTACTACAACAAGAAATTCCCCGTGGGCCACGACTATGTCGAAATGCCCGCCACGCCGCTCTACCCCTTCGGCTACGGCCTGAGCTACACGCACTTCGAGTACAAGGACCTGCAGATCGAGAAGACCGGGGCCGACCGGGCCAAGGTCTCCGTGACCGTCACCAACACCGGCAGCCGGGACGGCGACGAGGTCGTCCAGCTCTACATCACCGACCTGGTGGCCTCCACCTCCCGTCCCCGCAAGCAGCTCCGCGGCTTCCAGCGCATCGGCATTCCCAAGGGCGAAAGCCGCACCGTCACCTTTGAACTCGGACCCGAAGCCTTCCAGGTCATCGGCCCGGACATGCAGCCGGCCGTCGAGCCCGGCGATTTCACCCTCGCCGTCGGTGCCTCCTCCCAGGATATCCGGCTCGAAGGGACCCTCACCCTGTAAATAACCAAAAACCATATGAAAACCAGACATTTCCTCCTTGCCTTCCTGGCCCTCGCCACCGTCAGCTGCGGCCTGAAGAAAGGCCTTGAAATGAGCAAGATCCTCACCCAGGTAGACCCGACCATCGGCACCGGCGGCCACGGCCACGTCTTCGTCGGCGCCAACGTCCCCTTCGGCATGGTCCAGGCAGGACCGCAGCAGATCATCGACGCCTGGGACTGGTGCTCCGGCTACCATGAAAGCGACACCCTCGTCATCGGATTCAGCCACACCCACCTGTCCGGCACCGGCATCGGAGACCTCGGCGACATCATGCTCATGCCGTACGATCCCTCCAAGAAGCTGTACACCAGCCTCTTCATGGACCGGAAGAAGCAGGAGGCAAAACACATCTACGCCCATCTCGACCATAGCAAGGAAATGGTCATGCCGGGCTACTACCAGGTCCGCCTCGACGATTACGGTGTCAACGTACGCTTAAGCGCCACCACCCGGTCGGCCATCCACGAATATACGTTCAGCGGAGACCAGAGCGCCATCCTGCTGGACCTGTGCAGCGGCATCGGCTGGGACATAGCCACCGACTGGGCCTTCGAACAGACCGACGCCACCCACCTGCAGGGTTACCGCCGTTCCATGGGCTGGGCCCGTGACCAGATCGCCTATTTCTATGCCGAATTCTCCCAGCCGTTCACCCTCGGCGAGAAGGAACTCCTGACCGCGGAAAAGACGCCCTATGCCCGGGAACCGGAAAGTGCCCAGGCCCTGCTCTTCGATACCGCCAAGGACAAGAAAGTCACGGTCCGCGTGGGAATCTCCCCGGTCAGCGAGACCGGAGCGAAAGCCAACCTGGATGCGGAACAGGGCGCCCCTGGCAAACGGGTGCAGTTCGAGATGATCCAGGGCCAGGCCGTCTACGCCTGGATGCAGGCCCTCGGCAAGATCGAGATCGAGCCCCTGGATGCGACCCAGGGCAAAATCTTCTATACCGCCCTCTACCACAGCATGATCGCCCCGGCGCTGTTCAGCGACAGCGACGGCAATTACCGCGGTGCAGACGGACAGGTCTACAACAGCCCGGCCGGCCAGTATACCATCTATTCCTTATGGGATGCCTACCGTGCCGCCTTCCCGCTGATGACCATCCTGGAGCCGGCCCGCTGCCGCAATTTCGCCGAATCCTTCATGAACATCTACGCCCAGCAGGGCAAGCTCCCGGTCTGGCACCTGTGGGGCAACGAAACCGACTGCATGGTCGGCAATCCGGGTGTCATCATCCTGGGCGACCTGGTCAAGAAAGGCCTCTATACCGACAAGAAGGCGGCCCTGGAAGCCATGGTCGCCTCCGAAATGAAGGAAGAACGCGGCCTGGAATTCATCAAGCAGTACGGCTACATCCCCTATGACAAGAGCGAAGAGGTCGAGACCGTCGCCAAAGCCCTGGAATTCGCCATCGCCGACTACGCCGTAGCCGAAACCGCGGCCGCCGTGGGCGACAGCCAGACCGAAGCCCAGTTCCGGACCCGGAGCCGCCTGTATGAGCACTATTTCGATCCCGAGACGCAGTTCATGCGCGCCGCCGCGGCCGACGGCAGCTTCCGTGAGCCGTTCGACCCGTTCCGCGCCCTGCACATGCGCGACGACTATACCGAAGGCAACGCCTGGCAATACACCTGGCTGGTCCCGCACGATGCCGAAGGACTGATCCGCCTGTTCGGCGGACGGGAGCCGTTCCTCAAGAAGCTGGACGCCCTCTTCAAGGCGGAAGGTGACCTGGGCGGCAGCGCCGCCGACGTGACGGGCCTGATCGGCCAATATGCCCATGGAAATGAGCCCGTTCACCATGTGGCTTACCTGTACAACATCGCCGGCCGGCAGGACCGCACCTGCGAGGTGGTCCGCAACGTCATGGACTCCCTGTACACGGCGACACCCGACGGCCTCTGCGGCAATGAGGATGTGGGACAGATGAGCGCCTGGTACGTCCTCTCCGCCCTGGGCCTGTACCAGATGAACCCGGTCGGCGGCGACTTCCAGATCGGCAGCCCGGCTGTCAGGAAAGCCGTCATCCACCTCGAGAACGGCAACACCTTCACGGTTCTCGCACCTGCCAACAGCAAGGAGAACATCTACGTGAAGTCCATGAAATTCAATGGTGAGCCCCTCGCCCAGCCGCACCTGACCTATGCACAGGTCATGGGCGGCGGCACCCTGGAACTCGAAATGACCGCGGAAAGACCATGAAGAAAGCCCTCCTGATCCCGGCCCTCCTGGCCGTCCTGGCCGCCGGCGCCCAGACACCTCCCCACCGCGACATCGGCATGACGGGGATCGGCGCCCAGACGCGCCGTACCGAGGTCTTTTTCTGGCCGACGGAACGGCAGGCGCTGGAAGGCCGTTTCGAGCAGAGCCCCAACTACCTGGACCTGAACGGAGAATGGGACTTCGCCTATGCGGACGACGATCGGCAGGAACCGGCTTGGACGAAAATCCGGGTCCCGGGCAACTGGGAAGTCCAGGGCTTCGGTACCGCGATCTATGTCAATATCCCCTACGAGTTTGCGCCGAAGGACCCGCAGCCTCCAACCCTTCCGGAAGACATTCCCGTCGGCCGGTACCGCCGGACGTTCACCCTCCCCGGAGACTGGGCGGGACGTGAGGTCTACCTCAACCTGGCCGGCGCCAAATCGGGGGTCTATGTCAGCATCAACGGCCGGCAGGCCGGCTACTGCGAAGATTCCAAATCCCTCGCCCGCTTCGACATCACCCCGCTGCTCCGCGAAGGGGAGAATGAGATCCTGCTGACCATTTACCGCTGGAGTACCGGATCGTACCTGGAATGCCAGGACTTCTGGCGCCTGAGCGGCATCGAGCGGGATGTCTACCTGTCCAGCGAGGCCCGGCGGCGGGATTTCGATTTCGAGGTGGTCTCTACCCTGGACGAAAGCCTGCAGAACGGCGAATTCCGCCTGACGGTCTACGATGCTCAGCAGTTCTCCTACAAGCTCCTCGACAAGGAGGGGAAGACCGTCCTCGAAGGCCGGAAGGAAGGGAATGCCGGCAAGGATGTCTTTACCGGAACGGTGCCCGGCGTCCGCCGCTGGTCGGCCGTGACGCCGGAACTCTACACCCTGCTGATGCAGGCGGACGGTGAATGGACCCGTTTCCATGTGGGATTCCGCCGGTTGGAGATCACGCAGATCGAGAAGGACGGCCGGTCTTTCCCGGTCTTCCTGGTCAACGGCCAGCCGGTCAAGTTCAAGGGCGTCAATCTCCATGAGCACAACCCCGAAACCGGCCACTACGTAACCAGGGAACAGGTCCTGCAGGACCTCCGGCTGATGAGGAGCCTGAACATCAATGCCATCCGGACCTGCCACTATCCCCAGCCCCGTTTCTTCTACGAACTCTGCGACAGCCTCGGCTTTTATGTCTACGACGAGGCCAACGTGGAATCCCACGGAATGGGCTACAACCTGGACCGGACCCTGGGTAACAACCCGGCCTGGCGGGCCAAGCACTTCGACCGGATCCTGAACATGTACCGCCGCACGGGCAACTATCCCTGCGTCACCATCCTCTCCCTGGGCAACGAAGCGGGCAACGGCGTCAATTTCTACGAGGCCTACCGCCGGCTCAAGGACCTGGAGAAGGAGGGTCAGAACCGTCCCGTCTGCTACGAGCGGGCTGAGCAGGAATGGAATACGGACATGCTCGTTCCCCAGTATCCCGGTGCGGACTGGTTCCGCCGGATGGGAGAGCAGGGTTCCGACCGCCCGGTCGTTCCGTCGGAATACGCCCATGCCATGGGCAACTCCACCGGTTCCCTGGACCTGCAGTGGGAACAGATCTACAAATGGCCCAACCTCCAGGGCGGGTTCATCTGGGACTGGGTCGACCAGGGCCTCCTCGAACAGGACGGCCAGGGCAACACGTATTTTACCTATGGCGGCGATTACGGCGTGGATATGCCGAGTGACAACAACTTCTGTTGCAACGGCCTCGTCAATCCGGACCGCACACCGCACCCGGCCAGCGTGGAAGTCCGCCACGCGTACCAGGACATCCACGTCTCCACGGTGGATCCCCTCCAGGGCCGTTTCGCCGTGACCAACCGGTTCTATTTCAGGACCCTCGAAGGATATCAGCTGCGCTGGTGGATCGAGGCGGACGGGAAGAAGGTCCGCGAGGGCTCCGTCGCCCTCACCGCCGGACCGCAGCAGACGCAGGAATTCTCCGCCAGGCTTCCGCGCTACCGCCGCGGCAAGACCTATTTCATCCGCTTCGAAGCCGTCAACACGGCCGACACGCCGCTGCTGGCCAAAGGCACCGTGGTCGCAACCGGCCAGGAATTCCTCGCCCAGGGCGCCAAGAGCCGGGCCTGGAAGTACAGTTCCAAGGGTGTCACCGCTGAAGAAACAGCGACCGAGGCCATCCTCCGCAGCCGGAAGGCCGAACTGGTCTTCGACAAGAAAAAAGGCATCGTCACCCGCTATGCCTACAAGGGCAAAGACCTGGTCGACAGCGACTTCGGCATCCGCCCGAATTTCTGGCGCGCCCCCGTCGACAACGACAACGGCAACGGACTTCCGCAGCGTGCCGCCGCCTGGAAGCAGGCATCCCATGAATTCGACGCGGCCGTCTCCCTGGACGGGAATGCCATGACGGTCATCTATACCCTGCCGCAGGGCGGGACCTACACCGTGGTCTACACCCTGGACCGGAAAGGAATCCTGCAGATCCACAGCAGCCTGCGAGGCGGCACCGTCCCGAACCTGGAACTGCCCCGACTGGGACTGCGGATGCGGCTCCCCGCCAGCGCCGACCGGTTCCGCTATTTCGGACGCGGTCCGCAGGAGAATTACTGGGACCGCTACAGCGGCACGGACATCAGCCTGTATGAGGCATCCGCCCGGGAATCCTGCTACCCCTATGTCCGGCCCCAGGAAAGCGGCCACCACATCGACTGTACCTGGCTCGCCATCGGCGGGATGACGGTCGTCGCCGACCCGCTCTTTGAGTTCAACGCCCTGCGCTGCAGCATCGAAAACCTGGACAACAATCCTGCAGAAAAACCGCACAAACACATCAACGACATCCCCGTACGGGATTACGTCGAGCTGTGCCTGGACCACCGGATGACCGGTGTCGGCGGGTATGACAGCTGGGGCGCCCGTCCGGAGCAGGACCGCACCTTGTGGAGCGACAAGGACTATGACTTCAACCTGACCTTCGTACCCGGCATGCGGCTCAGCCGGATCCTGAAAACCGACTTCAAATGAGAAAAACTTTACTGACCATCCTGATCCTGCCGGTACTGGCCGCCTGTGGAAAGACAGGCCCGGCGACGATTGACGTCCAGGGCGTACACCTGGACAAGACCGAACTGAACCTCGCCCCCGGCCAGACAGCCCGGCTGGAAGCCACCCTCGAACCGGCGGACGCGACCGATCCGACCCTCACCTGGAAAACCGAGGACAAGAACATCGCCACGGTCCGCGAAGGGACCGTCACGGCCGTCTCCGAGGGAACCACGAACGTGATCGTCCGGACCTATTCCGGCGGATTCACGGCCACCTGCCAAGTCACGGTCGCCGACCCGGACAAACCGGAGCCCCCAGCACCCGGACCCGATCCGCAGCCCGACGCCCAGGCACCCGCGGCCTACGGGACCGTTCCGACGGACGGGCAGGTCGCCTGGCAGCGGCAGGAACTGATCATGTTCTACCATTTCGGTCCGGCGACCTTCTCCGGCTACGACGGAGAGAAAGCCACCTACAGCGCCGCGGAACTGGTCAGCCACTTCCAACCGTCCGCCCTGGACTGCGACCAGTGGGTCAAGACCGCGGCCGACAATGGATTCAAGGAGGTCATCCTGACCGCCAAGCACCACGACGGTTTCAGCCTGTGGGACAATCCGGAAAGCACCTGCGACATCGCCGCCTGCCCCGAACCGTACAACAAGGACATCCTGAAACTGGTTTCCGACGCCTGCAAGAAATACGGCGTCCATTTCGGTATCTACCTTTCCCCCTGGGACAAGCTTGCCGGCAGCGAATCGGCCTACGAGGACCAATACATCAACGCCATCAAGAGCCTGGCGGAAGGCCAGTACGGGACGCTGACCGAGTTCTGGCTGGACGGCAACCATGCCGGCAACCTGAACTTCAGCAACGTCAACGCCGCCATCCAGGCCAAGAATCCGGACGTCGTCATCTTCTCGAATGTCGGGCCGGGCTGCCGCTGGGTCGGCAACGAAGACGGCAATGCCGGAGAAACCAACTGGAGCACCTTCTCCCCTTCCGCCCACGGCGCATCCCAGAGTTCCCTGCCCGGGGCCTACGGGAGCTACCTGTGGTCCGGTGACAAAGGCGGGAGCGCGTGGATCCCGGCCGAGTGCGATTTCAGCATCCAGGACATCGGAGACAACAACGGATGGTTCTGGGGACCGGACGACGGGCGGAAGAGCGCCAAGCGGCTGATGGAGATCTATTACCAGAGCGTCGGCCGCAATTCGGTCTTCCTGATGAACGTACCGCCGAACCGGACGGGCGTGATCGATGCCAAGGAAAAAGAAGTCCTGGAGGCTTTCAAACAGATGCGCGACCAGGTCTTCGGGACCGACCTCGCAGCCGGGGCCAAGGCCACGGCCTCCTCCATCCGCGGAAAGGATGAAGCCTCCTTCGGTCCGGCCCACCTGCTGGACGGGGATTACGACACCTATTTTGCAACGGATGACGGCGTGAAGACCGCCGACATCACCTTCACCCTCGACGGCAGCAAGACGTTCAACCGGGTCCAGCTACAGGAATACATCCCCCTGGGACAACGCGTGGAGCGTTTCGAAATCCAGGTCCGGAAGGGCGGACAATGGTCCGACTGGGGGGACGGAGAGAAAACGACCATCGGACACAAACGGATCATCCTCGGAAGCACGGTGACGGCAGATGCCGTCCGGCTGAAGATCACCTCGGCCCTAGCCTGTCCGGTACTGAACGGTTTTGCACTTTATAACGATACGGTCAGCGGCCTATGAAACTGAAAGGATTCCTTCTCCTGCTCCTGCCGGCGCTGATCGCCTGCGGACAGAAAAGCGGCATCCGGGAGATCCGGACCGCAGACAACCTGGAAGCCGACCTGGGAACGATCCGGGAAGCGGACGGACCGGTCACGTTCCGGCTGGTCATCCGGAATGAAACCGGCGATACCCTCGTACCGCTGCAAACCTATACGTATTGCGGCTGCACGAAGGTGGAACTCGACCGGACGCCGGTCGCGCCCGGAGCCGACCAGCGCATCACCGTCACCTACGACCCGGCATACCGCCCGGGGCGGTTCATGGAAGAGATCCTGGTCAATTACAATGACGGGAAGACGGTCCGGAGCTTCATCTTCAAGGGTGAGGTCATCGGGATGGACCACCCGGTCGAGGAAGACCACCCCTATGATTTCGGGCAGGGGCTCCACCTCAGCCACGAAGTCCTCCATTACGGACGCCGGGAGGCCGGGGAAACGGGCGACATCTTCTTCCGCTACGCCAACGGGACCGACCGGCCGATGGACTTGTCCTTCACGCCCGAAGGCGAACATGCCGGTGCCGTCCGTCTCCGCAGCCCCCTGCACCTGGACACCGGCGGCAGGGACACGCTGCACGTGCGGTTCACCATGCCGGACGGCATTGCCCCCAACGATACGCTGTGGATTCCCGTCCGGGTGGAATCAAACGGAAAGATACTTGACAAGGTTTTGAAGATCAAAGCAATCGCAAAATAATAACCATGGCTAAAAAAAATGTAACGATCCGGGATATCGCAGAGAAGGCAGGCGTATCGAAGTCTCTGGTATCCTTTGTTATGAACAACACGATCGGAGCGGATGGGAAAAAACGGTACCGCGTCAGCGACGTCACGCGCGAACGCATCCTCAAGGTAGCCGCTGAGATGGACTATCAGCCCAACTCGGCCGCCCGTGCCCTGCGCAAGGGCCGCTCCCGCGTCATCGGCGCCATTCTCTCCGACATGGCGAACATCTTTTACGGGATCATCGCCCGGGAACTGGAGAACGTGGCCGCCAAGCACGGCTACACGGTCCTGTTCGGCAGCACGGACGAGGATCCGAGGAAATTCGAGCAGCTCGTCCGCTCCTTCATCGACAAGGATGTGGAAGGCTTCATCATCGTCCCCTGCGAAGGCAGCGGCCCGTCCCTGGAGTACCTGATCAAGACCCGTTATCCCTTTGTCGTCATCGACCGGCATCATCCGGATTACCGGATCCCGTCCGTCCTGACGGACAATGCCGACATGGTCGACCAGGCCTTCCGGATCCTCCGCGAACAAGGCTGCCGGAACATCGAAATGGTCACCTACGGCATGCGCGTCTCCTCCATGACCGACCGTGAGGAGCGGTTCCGCGAGCAGATGGGCGGCGACGAGGCGGAACGCCATATCTACCGGCTTCCGTTCGACCGGGTCCGGGAAGAATCCGAGAACGTGGCGGCCCAGGTCGCCGAACGCGGGACCGACGGCCTGATCCTGGCCTCGAACGTCCTGTCGGTGGCCGTCATCAAGGCCTTGCTGCGCCGGGGCATCCACCCCCAGCGGGACATCCGGCTGGTCGGCTTCGACTATTCCAACGTCTATGAAGTGTTCGACCCGCCGATCCCCTATATCGTCCAGCCGCTCGAGGACATCACCCGGCAGGCCGCCGACTACCTCCTGAAGATCATCGAAGCGAAAGAACGCGGGGAGGACATCTCCGGCATGCAGGACGTCACCGTCATCAAGGGGATCGTCCAGGAGTATAAATAGACGTTTTTCCGGCCAGCCCTTGGTTTTCGCCCGGAAAAAACATACATTTGCAAAACGTTAAATCGAAATAACCAATCTACTGAACCACCCTATGTATCTGCTTGGCTATGATGTCGGAAGTTCCTCGGTAAAGGCCTCCATCGTGGACGCCGGGACCGGCAAGTGCGTCGCGACATCCTACTTTCCCAAAATCGAAGCGCCGATCCTGTCGGAGCAGCCCGGATGGGCCGAACAGGAGCCGGAGATGTGGTGGCAGAACCTCAAACATGTCACCAGGGACGTCCTGGCGCAGGCATCCGGCCAGAAACCCGGATCCGTCGGCAGTTCGGGCAGCAGTCCCGATACTTCTTCCGTGGCCCGGGACATCGCCGCCATCGGCATCTCCTACCAGATGCACGGCCTGGTCTGCGTGGACAAGGACTGGGAACCGCTCCGCCCGTCGATCATCTGGTGCGACTCAAGGGCCGTCCCCTACGGCGAGAAGGCTTTCCGACATCTCGGTGAAGACCGCTGCCTGTCCCACCTGCTCAACTCTCCGGGCAACTTCACGGCCGCCAAGCTGGCCTGGGTCAAGGAGAATGAGCCCTATGTATACGAACGGATCCACAAAATCATGCTCCCGGGCGACTACATCGCCCTGAAACTCAGCGGAACGGCCTGCACCACCATCAGCGGGTTGTCGGAAGGCATGTTCTGGGACTTCCGGGAAGGCCGGGTGGCGGATTTCCTGCTGGATGAATTCGGATTCAGCCGGGACATCCTCGCCGACATCGTTCCGACGTTCTCCGAGCAGGGCCGGGTCTGCCGGGCCGCTGCGGAAGAACTGGGACTGGCCGAAGGTACCCCGATTACGTACCGGGCTGGCGACCAGCCCAACAACGCCCTGTCCCTCAACGTCTTCGAACCGGGAGAGGTAGCCTCGACCGCCGGAACGTCCGGCGTTGTGTACGGCGTCTCCGGCAAGGTGAACTATGATCCGCAATCCCGGGTCAACACCTTCGCCCACGTCAACCATACCCCGGAGCAGGACCGCCTGGGCATCCTGCTGTGCATCAACGGCACGGGCATCCTCAATTCCTGGATCCGCCGCAACGTCTGCCCCGATGATTTCCACTATACGCAGATGAACCAGATCGCCTCGGCGGTCCCGATCGGCTGCGACGGCGTCGGCATCCTGCCCTTCGGCAACGGGGCCGAGCGCGTGCTGGGCAACCGGGAGACCGGCTGCCATGTCTTCGGACTGAACTTCAACATCCACAACCGCAGCCACCTGATCCGTGCGGCGCAGGAAGGCATCGTCTTCTCCTTCAAATACGGCATGGACATCATGGCCGGGATGGGGATGAATATCCGGAAGATCCACGCCGGCAAGGCCAACATGTTCCTCAGCCCGATGTTCCGCGAAGCTCTGGCGGGCACGACCGGAGCGACCATCGAGCTGTTCAACACGGACGGCAGCGTCGGAGCCGCCAAGGGTGCCGGCATCGGCGCGGGCATCTACAAGGACCACAACGAGGCTTTTGCCACCCTGGAACGGCTGGAGGTCATCGAACCGGACCACCAGGAGGAATATGCAGCCGCTTATGCGGTCTGGAAGGAAGAACTGGAAAAACAACTGAAAACACAATAAGCATTATGAAAGAGTATTTCCCGCAAATCGGTAAAATCCCGTTCGAGGGACCCGAGAGCAAAAACCCGATGGCTTTCCACTATTATGACGCCGAGCGCGTCGTCCTCGGAAAGAAAATGAAAGACTGGCTGAAATTCGCGATGGCCTGGTGGCACACCCTGGGCCAGGCTTCCGGCGACCAGTTCGGCGGCCAGACCCGTTCCTACGCATGGGACGAGGGCGCCTGCCCGGTCTGCCGCGCCAAGAACAAGGTCGACGCCGGCTTTGAGATCATGCAGAAACTCGGCATCGGGTATTTCTGCTTCCACGATGTGGACCTCATCGAAGAGGCTGACACCATCGAGGAATATGAGGAGCGGATGAAGACCATCACCGACTATCTCAAGACCAAGATGGACGAGACGGGCATCAAGTTGCTGTGGGGAACGGCCAACGTCTTCGGCAACAAGCGCTACATGACCGGCGCCGCCACCAACCCGGATTTCGACGTGGTTGCCCGCGCCGCCGTCCAGATCAAGAACGCGATCGACGCCACCATCAAGCTCGGCGGTACCAACTACGTGTTCTGGGGCGGACGCGAAGGCTACTCCAGCCTGCTCAACACCATGATGCAGCGTGAGAAGGACCACCTGGCCAACATGCTCAAGGCCGCCCGCGACTATGCCCGCGCCAACGGATTCACCGGCACCTTCCTGATCGAGCCGAAACCGATGGAGCCGACCAAGCACCAGTACGACGTCGACACGGAGACCGTCATCGGCTTCCTCCGCGCCAACGGCCTGGACAAGGACTTCAAGGTCAACATCGAGGTCAACCACGCCACCCTCGCCGGCCACACGTTCGAGCATGAACTGGCCGTCGCCGTCGACAACGGCCTGCTGGGCTCGATCGACGCCAACCGCGGCGACGCCCAGAACGGCTGGGATACCGACCAGTTCCCGATCGACAACTTCGAACTGACCCAGGCCATGCTCCAGATCATCCGGAACGGCGGTTTCGGCAACGGCGGCACCAACTTCGACGCCAAGCTCCGCCGCAATTCCACGGATCCGGAGGACATCTTCATCGCCCACATCAGCGGCATGGATGCCATGGCCCGCGCCCTGCTGAATGCGGCCGCCATCCTCGAGGAATCCCCGATCCCGGCCATGCTCAAGGAGCGCTACGCTTCCTTCGACAGCGGCAAGGGCAAGGAATTCGAGGAAGGCAAGCTCAGCCTCGAAGACCTGGTCGCCTATGCCAAGGAGCACGGCGAGCCGAAGCAGACCTCCGGCAAGCAGGAGCTCTACGAGTCCATCGTCGCCCTCTATTGCAAATAACCGGTCCATGGCTGAATACAGACAGAAAGGCAGCGCCGGTTACCTGTTCTCCATCGTCCTGGTGGCGGTGATCGGCGGCCTGCTGTTCGGATATGACACCGCCGTCATCTCCGGTGCGGAGAAAGGCCTGCAAAGCTTCTTCCAGGGGGCGAAGGATTTCACCTATACCAATGCCCTGCACGGCTTTACGACCTCCAGCGCCCTGATCGGCTGCGTCATCGGCGCCCTCCTCTCCGGCCTCATGGCCTCCAACCTGGGCCGCAAGAAGTCCCTGTTCATCGCGGGAATCCTCTTCCTGCTCTCCGCCCTGGGGTCCTATAATCCGGAATTCCTCTTCTTCCAGAAGGGTGTTGCCACCAAGAGCCTGCTGATGGCCTTCAACGGCTACCGCATCCTCGGCGGCATCGGCGTGGGCCTTGCCTCGGCGCTCTGCCCGATGTACATCGCCGAGATCGCCCCGGCACGCAAGCGCGGTGCCCTCGTTTCCTGGAACCAGTTCGCCATCATCTTCGGCCAGCTGGTCGTCTACTTCGTCAACTACCTGATCGTCCAGTCCCATGTCAACGATCCGGCCGTAGCCGAGTGGACCCAGAACGTGGGATGGCGCGTGATGTTCGTCTCCGAGGCCGTACCGGCCGGGCTCTTCTCCCTGCTGATCCTCCTCATTCCGGAGACGCCGCGTTACCTCGCCCTCAACGGCGAAGACGAGAAGGCCCTTATCGTCCTTTCCAACATCAACGGGGAAAAGCGCGCCCGCGAGATCCTGGCCAACATCAAGGCCACGGCCGTCGAGAAGAAGGAACGCCTGTTCGCCTACGGCCCGATGGTCATTTTCATCGGCTGCATGCTGAGCGTGTTCCAGCAGATCATCGGCATCAACGCCGTGCTCTACTTCGCCCCGCGCATCTTTGAGTCGATGGGCATGGGCAACCCGATGGCCCAGACCGTCATCATGGGTGTCATCAACATCACCTTCACCCTCGTCGCCATCTTCACCGTCGAGAAGATCGGCCGCAAGCCGCTGCTGATCACGGGTTCCGTGGGCATGGCCATCGGCGCCCTGGGCGTCGCCCTGTCGAACCTCGTGGCCCTGCCGGCCATCATCCCGGTGGTCAGCATCATGGTCTACAGCGCCTGTTTCATGTTCAGCTGGGGCCCGATCTGCTGGGTGTACATCTCGGAACTGTTCCCGAACACCATCCGCTCCGAAGCCACGGCCATCGCCGTCGCCTTCCAGTGGATCTTCAACTTCATCGTGTCCTCCACCTTCGTGCCGATGTACAGCATGGAGCTGGGCGCGATGGGCGACAAGTTCGGACATTTCTTCGCCTACGCCCTCTATGGCGTCATCTGCCTGATCGCGGCGGTCTTCGTCTGGAAGATCGTCCCCGAGACCAAGGGGAAATCCCTAGAGCACATGACCCATCACTGGCGGGAGCACAACGAGAAGCGCAAGCAGAACAAGAAGAAATAATGGAATCCCTCCCTCTGAAAAGAGGGTGACCAAAAAGTCAGATTGACTTAAGGTCATCCTCTTTTTTTGTATGATGAAGTGAGGGAGGAAGGGAGTACCCTCCCGGAGGACTCCGTTCCGCTTCGCTCCACTCCGGCCCCTCCCATTGTCTCCTGCGTCCCCGCCAAGGCGGGAACTTGTATCCAACGGGCCCCTCCCCCTGCCCGTGTCCGGGGGTGGACACGCCTCCGGGAGGGTGCTCCCTTCCTCCTGAAAAGCCCATAAAAATATAGCTATTCTTTTGATAATCAAATGAATAGCTATTGCTTTTGTCCGTCTTTTTGATTATATTTGTGTTGCGCTAAAATAAACCACAAAAGACGCATCAGCAATGGCAAAGGTAGTCTATAAATCTTACAATCGCAACGAGGGAAGCCTTTTTCCCGTGTATCTTTCCGATATGGTCCCCGCGGGACATCCCGCAAGAGTGGTGGACGCCGTGGTCGACAGCCTTGACATCAGCGAGATCGAGCGCGGATACAAGGGTGGAAGGGCAAGCAGCTACGAGCCCCGGGCCCTGCTGAAGGTCATCTTCTACTCCTATCTCGACAACGTGTACTCGGGCCGGCAGATGGAGAGGCTCTGGAGGGAGAACATCGTCTACATGTGGCTGGGTGGGACTCTCATCCCCGACTTCCGGACGATCAACAACTTCCGCAGCAGGCGGCTGGTCGGCACGTTCGAGTCCCTGTTCACCCAGGTCGTGATGTTGCTACACGAAGAGGGCCTCGTGTCCTTGAAGGTCCAATATGTTGACGGCACCAAGATCGAGTCCGCCGCCAACAAGTTCACCTTCGTCTGGAAGAAGGCGACTGAGACGAACAAGGAGAAGCTGGAGAAGAACGTCCGCGCCGTGCTGGAGGCCGCTGAAAGGGCGCTTGAGATGGAGCAGCGGGAAGTAGACGGCGGGCAGCCGATGACGGCCGAGGAGATGGCGGAGAGGACCGGCCGTATCCTGGAGAAGATGCAGGAGAAGCAAGAAGCCCTGGGCAAGGAGCAGCGCAAGGCCGTCAAGAAGGTGGCCGACGAGTCCGTGGACAAGATGCGCGAGTATGAGCGGAAGCTCGACACCCTGGGAGATCGGAACAGCTACTCGAAGACGGATCCAGACGCGACGTTCATGCGGATGAAGGAGGACGCGATGAACAACGGGCAGACCAAGCCCGGGTACAATGTCCAGATATCGACCGAGAACCAATACATTACGAACTACGGCATCTACTGGCGTCCCAATGACCAGGGGACGCTCATCCCCTTCATGACCAGCTTCAGCGACCGGTACGGCGTCCAGAGCGAGAAGGTGGTCGCCGACTCTGGCTATGGCAGCGAGCAGAACTACGCCTGGCTGGAGGGCAACCAGATCGAGGCCTTCGTCAAGTACAACATGTTCCACGCGGAGGACAAGCGGAAATACAGGGGCAACCCCTTCCTGGTGCAGAACCTGCACTACAACGAGGAGGAAGACTACTACGTCTGCCCGATGGGGCAGCATATGGAGCATATCGCCGACATCCGGTCGAAGTCGGACCTGGGATATGTCTCGACGGTCAGCCGGTACCGGGCGCAGAACTGCACCGGATGCCCCCTCAGATGCATGTGCTATAAGGGGAAGGGAGATCGCAGGATCATCGAGGTGAACCACAAGAACGATGCGTACAAGGCGAAAGCCAAGGAGCGGCTCACCAGCGAGGAGGGGCTCTATCACCGGAGCATGCGACCCATCGAACCCGAGGCCGTGTTCGGCGACATCAAGTCCGACCACGGCTTCAAGCGCTTCCGCCTCAGGGGCAACGCGAAGGTCAGTGTCGAGTTCGGATTGGTTGCACTGGCTCACA
Source organism: Bacteroidales bacterium (assembly GCA_017483985.1). The sequence goes on along the minus strand of JAFUUB010000028.1, from coordinate 4,585 downwards.
ATCTGCGCAAGTATGCGAAAGTTCAGACCCTGAATCATCCGGTCACAACGGAACCGGCGGTGGCGCTCCTTCCCAAGAACGAAGCAAATAACGCCGCCTGAGGCACTTGTGAGGGGTGTGAGGTGTCCGGGGGCTTGTCCACCCCCGGACAAGTATAGGGGGAGGGGCCCGACGGATACAAGTTCCGCGAAGCGGGACGCAGGAGACGTTGGGAGGGGCCGGAGTGGAGCGAAGCGGAACGGAGTCCCCCGGGCACCCCATGCCCTTCCCGTTGAATAAAGATAATTATTCCGCCTCGGCAGTATTCGCCGGCTTCATCACCAGTTCGATCAGGTTGTCCTGGGCGAGGATGCGCTGGAGGGTCTGGCGGACGGTTTCCTTGGTGAGGGCATTGATGGCGGCTTCCCGGGCGGCGTCGCGGTCTTCACCGTAGCGCTCGTGGATCTCGATGGAATTCCGCCAGTAGGCGTTGTTCACGCGGTTTTCGGGGATGTTCTTCCTGAGGTTCTTGACCGCGTTGTCCATCTCCTCGTCCGTCGGTCCGTTCTCGGCCAGGTCGCGGATGCCCTCGATAGCAAGGCTGCGGAGTTTGTCGCAGACGGAAGGACGGCAGTCGAAACCGACCTGGATCAGCGCCTGCTCCTTGGGACGGCGGTTGATCTGGGCGGCGGTGCTGGCGCCGTAGGTGCCGCCCTCGTCCTCGCGGAGGGAGTTGGTGTAGCGGATGTCCAGGATGTAGGAGACGACGTCCAGGGCGGCGGCATCGAGTTCGGTGTAGGGCATGTCGGCCGTCCAGACCTGGAGGACCGTGCTCTTCGGCGTCTGCATGTCCACGGCGAAGATGTTCTCCACCCGGCCCTTGACGATATCCTCGTGCGTATCGACCCACTTCGCGGCCTTCTTTCCCTTCGGGAGGGAACCGATGTATTTCTCCACCAGCGGCTTGAGGGTCTCGAGGTCCACGTCGCCCACGATGGTCATCGTGGCGCCCGCGATGTCGCTGAACAGGCTCCGGTACACCTTCTCGAGCGTCTCCAGGTTCGCCTTTTCCAGCGTCTCGGCGGAGATCATCTGCCGGCGGGGATGGCCCCCGTAAAGGGTCTTGTACATCTCGGTCTGGAGTTTGTACGTGGGCTGGTTCTGGAGGTTCGGAAGGATGGCCTTGAGTTGCTGGATGCCGTTGTCATACTCCTTCGGGTCGAAGCGAGGATCCATCCAGTACAGGTACAGGAGTTGGAAGGCGGTCTCGAGGTCCTTCTGCGTGGAGGTGCCCCGGATGCCGGTTTCCAGTTGGCCGATGTACGGGGTCACACTCACGGACTTTCCGGTAAGCATCTTGGAAACCTGGGTGCCGGAGAAGCCGGCCACGCCGGTGTTGCTCTGGTACAGGGCGAAAATGTTCTGGTCCATGGACGGCATGTCCTCGTTGGAGACGAGGCTCAGGCCGCCGTCCTTGTTCAGGTTCAGGAGGATCTGGTCCTTGGTGTAGTCGGTGGGAAGGACGATGACCTTCACGCCGTTCTTGAGGGTCCACTGCGTTGCGCCGTAGATGGCCTTCGCGGTCTTCTTGACCTTGGAACCCTTGAGCAGGGCGGGATCCAGGAACTCGGAGGCGATTTCCTCACCTTCGAGCGGCTTGATCTCGGAGGCCTTGACCTCGGCGATGACCTGGAGGAGTTGCTCGGCCGTCGGGGTGGCGATGCCTTCCTTCTCCGGGCCGGAGTAAAGGACGATGAGGTTCTCGTCCGTGATCATCTGGGCGGCGAGCATCGACAGGACCTGTGCGTTGATGCTGGCGAGGAGTTGCTTCCCGAGTTGGAGTTCGGTCTCCGGTTCCAGGATGGGCTGCTTGTCGAAGAAGTTGCTCAGGATGGGGCCGATGAACTGGGGATTCCGCCGCGTGGGGGCCTTGTTGACCGCGTTCTCGAAGGCGGTCAGGATGTCGGTCTTGGCCCGCTCGAGTTCGTCATCGGCAAATCCGAAGCGCTTCATGCGCTCGACCTCGGTGTAGAAGGCCTTGAAGCCGGGGAGGATGTTGTCCTCCTTGAGGGCGACCTCGCCCATGACGGCGTCGATGTCCTCATAGATGAGGGAGGAAATGTCCACGATGCCCTCGAGATACGGGCTGTCCGGCTGGGAGACGATGTCGGCGAAACGCTCGGCCATGATCCGGCCGATGAGCATCTTCAGCAGATCCTGGGTCTGTCCGATGACGGTGGGGTTGAACTGCTCGGGCATGGCTTCGCTCTTCCAGATCATCTCGACGGTCGGGACCGTAGTCTCCGGGTCGGTGATGATGCCCACGATAGGTTCCTGGTTGTCAGGAACTTTCAGGTGTTCCTTGGCCTTGGGATTCTCACACTTCGGGATGACGGAGAAGATCTCCTTGATCTTCGCCTCGGTGCGGTCCACGTCCACGTCACCCACGACCACGACGGCCTGCATGTCCGGATGGTACCACGTGCGGTAGAAGTTCACGAGGCTCTCGGGCTTGAAGGTCTCCAGGCTTTCCTGCCGGCCGATGAGGGTGCAGTTCTCCATCTTCGTCCCCTTGAAATAGTAAGGGAGGGAGCGCTCCATGGTACGCCACTGGGCGTTCCGGCGCTGGCGGCGCTCTTCGATGATGACCCCGCGCTCCTTGTCGATCTCCGCCGGGTCGTTATTGACGAAATGCGCGTAGTCGCACAGGATCATCAGGCACGTGTCCACGACGGTTTCCCGCTGGACGGGAATGTTGTTGAGCATGTACTGGGTCTCCTCGAAGCCGGTGGAAGCGTTGATGTTCCGGCCGAATTCGGCGCCGATGGAACGGAGGTAGTCCAGGATGCCTTTCTCCGGGAAATGCTCCGTGCCGTTGAAGCACATGTGCTCCAGGAAGTGCGCGAGACCGTCCTGGTCCGGTTCTTCCTGGATCGCGCCGACGTTCGTGGCGAGGTAGAACTCCGCCCGCTGGGCCGGGAGTTCATTGTGGCGGATGTAATAGGTAAGTCCGTTGTCCAGATGTCCGATGCGGACGGCCGGATCGTTCGGAAGGGCGGCCATAGCCTGCTGCATGGCCTCTTCCTGGCTCTGCGCGGCGGCCGGGAATGCGGCCAGGAGAGGCAGGAGGGCGGAAATGATCAGGATTCTTTTCATAAAAAGGAATGTATCTTGTTGCAAAGATAATCATGTTTTATTGAAAAACAATAATTAATGTGAAAAATTCAATAAATTTGCTTTTGTGCATGAAAATGGCTTACTTTGCTTGAGCATAAGTGTTTCTTATCATGTTGGACGATTTCAGGTTGCGGGTGTTCATGATGGTGGCTGCGGAGAGCAGTTTCACCCGGGCCGCCCAGCACCTCGGCGTCACCCAGCCGGCCGTCAGCCAGCACATCGCCGAACTGGAGAAACAGGTGGGCGTTCCGCTTTTCGTCCGCAAGCGGGGAGAAGTCTCCCTGACGGCCGAAGGATACGTGTTCAAGGACTATGCAGCCAGGATCCTGCATTGGTACGAGGCGACCGACGCCCTGTTCGGCAGTGCCGGAAAACTGACCGTGAACCGCCCTGTCCGCGTCGCCGCGACGGCTTATGTAGCGGCGCACCGGTTGCCGGAACTGCTCCGGGACCTCGTCGCCATCACGGCCTCCAGTTTCATTATCGAAACTTATCCGGAAGACGCCTTCCCGGAGTCCATGGAGGCGGACCTTTATTTTTATACCGCCGCGCGCCGGGACACGCTGGACTTTGACGCCGGATCGGTCATCGGCGTCGTGGATGCATCGCTCGTCACGGTGTCGCCCGAACTCCCGGATGAGCCCCGCTATGCTGTCTGGGCTCCGTACCGGCCTCTGGTCCAACCGGATATCTATGCCCGGACCGTCCTCGTCTCCGACAGCATCCCTGCGCTTACGGACCTTGTTCGGAACAATCCCAACCTCATCGGCATCCTCCCTTCCGACGCGGCATCCGGCCTTACCCTCCATCCCGACCCGCTCCCGCACCTGCGTCAGGACCTCCACCTCCGCGTCGCCGAGTCCTTCTCCCGAAGCGGCGTCGCCCAGTGGCTCACCTCCCGGTTTGAATAAACGGAAAAAGCCGCCCTTGCAGGCGGCTTTTCTGGTAGCGGTCGGCGATTACTTGCCGGCGAGACGCTTGTAGGTGTCCAGGCGGACTTTCGCGAATTCCTCGGTCTTCTGGAGGAGTTCCTGCGCGCTGTCCGGGAACAACTTGTAAAGGGACGCGAAGCGGACCTCACCCTTGAGGAAGTCCTGGAACTTGCTCCAGTCGGGCTCCTTGGAGTCGAGGCTGAACGGGTTCTTGTCGGTGCCTTCTAGAGCCGGGTTGTAGCGGTAGAGGTGCCAGTAGCCGCAATCGACGGCGAGTTTCTCTTCCTTCTGGCTCAGGCCCATGCCCGCCTTCAGGCCGTGGTTGATACAAGGGCTGTAGGCGATGATGAGGGACGGACCGTCGTAGGCCTCGGCCTCCTTGATGGCGTTGAAGAACTGCACGGGGCTGGCGCCCATGGCGACCTGCGCGACATAGACATAACCGTAGCTGATGGCCATCATGCCGAGGTCCTTCTTGCGGATCTTCTTGCCGGAGG
>JAFUUB010000027.1 GCA_017483985.1 Bacteroidales bacterium | reverse complement strand
TCATGATCCGTCCGGTCGGCGCTCCCTGCGAGGCTGAGGCCGTCCGCATCGGCGCTGAGGTTTTCCACGCGCTGCAGAAGGTTCTCAAGGGCCGCGGCCTGAGCACTGCTGTCGGTGACGAGGGTGGTTTCGCCCCGAAGCTTGACGGTATCGACGACGCGCTCGACTGCATCATGAAGGCCATCGAGAACGCCGGCTATGTGCCCGGCAAGGATGTGACCATCGCCATGGACTGCGCCGCTTCCGAGTTCTGCTTCAAGGAGGGTGACACCTTCTACTTTGACTACAAGCAGCTCAAGGATGGCAAGAAGAAGGATCCCAACGGCAAGAAGCTCACCTCCGAGGAGCAGATCGCTTATCTCGAGCAGCTCATCACCAAGTACCCGATCGACTCCATCGAGGACGGCCTCAGCGAGGAAGACTGGGAAGGTTGGGTGAAGCTCACCAAGGCCATCGGCGACCGCTGCCAGCTGGTCGGTGACGACCTCTTCGTGACCAACGTCAAGTACCTCCAGAAGGGTATCGAAATGGGCGCCGGCAACTCCATCCTCATCAAGGTCAACCAGATCGGTTCCCTGACCGAGACCCTCGACGCCATCGAGATGGCCCACCGCCACGGCTACACCACCGTCACTTCCCACCGTTCCGGTGAGACTGAGGACACCACCATCGCCGACATCGCCGTCGCTACCAACAGCGGCCAGATCAAGACCGGTTCCCTCAGCCGTACCGACCGTATCGCGAAGTACAACCGCCTCATGAAGATCGAGATCGAACTCGAGGACGAGGCCCGCTATGGCTACAAGAAACTCAAATAAGTTTCTTCCTAAAAGATGAAAAAGACGGCTGCAAAGGCCGTCTTTTTTAATATACACAGCTTCGTCCTTTTTCTTTTGGTCGAATCCGAAGCCAAGCAGAGCGATTTTTTGCTATCTTTGCAAAGATGGGCTGATGCCCAATTGAAACCGTATATTATGCCGCAAATCAAAGGAACCCTTTCCCAGATTATCGGACCGGTCGTCGACGTCCATTTCGCCTCTGATGCCTCCGAAACTTCCCAACTGCCCCGCATCCACGATGCCCTGACGGTCCTGCGTCCCGACGGACGGACGCTTGTCATCGAAGTCCAGCAGCATATCGGAGAGGACACGGTCCGCTGCGTGGCCATGGACTCCACCGACGGCCTGCGCCGTGGGCTGGAAGCCGTATGCACCGGAGCCCCGATTTCGATGCCGACCGGCGCGCAGATCCGGGGCCGCGTCATGAACGTGACCGGCCAGGCCATTGACGGACTCGGCGGCATGAGTCCGGAAGGGTCGCTTCCGATCCATCGCGAACCGCCGAAATTCGAAGACCTGACGACTTCCCAGGAAGTCCTCTATACCGGCATCAAGGTTATCGACCTGCTGGAGCCCTACCTCAAAGGCGGCAAGATCGGCCTCTTCGGCGGCGCCGGCGTCGGCAAGACCGTGCTGATCAAAGAGCTGATCAACAACATCGCCAAGAAACACAACGGATTCTCCATTTTCGCCGGTGTCGGCGAACGTACCCGTGAGGGCAACGACCTGCTCCGGGAAATGATCGAATCCGGCGTCATCCGTTACGGAGACGACTTCCTCAAATCCATGGAAGAGGGCCACTGGGACCTCTCCAAGGTCGATATGAAGGAAGTCGAAAAGAGCCAGGTGGCCATGGTCTTCGGCCAGATGAACGAACCGCCGGGCGCCCGTTCCAGCGTGGCCCTCAGCGGCCTGACCCTCGCGGAATCCTTCCGTGACAGCCACACCGGGGACGGCCCGCGCGACATCCTTTTCTTCATCGACAATATCTTCCGTTTCACCCAGGCCGGCTCCGAAGTCTCCGCCCTCCTCGGACGTATGCCTTCCGCCGTCGGTTACCAGCCGACCCTGGCCACGGAAATGGGCCAGATGCAGGAACGCATCACCTCGACCAAGAACGGCTCCATCACCTCCGTCCAGGCCGTCTACGTGCCGGCCGACGACCTGACCGACCCGGCCCCGGCCACGACCTTCTCGCACCTGGATGCGACGACCGTCCTGAGCCGGAAGATCACGGCACTGGGCATCTATCCGGCCGTCGATCCCCTCGAATCCACCTCGCGCATCCTCGACCCGAACGTCGTGGGACAGGCGCACTACGATACCGCGCAGCGGGTCAAGCAGATCCTCCAGCGCAACAAAGAGCTCCAGGACATCATCTCGATCCTGGGAATGGATGAACTTTCCGACGAGGACAAGCAGACGGTCGCCCGCGCCCGCAGGGTGCAACGCTTCCTCAGCCAGCCGTTCCATGTCGCCGGACAGTTCACCGGCGTCCCGGGTGTCATGGTCGACATCGAAGACACCATCAAGGGCTTCCGCATGATCCTGGACGGCGAGGTCGATTACCTGCCGGAGCAGGCCTTCCTCAATGTCGGAACCATCGAGGATGCCATCAAGAAAGGCGAGGCCCTCCTCGCGCAAGCGAAATAGCCCATGGCACCGATCCGACTCCTCATCATCACACCGGAAGAAACCGTCGCGGATGTCCGGACCCGCAGCGTCACGCTGCCGGGGGTCGTCAGCCCGTTCCAGGTCCTGAAGGACCATGCGGCCCTGATCACCTCCCTGGATCCGGGGCAGGTCCGCTGGATGCCGGAGGAAGGGGAGGAACAGTCCCTGGCCATCCGCTCGGGATTCGTCAAAGTGGAAAACAATACCGTCTCCGTATACGCCGAACTATGAGAAAGTGGTGGTTCATACTGGTTTGCCTGCTGATGCTTCCCTGCCTGGATCTCCGGGCGCAGGAGCAGGAGGAAGAGGTGGACCTGCCGGGAATCATCTTCGGCCACATCGGGGACGCCTACGAATGGCACCTCTTTGACTGGAAAGACAAGCCGGTCGCCATTCCGCTCCCGGTCATCGTCCACAGCAAGGCTACCGGCTGGCATGTCTTCTCATCGCACCACCTGGAAGAAGGGGAATACGAAGGGTTCCACATCGACCCGGACAGCGGGAAGATCGTCGAAGCCGACAGCCGCCGTCCTCTGGATATCAGCATCACCAAGAATGTCCTGGCCTTGATGTTCAGCAGCTTGCTGCTGCTGGCCGTCATCTTGCTGACCGCCCGCTGGTACCGGAAGCATGATGCCCTGCAGGAGGCCCCGACGGGAATCGCCGCCTTCATGGAACCGCTCATCATGATGGTCCATGAAATGGCCCGCGAAAACATCGGCGAAGACTACAAGCGCTATTCACCCTACCTGTGCATGGCCTTCCTGTTCATCCTGCTGAACAATTTCCTGGGCATTGTGCCGTTCTTCCCGGGCGGCGCCAACCTAACCGGCAACATCGCCATTACCCTGGTCCTGGCCCTGTGCACCTTCTTTGCCGTCAACCTCTTCGGAAACAAGCATTATTACAAGGATATATTCAATCCGGACGTCCCCGGCTTCCTCAAGCCGATCATGCCGGTCATCGAAGTCTTCAGCGCACTGATGAAGCCGGTCTCGCTGACGGTCCGTCTCTTCGCCAACATGCTGGCGGGCCACATCATGATCCTGTCGATCGTGTGCGTGATTTTCATCATGGCCAAGTACGGCCCGCTCCTGCTGGGCTCGATGAGCGTCGTGTCGGTGCTGTTCGGGGTCTTCCTGGATGCATTGGAATGCCTGGTCGCCTTTATCCAGGCCTATGTGTTTACCATGCTGTCGTCCATCTATATCGGATTGTCCCGACAGCATGCAGAATAAGGACAAACAACTAAAAACGATAGAATTATGATCAGTATGATTCTCCTCCAGGTCGCTGCCAACGCAGTCCTCGGGAAAGTGGCCGCCGCTTTCGGCGCCGCCATCGCCGCCTTCGCCGCCGCCTTCGGTATCGGCCAGATCGGCAAATCCACGATGGAAGCCATCGCCCGCCAGCCGGAATCCGCCGGCAACATGCGGACCAGCATGATCATCGCCGCCGGTATGATCGAAGGCGCCGCCCTGTTCGCCATCATCGTCTGCCTCCTGGCCATTTTCATCAAGTAGGACATGAGCCTCGTTACTCCGGACATCGGCCTCCTTTTTTGGATGGTCGTTATCTTCGGCATCGTTTTCTTCCTGCTCTGGAAGTTCGGGTTCCCGATCATTACGGACATGGTGGAAAAGCGTTCCGCGCACATTGACGAAAGCCTGAAGCTGGCGCGTGAAGCCGAAATCCGGATGCAGGACCTCGCCCGGGAGCAGCAGCAGCTCATCGACCAGTCCAAGCTGGAACAGACCCGCATCCTCCAGGAAGCGACGCGCACGCGGGCGGAAATCATCGCCAAGGCCGAGCAGGAAGCCGCCGACAAGGCGGAACAGCTGCTCCGGAAAGCCCGGACCGAGATCGAAGCCGAAAAGGAAAGCGCCCTGCGGGACATCCGCAAGGAGGTCGCCGAACTGTCGGTCGGCATCGCCGAAAAGGTCCTGCGGAAGGAACTCTCGTCCGACGAGGCGCAGATGGCCTATGTGGACCGTCTGGTCCGTGAAATCGAAAAGAAGTAGTCCATGAACACGGGTATCATCGCATCGCGCTATGCCAAGGCGCTGCTCCGGTACGTCGCCGCACACGGTGACGGGGACCGGGCGTGCCGCCAGGCGATGACCCTGGAAAAGGCCCTGAGCGAAGTTCCGGACCTCCGGCTGGTCCTGCAGGATCCCGCGGCCGTTTCGACCGGCCAGAAACTGCAGCTTCTGAAAGCCGCGCTGGGGAACGAGGGGATGTGCAATCCCCTGGAGCGGTTCCTGGGCCTGGTGGCCCGCAGCGGCCGGCTCAGCGACCTGCGGCTCATCCTGCACGATTTCATCGACCTGTACTACCGGTCCCAGGATGTCCATTTCGCGACCGTCGTCACGGCCGTCCCGGCCTCGGAGGCCTTGCTGGACCGCATCCGCAGCGAGGCGGAGCGGCAGCTGGGCGGAAAAGTCGTCCTGGATCCCCAGGTCGATCCCTCCCTGCTGGGCGGGGCGGTGGTCACCGTGGACGGTTACCGGGCCGACGCGAGTGTCCGCTCGCAGTTGCAGGCCTTGCGGAACCAATTCATTAACAAGAACAAACGAATCGTATAATGGCGCAAATCAATATCCGTCCGAGCGAGATTTCCGACGTGTTGCTCCAGCAGCTCGAAGCGATCGATCTCTCGGTGCAGTATGAAGAGGTGGGAAAAGTCCTGCAGGTCAGCGACGGTGTCGCCCGTATCTACGGGCTTTCCGGTGCGGAAGCCGGCGAACTCCTTGAATTCGCAGGGGGAGTCATGGGCGTGGTCATGAACCTTGAACAGGACAACGTGGGAGCCGTCCTTCTGGGACCGACCGACCTGGTCAAGGAAGGCCAGGATGTCAAGCGGACCGGGCGGATCGCCTCGATCCCAGTGGGGGAGGCCATGGTCGGCCGCGTGGTCGATCCGCTGGGCAACCCGCTGGACGGCCGGGGCCGCATCGACGGCGAACTGACCCCGATGCCGCTGGAACGCAAGGCCCCGGGGGTCATCTACCGCCAGCCGGTGAATGAACCGCTCCAGACCGGTTTGAAGGCCATCGACGCCATGATTCCGATCGGCCGCGGACAGCGCGAGCTGATCATCGGCGACCGCCAGACCGGCAAGACCGCCATCGCCATCGATACGATCATCAACCAGCGCTCGGAGTACCTTGCCGGCAAGCCGGTATACTGTATCTATGTGGCTGTCGGCCAGAAGGGCAGCACCGTGGCGAACATCGTCGAGACCCTCCGTGCCAAGGGGGCCATGGACTATACCATCGTCGTTGCCGCCACCGCCGCCGACCCGGCCGCCCTGCAGTACTATGCGCCTTTCGCCGGCGCCGCCATCGGCGAATACTTCCGGGATACCGGCCGTCCGGCCCTGGTCGTTTATGATGACCTGAGCAAACAGGCCGTGGCCTACCGTGAAGTCTCCCTGATCCTCCGCCGACCTTCCGGCCGCGAGGCCTATCCGGGCGATGTCTTCTACCTGCATTCCCGCCTCCTGGAGCGGGCCGCCAAGATCATCGGCCAGCAGGAGGTCGCCGAGCAGATGAACGACCTGCCCGAATCCCTGAAGGGGAAGGTCAAGGCGGGCGGCTCCCTGACCGCCCTCCCGATCATCGAGACCCAGGCCGGCGACGTATCCGCCTACATCCCGACCAACGTGATTTCCATCACCGACGGCCAGATCTACCTGGAGAGCAACCTCTTCAATCAGGGCCAGCGTCCGGCCATCAACGTCGGTATCTCCGTATCCCGCGTCGGCGGCAGCGCCCAGGTCAAATCCATGAAGAAGGTCGCCGGTACCCTGAAGATCGACCAGGCCCAGTATGGCGAGCTCGAATCCTTCTCGAAGTTCTCCTCCGACATGGACAAGGTCACGGCCATGGCCATCGACAAGGGCCGCAAGAACAACCAGCTCCTGATCCAGCCCCAGTACAGCCCGATGCCGGTCGGCGAACAAATCGCCATCCTGTATTGCGGTACGCATGCCCTGATGAAGGACGTGCCGGTGGACAAGGTCCGGGAATTCCAGGACCTGTTCCTGGAGAACATGCGGACCCTCCATGCCAAGGACGTGCTGGAGCCGCTGGCGGCCGGCCAGTATAACGAGGAGATTACCGCGGTCATTGAGAAGGAAGCGGCGACGATCGCCGCGCATTTCAAGGCATAGGGGACCATGGCATCGCTGAAGGAAATCAAGGGCCGGATCGCTTCGGTCAGCAGCACGCTGAAAATTACGTCGGCGATGAAGATGGTGGCCTCCGCCAAACTCCGGAAGGCCCAGAACGCCATCGGGAACATGGTTGCCTACCAGCAGGGCCTGCAGCAGATCCTCTCCGACCTGACGCAGGGACAGCCCCTGGATTTCCACGTTTCCCAGCCTTCCGGCGAAGTTTCGAACGCCGGGGTAGCCCTGGTCTGCTTCGCTTCCAATTCCTCGCTCTGCGGGGCTTTCAATGCCAATGTGATCCGTGAGGCCCAGGCCGCCGTCCGTGAATATGCCGCCGCAGGCATCCCGGTGACGGTCTACAGCATCGGCCGCAAGATGGCCGATGCCATGCGCAAGGCCGGCTATCCTTCCCCGGCGGACTATACGCAGCTTTCCGCCCATCCGAATTACGCCGATGCGGCCGATCTGGGCCGGGAACTGGCAGAGGCCTATGCCCAGGGCCGTTTCAGCCGGGTGGAACTGGTCTACAACCATTTCAAATCCACCGCCCACCAGCCGACCGTCCGGGAGACGTACCTTCCGATGACGGAAATGCCGGAGGGCCTGGATCCCCACGAGCCGCTGGTGCGGGAAGCGGACACGACAGCGGAGGAGGCGTACATCATTGAACCGGACCGCCAGACCCAGATCGACCTGCTCCTGCCCAAGGTCCTGCGCCTGAAGATCTACACCGTCCTGCTGGACAGTGCCGCCGCCGAACATGCCGCCCGCACCGTCGCGATGCAGACGGCCACCGACAACGGCAACGACCTCCTGCAGCAGCTCACCCTCGAATACAACAAGTCCCGCCAGGCCAAGATCACGGCCGAAATCCTCGACCTCGAAGGCGGTTCGCTGGAATAAGGAGGAAAGACATAAAATAAAGAGGCTGGTCCGATTGGGCCAGCCTCTTTATGATCAGGATAGATTCCTATTTCGGCTCAAAGGTGTCAGTACCCCATCCGAGGGAACCGGCCGACACATAGAACTGGACGGTGAAGAAGCAGTAACCGTCTGCATACATGCCGCTTTCATAGCCATAGCTGAAGACATAGGCGTCGTCACCCTGCCAGTAACCCATGTCACGGACATTGACATTGCCATAGCTGCCGTAGGTGAAGGGGAGGACCTGGGGCGCGACACGGAAGATCGTGTATTCCTCGCCGTCTGCATCCGTCATCTTGACATCGGTCATTTCGAGCGTAATCTTGGTACCCGGGCCGAATGCTCCCTTGATACGGTATATCTTGGGATTCGTCTGGTGGCGCTGGAGGACCGCTTCATGGGTCGCTCCGCCCGTCGCGCTGATGACGGCGGAACGCGTTGCGGTGTACGTACCTTCGATGCTGGAAGAAGCGTCCCACGGAATACCGCTGAAGTCGGTGCTGCGGAGGGTCTTCTTCGAACCGTCCACGGCCACGGCGGAGATGCTGTAGTCACCGCCCATTTCGGTTATGGTCGTCTCGAAGATCCCTTCCTTGTCAAAGGTGATGGCCTTGCCTTCCGAAATCACTTTGTCGATATAGGCGCTTTCACCCTTGCTGTCGATAAGGGCGTCCTTGTCAGCCTTCGGCTCGACCAGGTAGTAGGCCTGGGCGGCCTTGCCGTTGTTGATGAAACGGACCCGCTGGTCGGTATCGCCGTCGTACTCGGAACTCGGAGCGTAGTTGTAGACCGTGACAACAGGATTGCTGTCATTGCCAGGCTCCGTTCCATGCTCTTCCAAGCAGGAAGAAAGAGACATCGCGGCAGCGAAAGCAGCAAAGATATAGATGTATTTTTTCATAATGCAATACTGTTTAGTAGGTTACCATACGAACTCGGCGGAGTCACCCTTCGGAGCGACCGGTTCGTTGTTGTTGGTGCAGGCGAAGTTGTAGTTGGTCTCGGTCTGCACGATGCACAGGTTCATCCAATCCGGAGTCTTCTCTACGTTGAAGCGGTAATTCTCCACATGGTTGGAGTTCGGATAGCTGCGGATGATGCCCTTCTGGAGACGTTTGATGTCCTTGGTTGCAAGACCTTCGCCCCAGAACTCGACGCGGCGCTGCCACCAGACCTCGTTCAGGAAGGTGCCCGTAGCGTTGTTGTAGTAGGCGTCGGTGTGGGTGCCGTAGGTGTAGCTGGCGTCACGGGTCTTGGCGAAGGTTGTCAGGAGCTGGATACCCTCGTTCTCGTTGAGACGGCCGGCCGCTTCGGCTTCGATCAGGTACATTTCCTCGACTCGCATCATCGGGACCGCGACGACGAAACCGATGTACTGGTTGTCACGGCCTGCTTCGCCGCCAGCCGTGCGGAACTTGAAATTGGTACCGCCGTTGGGGTTGCCGTTGCCGTCATTGCTTTCATAGATCCACTCCGGATGCTTGGTGTAAGCGCTGAGGGCCTCGATTGCAGCTTCCTCGCTCATGTCGTCGATCGCGAAATCGGCGAAGCACTTCTTGCGGAAGTCGGTGGCGGGGATGGTCTCATACAGGTGGCGGTCGATGTGGATCGGACGGCCGTAGTTGGCGGCATAACCGCAACCGGAGGTCGCCGGGTTGATTTCCATGCACATCCAGGAACCCCAGCTGGAGTCACCGTCGTTCTTCTGGATGTTCGGGTCGTCGGCCTTGAAGGTGACGCCCAGCATCCAGGCGGCGTTCGGGGTGTTGAAGCCGGTCTCCCAGTTGGTATAGGCATCTTCGTTCATGATGGTGTAGCCGGCTTGGGCTTTCTTCGCATATTCGCGGGCTTTGGCCCAATCTCCGGTCAGCAGGTAGGCACGGGCCTTCAGGCCATAGACGCAGGACAGGTCAGGCGTATAGACGTCGCTGCGCTCATAACCGGTCAGGTATTCTTCCGCCTTGTCGAGGTCGGAGATGATCTGGGCGTACATGTCGGCGTTGGTCGCACGCGGGTTGTTGGCGAGGGCTTCCACATCGGTCGTCTCGACGACCAGCGGAACGGTCTCGGCGGCCGGGTTGACCGTGGCGGGTTCGGCGGCGAACATCTGGGCGAGATCCATATAGAAGTAGGCACGATAGAAGAAAGCGCGGCCGGCGCCGGGTTTCTTGTCAGCGTCCGGTTCGGAACCGGCAAGTCGGATCACGTCGTTGCAGGATTTGATCCACTTGTAGTATAAGGTCCATGCATACTGGCTGTTGGCCCATGTGGGACCGAGGTGGTCGATGCAGTACCAGCTGTCGAACCAGCCGTTGGTCAGACCGGGCTGGACGAGGTCCTGGCCCATGGAGTCCCAGCGGATGAAGAAGGCCGGCAGACCGAAGTCGTAGGCGTTGGTGCTGTTCGGGGCATACACGAACTGGCCGACGAGGGTATTGGTAATCGCGTCAACGAAAAGATCATAGGAACCCGGAGCGTCCGCAACCTGCTTTGAGGTCTGTGTGGCGGACTCGGGGAAGGTTTCCTTGATACAGCCGGCAGCGAGCGTCAGGGTGCAGGCGGCGGCGAGGGTGAGCTTTACGATATTTTTCATATTCAGATCCTCCTTTGATTAGAAAGTAACCTGCACACCGGCAGAGATGTTACGGACAGGAGAGTAGACATTGACCGAAGAGGTTCCGGATAAGGAAGCACGAGGGTCAAAGCCCTTGCGGGCGGAGATGTAGCCGAGGTTCTCGCCGACGGCGTAGATGCGGATCCGGCTGACAACCTTCTGGATGCCAAGTTTGCGGACCGGCACGTTGTAACCGGCGGAGAAGGACTGGAAGTTGAGATAGCTTGCATTGGTCAGGAAGCGGGAAGAACCGGCGGCGGCGTCTTCATCGCCGAATTGCCAGCGCGGGATGTCGCTATCCGTGTTGACAGGGCTCCAGGCCTTGAAGATATCGGTTGAGTAGTTGTAACCGGCATCGGAAGAGGAGGTCGGAGGGGTCATGAGTTTCTGATAGACGCTGTCGGTGATCCGGCCGCCGATCTGATAGTCGAAGGTGGCGTTGAAATCGAAGTTGCCGATACGGAAGGAGGTGCCGAAACCGCCGAAGAACTTCGGCAGCAGGGTACCCTGCGCATAACGGGTCGCCTCACCGATGTGGGTGGTGGTACCGGAGTGCTCCTTGCCCGCCACGTTGGTGATGTTGGTGGTCTGGCCGCCCAGGGTGCTCAGGTTTGCGTCATACCAGTAGAGGGCTTCACCCGTCTCGCTGACGCCGGCATACTCATAGTTCATGTAGTTGCGCATGACACCGCCGGGAGTCCACCAGTATCCGCTTTCGTAGTAACCGCCGTTCTCACCCATCTTGGACTCGGGGAGTTTGAGGATTTTAGCCTTGTTGGTGGCGATGTTGGCGTTGACGCTCCATTCGAAGTTGTCGGTACGGATCAGGGTGCCGTTGAGGCTGAGTTCGACACCGGTATTGGCGATGTCACCGATGTTGCCATAGTAACCGCGGACACCGGCGGATTCCGGAACGGAGATCCAGAAGAGCAGGTCGTCGGTCTTCTTGTAGTAACCGTCGATGGTACCGGAGAGACGGCCCTTGAAGAAACTGAACTCGGCACCGATGTTGGTGTTGGTCGTGGTCTCCCAGGTGATCTTCTCGTTACCGAGGTTGCGGAAAGCCGGGGACATCGAGGTGTCGCTGGACTTGCTCAGGGAGTAGGTGTCGGTGTAGTTGTAGTCACCGATCGAGTCGTTGCCCTGCTGGCCGATGGAGGCCTTGAGTTTCAACTGGTCAATCCATGTGATGTCCTGCATGAAGGGCTCCTTGCTGATGATCCAGGCGCCGCCGACGGACCAGAAGTTACCCCAGCGGTGGTCGACTGCGAAGCGGGAAGAGGCATCCCGGCGGAAGGAAGCGGAAGCGTAGTATTTCTTGTCGAAATCATACTGGGCGCTGGCGAAGTAACCTTCGACGTTGTACTCGGAAGAGGAGGAGCCGGTGCCGGAGTAGAGGATGTTCGCGAAGGCGTTGAGTTCGAGCAGATCCGGGGAGAAGCCGCCCTGTCCGGTGGCGAACAGGCTGTGGCCGCGGGTATGATAGTACTCATGGCCGACCATGACGTTGACGGAGTGGTCGCCGAAGCTGTCGTAGTAGGTCAGGGTCTGGAGGTTGTTGGTCCGGACGTTGACGCTGTTGCTCTTGTAGAGTTCGCCGTTTACACCGACCTTCGGGCCGTAGAACGGGTTGTCATAGCTGGTGGAGATGGACTCGCCCCAGTTGACGGTCGAGGAGATGTTCGCACGGAGGAAATCCGTGATATCGAAGTCGGCGGTGAAAGTGCCGTTGAGCTGGCGTCCTTCGTTGAAGCTCTTGTTGTAGCGGTTGGAGCCGAACGGGTTACCGGTCTGCATGAAACCACGGCCGACGCCGTAGTTGGTTGCGGCCACACCGTAGTCATACTGCTCGTGACCGAACTCGTCGGTACGGATGACCGGGTTGCCGTCAGGACCGATGACGCGGACGTACACCGGATAGATCGGGGCGATGTAGGTGGTGTAGTACATCAGGTTGGTGGAACCCCAGTCGCTGCTCATGTTCGGGTTGGACTGCTGGTTGGAGTTGTTGAAGCCGACGTTGGCGCCGATCCTTACCCACTTCTTGACCTGGTAGTCCGCACGGACGCGGGCGGAAATACGCTGGTACCCGGAGTACTCGATGATACCGTCTTCGTTGAGGTAACCGAAGGATGCGTAGTAGTTGCCGCGGTCGTTGCCGCCGTTGACGGAGACGTTGTATTCCTGACGGAGGGCGCTCTTGTACGCGAGGTCACGCCAGTTGTCGTTGGTCATGTAGTAGGTCTCGCCGTTGAAGGAGTACTTGCGGCCGAGGGTGGCTTTCGGGTTAAGCTTGCCGTCGGTGCCGATCATCATCTCACCTTCATCGAGGGTGTAGATGTTGTAACCGACATGGTTGATGAGCTGGCGGTTGGCGGTGGAATAGGCATCCGCCGCGCTGTAACCCAGACCATTGAAATAATAATTGTACAGACCGCTGTAGTAGGCCTCGTAGAACTGGGCCGGGTCGGTGATGGTCTCGTGGTCCTGGACCGAACGGGTGTTGACACCCAGGCGGATGTCGACGTTGATCTGCGCATCGCGGGTCTTGCTGCGCTTGGTGGTCACGAGGATGACGCCGGCGGCGCCACGTGCACCGTACAGGGCGGCGGAGGCCGCATCCTTCAGGACGGTGACGCTCTCGATATCATGCTGCGGGATGTTGGTGAGGCTGGCCGGATACGGCGCGCCGTCAACGATCACGAGCGGATCGGTGGAAGCCTGGACGGAGGCGAGACCACGGATGTTGATGCTGCCGCTGCCGGCACCCGGAGCACCGGATGCACCCTTCATCTGGAGACCGGCCACCTGGCCGACCAGGGCGTTGGCAACGTTGGTCGTCGCACGTTTCTGCAGGTCATCGGCCTTCATGACGGAAGCGGAGCCGGTAAAGGCCTCCTTGGTCGTCGTACCGAAAGCAACGACGATGGTTTCCTGCAGGGATTCGCTGTCAGGCTGCAGAGCCACATGGTGGACAGCCTTCCCGGCGACCGGTTCGGAATGATCCTTATAACCGATGGAGGAGAAGACGAGCACACCGTCGGACGGGACGCTGAGGACATAGTTGCCATCCGCATCCGTGCTGGTTCCGTTCATCGTACCCTGCACCATGACCGAGGCGAACGGGACCGCCTCTCCGGTGCTGGCATCCGTAACGGTACCGCGTACGGAAATGCTCTGCGCAGATGCTGCTATCCCCACAAAGAAGGACAGCAACAAGATTAGAGTTTTTTTACCCATAAGCTTAATA
>JAFUUB010000026.1 GCA_017483985.1 Bacteroidales bacterium | reverse complement strand
CTTCGGCCTGAGCCGCCTGTACGAGGTGTCCTGTGAGGAGCTGGACTTCCTGAACAAGCTGGCGCGGAAGATGGACGTGACGGGCTCTCGCGTGATGGGCGGCGGCTTCGGCGGCTGCACGATCAACCTGGTCAAGGACGAGCTGTACGACGAATTCGTCGCGACGGCGGTGGCGCGTTTCACGGAGAAGTTCGGCCACGCCCCGAAGGTGTACGACGTCGTGATCAGCGACGGCGCCCGGCGGGTGGAATAAGGTTGCATTAAAATAATTTTACTATATTTGAGGGTTGTTTCTCTTTGAGGGACAACCCTTTTTGTGACGTGTAACTAAAATAATCTGATATGAAAAACCTTTCCGACCTTTGGAAAAAGGAAGACTGGCTGGCCGTCTGGATCGGCTTTATCGTGATCCTGATCGCCTGCGTGGCTGTTTTGACCGGCGCTTTTGATTTCGCCGCCGCCAAATTCTCGACCTGGCACCTGTGGGAAAACGTGGCTGAGAAAAAGTCCCTGTTCGCCCAGTTCAACGGAGCCTTCTGGGGCAAACTGTGCCGGACCTTCGTCGTGCTGGCCGTACTCTTTACCGCCGGCGTCAAGCTGCAGGGAGGCAAGATCAAGGATTTCTTCTTTGCCTTCGTCGCCTTGTTCGTGTTGGCCGTCATCGTGCGGATCATCAGCGCGGAATTCACCCTCAACCGCTATCTGGAGTGGGCTTTCTGGGCACTGATCGTCGGCCTGCTGATCGCGAATACCGTCGGCACCCCCGCCTGGCTGAAACCCGCCATCCGCACCGAGTTCTACATCAAGACCGGTCTGGTGATCATGGGTTTCTCCGTCCTCTTCAGCAACATCGCCAAGTTCGGTCTTTACGGCCTCGGCATCGCCTGGATCGTGACCCCGATCGTCATCCTCTTCATGTGGTGGTTCGGCACCAAGGTGCTGAAAATCGGCAACAAGCCGCTGGTCATTACCATTGCCTCCGCGACCTCCGTCTGCGGTACGTCTGCTGCCATCGCGACCGGTGCCGCTTCCGGTGCCAAGAAGGATGACCTGTCCATCGCCATCTCGATTTCCATCATCTTCACCATCCTGATGATGGTTTTCGAGCCGATGATTATCCGGGCCGTCGGCATGTCCCAGCTGATGGGCGGCGCCCTGATCGGCGGTACGGTCGACTCGACCGGCGCCGTGGTGCTGGCCGGCAACGCCCTCGGTCCCGAGGCGGAGCAGGCAGCCGTCCTGGTCAAGAGCATCCAGAACATCCTGATCGGCTTCATCGCCTTCTTCGTCGCGATTTTCTTCGCCACCCGCGTGGATAAGGATCCGAACAAGAAAGTCGGTGCCGGTGAGATCTGGACGCGTTTCCCGAAGTTCATCATCGGTTTCTTCGTGGCTTCCCTCGTGGCTTCCTTCATCATCCTTCCGTTGGCCGGAAGCAGCCAGGTCTCCGCGATCAACAGCGTCCTCGACCAGTACAAGAACTGGGCGTTCGTGCTGGCTTTCACCAGCATCGGCCTGGATACCAATTTCAAGGAAATCGCCCGCCAGATGCAGGGCGGCAAGGTCCTGTGGCTCTATATCGTAGGCCAGGTCTTCAACATTGCCCTGACCTTCTTCGCCGTCTGGTTCCTGCTCTCCGGCGTGGTCTTCGACATCCCGGTCCTCGACCTCTACAAATAGTGTCTTCCCGCCGGGACAAGATCTTCAAGGTGGTCACGATCCTCGTGGTCGTGGCCATCGTGTTTTGTGCCCTCTGGATCATGGCGGGCCGCCAGGGCCTGGTGTCGGGCTACGATTTCGGCGCCGGGGCCTATTATTATGCGGACATCCCGGGCTATGAAAAGATTGTCCGGGACGATGTCTACCAGACAAAGGTTCCCTACTGGATCCATGTTGTGCTGTTCCTGGGCTGGGGCTGGCTGATGTACCGGCTCTGGGTCTGGATCGATAAACGGAAATAACCATGAAAAACTTCGTTCAAGCAACCTGCACGGCCTGTGGCCGGAGCACCGAAGTTGAAACCTACGGCGGAATCAACGTCGCCCGTGAGCCCGAACTGAAAGACCGGGTCAAGGACGGTTCCCTTTTCGTCTGGGAATGTCCGCACTGCGGAAGGCGTAACCTCATCCGCTGCCAGACCCTCTACCACGACCCGGACCAGCGGCTGATGATCTGGCTCCTGCCCGAAGGCGCCTTGCCCGAGGCGCAGCTCGAAACGGTTGAAAAAGCCCTGGCGGCTCAGGCGGAAGGCCTGGACGGCTATGTCCTCCGCCGGGTCGACGACGTGGGCTCGCTGATCGAGAAGGTCAACCTACATGATGCCGGGCTCGACGATCGCGTCATGGAGATGTGCAAATACGTGACCAAGATGGAGTTGGGGGCCAAGGACCCGACGGTCCAGCAGGCCCCGTTCAAGTTCTTCCGGATCGAAGGACCGGACCATGAGATCACGCTGACCTACCCCCGTGACGGACAGATGCAAGGCGTCCGGATCGGGTTCAATGTCTATGAGGACTGCCGCGGCATCCTGCAGCGCAACCCCTCTGTCCAGGCCGGGCCGGGATTCGCCCGCGTCGACGCCGCCTGGCTGGCGCAATATTTCCGGTAAACGATGAAAAAGTTAATCCCCCTCCTTCTGGCATGGGCGCTGGTCGCCTGTACGGAAAAGAATCCCGTCCTCACCGTATCCGGCGGGTCGCTGGTCGGCGCTCAACTGCCCGGCGAAAAGGTCTATGTCTACAAAGGCATCCCGTATGCGGCCCCTCCGGTGGGCGAATTGCGCTGGAAGGCCCCGCAGCCGGTCATTCCTTGGGAAGGAGTCCGCGAAGCCCTGGAATTCGGCCATCCGGCCATGCAGGCGTCGCATACACCGGGCGGATATACCCCGGAATTCTTTTATGAGGGGGATCCGGCATTCAGCGAGGATTGCCTGACGCTGAATATCTGGACCAGCCGGCCTGGGAAACCGGGTGCTGGTCTGCCGGTTGTATTATGGCTTCATGGCGGTGGTTACGTAGCCGGATGGAGCTCCGAACCGGAGATGGACGGTACCGAATGGGCGCGCCGCGGCGTCGTGATGGTTTCCGCCAATTACCGGCTGGGGATCCTGGGCTTCCTGGCCCATCCCGCCTTGTCGGCAGAGGACCCGAACGGGGTGTCCGGAAACTATGGGATGCTGGACCAGATTGCCGCCCTGAAATGGATTCGGGAGAATATCGCCCAGTTCGGCGGCGATCCGGACAATGTGACGATCATGGGACAGAGCGCCGGAGCCGCCAGCGTCCAGACGCTTTGTGTTTCTCCGCTGTCGCGCGGCTTGTTCAACAAAGCCATCATCCAGAGCGGCCGCTCCGTCGCCCCGGAAAATGACAATACGGCGGGCGCGGACATGGAGACGGTCCTGGCCAACGACAAAGCCATGATGGATTGGGCCGGCTATGAGACCCTGGAACAGATGCGGGCTGCTCCCGCCGAAAAAATGGTCTCCCTGGCCAATGAATACACGCGCGCAAGTGGCAACCGCGGACCATTCGGCACAGCGCCGGTCGTGGACGGGTATGCCTTACCCGAGCGCTTCAGCACCGCGACTTATGGCGGACGGATCGCGCAGATTCCGTATATGGTCGGGATGGTGTCGGGAGACAACCCCCGGATCCGGCCCGGTATCCGCGCGTTTGCGGCAGAGCGGGCGAACGCCGGCCAGCCGGTCTATACCTATGTATTTGACCGTCCGCTTCCGACCGATGGACGCGAAGGCGTGCTGGAGGGAGCGTTCCATTCTGCCGAACTCTGGTATACCTTCCATACGCTCGACCGTTGCTGGCGTCCTTTCAAAGAGGGTGATTATGCGCTGGCGGACCGGATGATCGAGGCGTGGACGTCTTTCGTCAAGACCGGCAATCCGAACGGAAACGGCCCGGAGGTCTGGAAGCCTTATTCGGCAGACGCTCCGGATGCCTTGTATTTCCGCGTAAGCGCAGACGAAACACAGGCCGTCTGCGGCATGGAAGCGCTCTGATCCGTCAGGATTCCCTTAGAAATCAATGCTGAAGACGCCGCCGACATAGGTGCGCGTCAGGGCGATGCCGCGCTCCGCGATCGGGCCGTACTCGGATCCGCCGTTCCAGTCAAACACGATACCGGCCGAGGTCGGGAAGGGCAGCCAGAGGAAGTGGGCCAGCCTGGCCGTTATCTCCGCCCCCGCGCTGACCAGCGAACCGCCGCCGGACAGGCCCCGTCCGTATTTCAGGAGGGTGTAGTCCACATGGGGTTTGACCACGAAATGCGTGACGTAGAAGAGCGGGCTGAACCAGGAAATGTCTCCGACCCACACCGGGATGGAATAATCGGCCGAAAGCCGCAGCTGGTCCGGGGCATAGCTGGCCAGGTACGTGGAGACCTGGGTGTCCTGGAAGCCGCGCGGACGGGTCGTCACGACGTTTTCGCCGGTCCCGGAGCCGGTTTGGTGCTGCCACATGGCGGAGAGCCGGAGGCCCTGGTTGGCCGTCAGGCCGGGCAGATAGCCGTAGACATATCCATAGAGCGCCGGGGAGAACAAGTCGCTCAGGCCCAGGCGGGCCCGGTAGCCGCCTTCCGCGCCGAAGCCCCAGCGGGGATAATCCAGGGCGGAAGCCGTCGGGCGGATGATATAGCCGCGGGCCGAGACTGTCAGGCTCTGCATCAGGACGTTATCGCCCGGTTCCAGCCGCGACAGGCTGGCCGGGACGACCGTTTCTCCGAGGACATCGGGTGCGGTCCGGACCGGGAGGGTCTTGTTGAAGCGGTCGTTGGAGAAGGAATATTGCAACTGCGGGACAAAGCCGCGGTTCCAGCCACCGGAGGAGAAGTTCAGGGGAACATAGACCTTCAGGGCTCCCTGGAACGACGGGCTGTCAATCAGGCGGCCGCCGGTGGAGGTGAAAGACAGCATCCCGGCCTCCTGCCTGACGCGGCTGTACTGGATCAGGTCCCGGTCGTTGAAGTCCGCATTGATTTCGAAAACCGGAAACAGTCCGGTATACGTCATCTGGAGATGGCCGGAATGCCGCCAGGCTCCGGTATATTCATCCTTGTGGTAGCTGTAGCCGAGGGACCCCGAGGCCGTCCCCAGCAGGTTCTGGAACAGCGCCGTCGCGCCCAGTCCGCCTTCCCGCCACGTGACATCCCCGCTCATTTCCTCGATCCGGTCATAATCGAAATAAACCGGCGCCCAGGAATGGATATAGGGAATGCCGAGCAGTTTGGAATAGCGCTTCGCGGCCGTTTCCGTGCCGCCGATGCTGCGGCTGCGGTCCTTCAGGGCCGCCGGTTCACGGGAGAGGGCCTGCTCCTGGGCGGCGAGTCGGTCCGCTGCCGGATGCGACGCGGTCCCGCCGGCGCGGCGGTATGCCAGGCCGCTGGCCGGGACTTTCTGCAGCAGGACGCCTTCCCGGGTCTGGGCGGCGTAATACAGCGTGTCGGAGGTCATGGTAAAGGCCCCGGCGCCATACGGGGTCGCTGTCAGCTGGACCAGGGTTCCCTGCGGCGTGAGGCGGTAGACCTCGTTCAGTCCCGAGGCATCCATGCTGAGCAGCACGCCGTCGGGGCTGCCTTGCAGGTGGGCGATGCTGATCGGCTGGGGAGCCAGGACCGTCTGCGGCTGACCGCTCAGCGGCCAACGGGCGATGCCCGTCCCGTGGTCATCGATATAACTTATATACAGTTCATTACCGACCCAGGCCGTCTCGACGTACTGGACGCCGTCTGGGGCTGTCAGCGTTTGCAGGGTCTGGCCCGTGGCGTCCAGGATCCGGACCTTGGATCCGCCGGGGACCGGATATTCGGTCACGGCAATCCGCGCCCCGTCCGGGGACGGAGCTGGGTTGTACAGCCGTCCGTTGCGGGTCAGGTCGCGGACCTTGCCGTTTTCCATGTAGCGGATTCGCGAGGTGGCGCGGAGCCCCCAGCGCAGGTCCGGAACCGTCTCGCTCCAATAGATGCGGTCGCCGGCCGGACGGAGGTCGCCGGTTGCGGCCGCAAAGGGACGCAGGGTCTTGGCACGGCCGTCCTTATACAGGACGAGTCGGGTGGCGCGGACCTTGGAATTTTCCTTGACCAGCCAGCCTCCGCCGTAGGCTACGGGCGCGCCCTGGACGGTATACCAGGAAGGGACGGGGCTGAACGGCTCGGCGGCCGTCCAGGGACCGCGGTCTTCGGCCGCCCACTGCGCCTGGAACGACTGCATGATGTCTCTGAAGGCCCCTTTGAACGAGCGGCCGGACGTCTTGCGCACGGCGCGCTGGATGTTGAACAGGCGCCACGGCCGGCGGGTCACGCCATGCAGGTAGTCCGCTTCGAAGAGCGGGGCGTCATACCGGGTACGGACGCCCGCGAGCGTAAGATAGCCCAGGGCATAGTGGTTCGGGGCATAATACCGGTAGGACCCATAGCGCCAGCGGTACCAGTTCCGCCAGTCCCCGGCGTCGAAGGCGGCCCGGTAATAGGCCAGGAAATCCCCGCGCCGGCCGCGGCCGAAGGGCGTCAGGGCCGTTTCCGCGACCACGGCGTCCCCTTCCAGGAACCAGGTGCTGGGATAGACGCCGGACAAGGCGCCGGCCACCAGGTCCCCCACCAGCCATTTGAACGGACGGAACAGTCCGTCGGCCCCGAACTGGAGCTGGGCGACATGGCGGTTTTCGTGGACGGCCAGGGAGGTCAGCCAGGGCATCGGCTCCGGCTCATACGCCTCCGGCAGGGTATACAGGTCCATGCGGCGGGGCGCCCAGGTCACGCTGCCGTTGGCCTGTCCGCCATGGGCATGCAGGATGACCGGCATGGGTTTGCGGTACATGCCGCCGGGCAGGTATCCGATGCTCCGGCCGACCTGGGGACGAAAGGCCTCCAGGGTGCGGGCGTAGGCCCGGGCCAGGGAGTCCATCCCGGTGGGGTAGATCAGTTTGTAATGGTCCGTACGGAAGGTGGACCAACGGACGGAAGCCGGGTCCTCTCCGGCGGTATAGAATTGGGCCCAGGCGGTGCTTGCCAGCAGCATTCCCATGGCCCACAGGGCAATCTTACGGAAAGACATCTCGATCATATTACATCAACATTACAAATCTAAGAATAATTCTGTAAATTTGCGGATAGCCCCCTCGCGAACACCTTGAAGCGTACAGCAAAAATGAAGAAGATTTTCTTATATGTATTGACCGGTTGCCTGGTCCTGGCGTGCAACGGCCGCCAGGCCGGAAATGCGCCCGCCCCGCAGCCTTTCCCGAAAGTGTCTGTACCCGGGGTCGTCCAGGATCCGCAGGAACGGATGGACTATGTGGTGGAGCATTTCTGGGACGCTTTTGCGGACACTTCCCGCACGGCCGTCTGTGATACGGCCCTGGTTGCGGGCGTGCGGAAGACGGAAGTAGAGGACAATTACGGGCTGTTCGCCACCCTGATGGACCAGGCGAGCCCGTCGGCCGCCCGCAGGGCCATGGTCCGGCTCTATGAGAAGGCCGCCGCCTGCGAGCGGAAGGATACTTCTTCCAATGTCTTCGAGACCCTGGTGGAGTTCTCGGCCAAGTACCTGTATGACCCGAACTCTCCCGTCCGCAGCGAGGACCGCTACCTGCCTTTCGTCGAGCTGCTGGCCGCTTCGGACGTGATCCGTCCCGAGATGAAGCATGCCTATGGCTTCGACGCCCAGATGTGCCGGCTCAACCAGACCGGGACGCCGGCCGCGGACTTCCGTTTCACCGACCTGAAAGGCCGGACCCGGACCCTGTACAGCGTGAAGGCGCCCTACACCCTGCTCTTCTTCAGCAATCCGGGCTGTACGGCCTGCAAGGGCATCATCGACGACCTGCAGGGCAGCGCGCGCGTGAGCCAGCTGATGGACAGCGGGACCCTGGCGGTCGTCAATGTCTATATCGACAGCGACCTGGACGAATGGAAGGCGTATGCCGTGAATTACCCGTCCTCCTGGTATTCCGGATACGATCCGGACTATGCCATCCGCACGGACCTGCTCTACTGCGTGCGGGCCATCCCGTCCCTGTACCTGCTGGATGCGGACAAGAAAGTCCTGCTCAAGGATGTCCCGCAGGAGAAACTGTTTGCCGTCCTGGAACAATTATAAAAAAACATAAACCAGTATGAAAGCGAGTCAAGAAATCTGGGGCAAGACCCCCGAAAGAAAGGAAATCATCAAGTACCGGCTGACCAATGCCTCCGGTGCGTATGTCGAACTCTCCAGCGTGGGCGCGGGCATCGTGTCCGTCGTCGTTCCGGACAAGGACGGGAAGATGGAGAATGTCGTGCTGGGCTATGACGACCCGATGAGCTATTTCGCCGACGGTCCCTGCGCCGGCAAGACCCCGGGCCGGTTCGCCAACCGCATCGCCAAGGGCCGTTTCACCCTGGACGGCAAGGAGTATGAGCTTCCCATCAACAACGGTCCCAACCACCTGCACGGCGGCCCTGACGGCTTCCAGAACCAGGTGTGGGAGAGCCGCCTCGACGGCGAAGCCGTGGAGTTCCTGTATTTCTCCGAGGACGGCGAGGCCGGTTATCCCGGCAACCTCAAGGCCGTGGTCCGCTATGAGTGGGATGAGGACAACTCCCTGCGCATCACCTATACCGCCGAAACCGACGCCCCGACCGTGGTCAACCTGACCAACCATACGTATTTCAACCTGGACAATGCCGGCAGCATCGAGGCCCATGAACTGACCCTCAATGCCTCCGAATACCTCCCGACCGACCCGACCCAGATTCCGCTGGGCGAAAGCGAGCCCGTCGCCGGGACGCCGATGGATTTCGTCAACCCGAAACCGATCGGACAGGACCTGCATGCGGATTTCGAGGCCCTGAAGATCGGCAAGGGCTATGACCATTGCTGGGTGCTGGACGACTACGAGCCGGGCCAGCTCCAGCCGGCTGCCACCCTGTATTCCCCGAAGAGCGGGCGCTGCGTGGAGGTCCTGACGACCCAGCCGGGCATCCAGGTCTATACCGGCAACTGGCTGGAAGGCTGCCCCGTCGGTCACGACGGCCGCATCTTCCATGACTATGACGCCGTCGCCCTGGAATGCCAGCATTTCCCGGACAGCCCGAACAAGGAAGACTATCCGACGACGGTCCTCCGTCCGGGCCAGACCTATCAGGAAGCCATTATCTTCGCCTTCTCCGTACGATGAAACCCTACCTGGACCTGCTGCGGCGCATCATGGACGAAGGGACGGTCAAGCACGACCGGACCGGCGTCGGCACGAAGAGCGTCTTCGGACACCAGATGCGGTTCGACCTGTCCGAAGGCTTCCCGCTGCTGACCACCAAGAAGGTGCACCTGAAATCGATCATCTACGAACTGCTCTGGTTCATTGCCGGGGATACCAACATCAAGTACCTCAAGGACCATGGCGTTACGATCTGGGATGAATGGGCCGATGAGAACGGCGACCTGGGGCCGGTTTACGGCCACCAGTGGCGCTCCTGGCCCGCCCCGGACGGCCGCAGCATCGACCAGCTCGCCCAGGTGGTGGAAACCATCCGCCGCAACCCCGACTCCCGGCGCATGCTCGTGACAGCCTGGAATCCGGCCGAGGTGGAGAAGATGGCCCTCCCGCCCTGCCACTGCCTGTTCCAGTTCTATGTGGCGGACGGGAAGCTCTCCTGCCAGCTCTACCAGCGAAGCGCGGACACCTTCCTCGGCGTCCCGTTCAACATCGCCTCCTACGCCCTGCTGACCCTGATGATCGCCCAGGTGACCGGCCTGCAGCCGGGTGAATTCATCCACACCACCGGCGACACGCACATCTACCTGAATCATTTCGACCAGGTCCGCGAACAACTCTCCCGCACGCCGCGTCCCCTCCCCAGGATGCGGCTCAATCCGGAGGTCAAGGACCTGTTCGCATTCAAATATGAAGATTTCACCCTGGAAGGCTACGACCCGTGGCCGGCCATCAAAGCCCCTGTAGCGGTATGACAATGGAAAAATGCCTGATCGTGGCCGTCGCCGACAACTATGCCATCGGCCGCAAGAACCAGCTCCTGTGGAGCCTGCCGGAAGACATGAAGTATTTCCGGGAACAGACCACCGGCCATCCCGTCATCATGGGCTGGATGACCTTCCAGTCCATCGGCCGTCCGCTGCCGCGCCGCACCAACATCGTGATTTCCATTTTCCCGTGGCCGGAAGCCCCCGAAAAGGTCGTGGTGGTGGAATCCCTCGATGAAGCGTTCCGGGCCGCGGAGAAGGCCTGTGAAGGGGCGGAGGACGCCAAGTGTTTCGTCATGGGCGGGGCCTATACCTACGCCGAGGCGATGCAGACGGTCGACACCCTGTACATCACCCATGTGCATGATACCGTCGAAGATGCCGACGCCTTCTTCCCCGAGATCGATCCGGCCGTCTGGTATCCCGCCTCCACTTCCGAGACCCATACGGATCCCGTATCGGGCCTGACCTACGAATTTGTAATCTACCGCCGGCTGTAGGGGCCGGCGGACGAACTTGACAATATGGATACTCGAGAAACTTTCGGGAGCCGGTTCGCGGTCATCATGGCCATGGCCGGTTCGGCGATCGGGCTGGGCAACATCTGGCGCTTCCCTTACATGGTGGGCCAGGGCGGCGGCTCGGCCTTCATCATCGTCTACCTTCTTTCCACCCTGCTGATTTCCCTCCCGATCTTCCTTTCGGAGGCGGCCATCGGGCGCAAGACCCACAAGAGCACCTTCGGCGCCATGCAGCAGTTGGCTCCCGGTACGCCCTGGCGCTGGCTGGGCCTGCTGACGGTCATCTCGCCACTGATCATCCTTTCGTATTACAGCGTGGTGGGCGGCTGGAGCGTGGAATTCCTGCTTAAATCGCTGA
This sequence comes from Bacteroidales bacterium, assembly GCA_017483985.1. The sequence continues at coordinate 12 of JAFUUB010000026.1, read as the reverse complement.
CGTTCAGTTTCT
>JAFUUB010000025.1 GCA_017483985.1 Bacteroidales bacterium | reverse complement strand
TCGGAGTAGGATCGCAACAAGTATCAACCATAGCGATAACCGGGATGTTGAGACGGTTTGCCTCTTTGACGGCATTGGCCTCTTTCTGTACGTCCACTACGAAAATAGCTGAAGGGAGACGGCTCATGTCCTTGATGGAACCGAGGTTCTTCTCAAGCTTGGCACGCTGGCGGTCAACCTGGAGACGCTCACGCTTGGCGAGTTTCTCGAAGGTTCCATCCTCTTTCATCTTGTCGATGGTATTCATCTTCTTGACGGCTTTGCGGATGGTAGGGAAGTTGGTGAGCATACCGCCCGGCCAACGCTCGGTAACGCTAGGCATGTTGACAGCGTTCGCCTTCTCGGCGACGATGTCCTTAGCCTGCTTCTTGGTTGCCACGAAGAGGATCTTGCGGCCGCTGCGGGCCAGCTCCTTCATCATTTCGGCAGCCTCGTCAATCTTGACGACACTCTTGTGCAGGTCGATGATATGGATTCCGTTCTTCTGATCGAAGATATAGGGAGCCATCTTAGGGTTCCACTTGCGGGCGAGATGGCCGAAGTGTGCACCTGCATCAAGCAATTCCTGGAAATTTGTTCTTGGCATTGTTTTAAAGTTCTTTTTTGTTTTAAAAACTGTCCCGACAGGCGTTTTGCCTTGTGCCTGAGGGGCTTCTTACATCAATCCCGAAGCAGCGGGAGACCCGGTCTCCGGAATTTTTCGCAGTACCGGCAATCCTGGGCAGCTTCCACGGGTTCACACCAGTGCGAAGATCCGACGGATTTGCAAAACCGGACTGTGGGCGCAAACCAGCGTCAGGCGGCGATTAACGCTTGCTGAACTGGAAGCGGCGGCGTGCACCAGGCTGACCAGGCTTTTTCCGTTCGACCTCGCGAGCGTCGCGGGTGAGGAAGCCGGCGGCCTTGAGGGCGGAGCGGTAAGCCTCGCGATCCACCTCGCAAAGTGCGCGGGAGATACCGAGTCTCAGGGCTTCGGCCTGACCTTTGACTCCACCACCGTCGATGGTAGCCTTCACGTCAAACTGACCTGCGGTACCGGTCACTTCGAACGGCTGGTTGGCGATGTACTTGAGCGTATCCTCGGCGAAATACTCGTCCAGGTCACGGCCGTTGATCGTCATCTTGCCGCTGCCGGCAGCCACATAAACACGAGCCACAGCTGATTTACGTCTTCCAAGGGCGTTGACTGTTTTTTCCATTTGCTCTGTTTAGATTTCGTTCAACTTGATAGTTTTAGGGTTCTGTGCCTGGTGCGGATGCTCGGGACCTGCATAGATGAACAGGTTGTTGATGAGCTTGTCACCAAGACGGGTCTTCGGGAGCATACCCTTAACAGCTCTCCGGACCAGTTCGGTCGGCCTCTTTGCGAGGATCTCGGCGGGCGTCGTGAAACGCTGGCCACCCGGGTAACCGGTGTAGCGCGTATAGACGCGGTCGGTCATCTTGTTGCCTTTGAGGGCCACCTTCTCGCAGTTGACGACGATGACGTTGTCACCGCAGTCCACGTTCGGGGTGAAGCCCGGCTTGGTCTTGCCACGAAGGACAAGGGCCACGCGGGAGGCGAGACGACCAAGTGCCAGATCGGTAGCATCAATGACCACCCACTCTTTCTTGACAGTCGCCTTGTTCAGCGAGACTGTTTTGTAGCTAAGTGTGTCCACTGTCTTGATCTTTAATGGTTTATACTAAAAAATTGCGATCCCTACACTTTATAGGGACCGCAAAGATAAGAAGAATTTAGGTTTTACGCAAATTTCTGCGGCTACAAGGGCTTAGAACGGGCGTTCGGCCTCGATCCAGGTCAGGGCGGCGTTGGCGGTGATGTCGCGGCCGTTACCGGAGTAATCCTTCACGGTATTGCCGGAACCCTCGTTGAAGCGCCAGTAAGCCATCAGGCCGGAGGTGGAAGGAGCGGCCTTCCTCATGTCAGCCTTGATCTCCTCGCCCGTGCGGGCCTTGTTCCAGATCCGGACATCGGCGATGGAACCCTTGAAATAGCGGTTGTTGGAAGAGACGCCGACATAGAACTTGAACGGGAGCACCCAGGTGGCGCCGATACCGTTCAGCTCGATGCCATGATCCTCCGCGGTGTTCTTGCCCACTTGCTCGCCATCTACATAAAGGACGACGTCTCCGCCCTTGGCGTAGGTCGCGGCCACATGGTGCCACTCGCCGGTGCTGAAGTTGGTCGAATATGTGACCTTCTTCTCATTGTATTCGCCGTTGGACTTCTTCGTTCCGCCGTAGACCAGGTTCAGCTGGCTGCCTTCGAAGCGGAGCAGGAAGATGCCTTCCGTGCCGACGATCGTGTAGATGTTGTCGTTGCTGCCTTCGAAGGAGGACGGCTTGACCCAGGCTTCCATGGTGATGTTGTCCTGCGTGGCGTCGGCCGAAGCCCAGTCATACGGGAAGTATTGGGTGGTCAGGTTCACCAGGTAGGGGTTGTCGGTCGGGGTCGGGGCATCGGAAGTGACGGTCACTTCGCAGGTGGCCTCGATCGTGCCGGTAACGACCTTGATGGTGGCCGTGCCGGCAGCGACACCGGTCACGACACCGCCGTTGACGGTGGCGACGGTCTCGTCACTGCTCGACCAGGCATACACGGGTTCGTCGGTATGGTCTTCCGGGAGGGCGGTCACGGTAAGGGTGGCCGTTTCACCGGCCTTGACGGTCAGTTCGGACGGATCCACAACGAGAGAGGAGGTCGGAATCTCATGTCCGACGGTCACGGCGCAATAGGCCTTGAGGTCGCCGGCCATGGCATAGACCTCGCAGCTGCCACGGCCGCGGCCGGTCACGACACCGTTGAAAACAGTGGCGACGGTCGGGTCGGAACTGGCCCAGGTCACCGCAGCGGTCGTCGGAGCGACGGTGGCGGAAAGGGTCGCCGTGGCGCCGATACCGTCAAGCTGAAGGGCTGTCTGGTTGATGGACAGGGATTCGGCCGCGGGATATTCCGGCGTAGTTTCAGTCTTCTCGGAGCAGGCGGCAAAGGCCAGCAGGCCGAGGGAAACGGAAAGGATGGTGATTATCTTTTTCATATTCAACGTTTATTTCTCTGGCAATTAGCGTTCGACGGCTCCCTTGAGGACGATCGGTCCGTAGCGGACGTCACCGACATAGAGGTAGATCTCGTCGGTATACTCCCCCTCCGGCAATCCGGAGGTATCGTACCGGACCGTAGCCTCGACAACCTGTCCGGGCCGGATCAGGGCCGGCATCGTCACCTTCGCCCGACGGGACGGACAGGACCAGCGCATCCGCATGGGTGCGTCGCTGTCGTTCATCACGGACAAAGGCCGCTCGACGACCGTACCTTGCTTCCACAGCCTCAGGCCGATCACGTCAAGGTCCGTCCGCAGTCCGCCGCCCCACTGGTGGGGATGCCGGATCTGGTCCAGCGTCTCGTCCCGCAGCACCTCACCCTCCAGGGTGATGGTGTTATACTTGCGGTAATCCCCGTTGGTCGCGATGACCGTGAGGTGCCGCTTCTGCGGGCCGACCAGGGAAGCCGGATCGAGGACCACGTCCACGTAGCCTTTGGCTCCGGGCGCGATGGCGTCCTTGCTCCAGGACGGAATCGTACAGCCGCACTGGACATGCACGTCCACGATGGATACCGGTTTGTCCGCGATGTTGGTGCAGGCGAACCGGACCGTCACGGGCTTGGCGTCATAACGGATGGATCCGAAGTTCTGGACGGGAGCGTCAAACTGCAGGATACGCGCAGTCTGCCCGGCCGCCGGATGACCGGCAGCCAGGACAGCTGCAGCGCAAACTGCCATGATATGCAGGAACTTATTCAACGACCGGGCACTTGATGCCGTCCACCCAGTTGGTGCCGCCTCTCGGGGTACCTACATAGCCGTTGCCGGACAGGTCGACGAGTTTGCCGCTCTCATCCAGCTGGTCCATCCGCCAGTAACCGACCAGGTCCTGCGCGGTTTCCGGGTTGACATAGCACTGGTTATTCTCAGCCTCGACGATGGACAGGGCACGCTTCCAGGCGCGGACCTCGCTGATGTAACCGTTCAACGGACGGTTGTCACCGGCGGAGGCGCCGATACGGAAACCGCCGCCTTCGGCGTTCGCACCGAGGTTCAGGGCAGCCTTGCCGGAGGAATCAACCTCACCTTCGAGCTTGCCGTCCACATACAGGCGGAGCTTGGAACCGTCGTCGATGGCGACGATGTGGTACCAACGGCCCAGGGAGAAGTGGTCGGTGGACGTCAGGGAGACGCCGCGGCCTGCCACCTGAAGCTGGTCACGGTCGCAGGAGACATCGCCGAAACGGACGATCATGTGCTCCTCGATACCGACCACGGAAGCGATCTTGTGGCTGAGGTTGGACCAGCCGTTCATGTAGACGCGGGCCTCGAGGGTCACGGCCGGCAGGTTGGCCAGGTCGGAGTTGTTGACCATCGTCTCCATGTTGTACCAGTTGGAACCGCCCAGGTTGACGCAGCGGGTGGTGATGATGGAGTTGATCACCAGGAAGATCGTCTGGCTGGGATAGAGGATGTTGGAACCGTCCGCGGCGGCCAGGAGCCGGACCGGGGCGCAATACAGCACGCCTTCCTCGAAATCATCCATGGAGACGATCGAGAAGGCGACCGGTGCGGAAACGCTGGTTCCCGCATAGATCGTGAAATGGTTGTCGCTGAGCTGGTAGCTGCCTTCGGGAAGCATCTGGTAAGAGGTGCCGTTGGCGGCGTTGAACGCCTCCAGCGCCGAAGGGTCGACCATCACGGCGATATTGACATCCTCGTCATAAACCTTGGACGAGGAGACCGTCAGGTTCTTCGAAGCCGGACCGTCGACATACATGCTGACGGCGGGATCGTCTTCGGTCCCGGTGAAGTACAGGACATCCCTGTACTCCAGAGACTTCTGGCATCCGGCGAGCGCCACGACGGCCGCTGCGATGGAAAATATCTTTTTCATGGTATTCCTACTTGACATATACATTGAAGTTGTTCAGGCCATAGAAATAGTTGGCGGTAATGTCGGAGACGCGGATGTACCGGGCCTTGACCGTCACTTCGAGGACAGCAACCTGATAAGGGTTCTGCCAGACGAAGTCACTGGCGGCGGCCACGCCGACACCGGTGAAGGAAGTTCCGTCCACGCTGTAGGCCAGAGTAGCACCGTTGACACGGTAATAACTGCCGTAATTGCCATAGACGGAGCCCAGGCCGATGGCGCCGATTTCGTATTCCGCACCCAGGTCCACGATGATCGGGTTCGCATCGGAACCGCTCCAGGAGCTCTGGCCGAAGATATCGTCAACCGGGTTGCCGTTGCCGTCCTTGGCGCTCCAGCCGCTGCGGTCGTTGACCAGGGTCAGTCCGGCGAGATCGGCAGCGGTCGGGTTGGACTTGATCAGCTGTTCCATGACCTCGACGACGACATAAACCACGGAATTGTCCGGATCTACGGCGGAGGAAGAGGTAAGCTTCAGGGGGATCAGGTAACCGGCGGAAGCGCGCAGCACAGACAGGTCACCCGTCAGGGCGATATGGACATCGTCGGACTTGACGCTGCCGGCAGGAATGGATGCACTGGCGAATTCAAGCTTCAGGTTCGCGGCCGGAAGGGCCTCGAAAGCCGTTCCGTTCGCCTCGTTGTAGGCGGCGATCAGACTGTTGTCCACGGCAACCGTTCCCGTCAGGGTCGAAGTACCGGCGGGGGCTACGCGGACAGGGAAGGTAAAGTCGACATCCGTGGAGGAGCTGACCGGGGAATGCTTGATCTTTCCGGTAAAGACATTGGCCTTTCCGCACTCGAAGTACAGGGTCGGCTCCTTGCCGGCTGCGCAGAAGATGTTGAAATCATTCAGGTAGCGGTACCAGGAAGAGACGTTGGTCGCATCGGCGGTGAACTTGATGTAACGGGCCTCGATATAGCCATAGAAAGCGACATTGACGGCATTGTCGGTGGTCAGGCCGTTCTGGTCCGGGCTGCCGGCCTGCTCCCAGGTCGTGCCGTCCGTGCTATACTCGATGGCGCTGAACGTAGGGACGCTCCAAGAGGAGTACAGGCCGAAACGGACGCCGGTGACGATGTAGTTCTTCTTCATGTCCACGACAATCTGCACCGGCTCGCCAGGCAGGGACTTGCGGGAAGACACATCGCCGGACAGGCCTTCGATGTACTCCCAGCCGCTGCGGTCGGCGGTCTTGCCGGCCATTTCGTCCATGCTGGTCAGCGGGCGGATGCAGTTCTTCTCGGTCAGGACTTCCAGATAATAGGTACCCATGACCTCGCTTCCTTCGAAGGCGTCGGAGGAAATCTTAAGGGCGGCGATATACTGCTTTTCAGTCAGTTTGCTCAGGTCGCCGGTCAGGGCTACCCGCACGGAATCGGTGGTCGAACGGGCGTCTTCCGGAAGGGTCAGAAGGGCCTCGGAAGAAGCCGTCGCCTCGGCACCCGCGACATATTTGGTAATGCTGAGGAACTCGGCGGGAAGGATGCTGTGCTCAAGTTTCTTCTCGTCCTTGTAAGCCTGGGCGGCATCGGCGTCATACGTGACTTTGACCGTTGTAGCCTTGTGGCTGCCGGAGTTGCAGGTCACGGGGAAGACGGCGTCATAGGAACCGAAGGAACCGACCGGGGCATGCGCGATCTTGGTCGTGTGCACGTTGGCGGAACCGGCCTGCTGGGAATAGACGAGCACGTCAGGGGCGTCGATCGTGGTCTGGAAGTCTTCCAGCTGCTCGCAGGCAGCGAGGACACCCATACCGGCGACGGCGGCCATCATATATTTGACAATATTTTTCATAACGTTGCTGCTTTAATATTATTTGGTAACAGCCGGATTCTGGAGCTGGATCGCACGGCGAAGGTGGCCGTACGGGGTCTCCTTGTCACCGCCGACCGCCGTGATGGCATAGTCGCGCTGGTTGTGGAACGCACCGAAACCGCCCTTGCGGCCGCCGCGGGAAGGCTGGAAAGCAGCGATCTGCTCCATCACGCCGCCGGTCTTCCAGCTATCGCCGATGTTCTCGCAGAAAATCAACTGATCATTCCTCCAGTCACCCCGGTTGAAGCTGCTCTCGGAAGGAACGCTGCCATAGGACTGGTTGATGCTGTAGTCGGCATACGGAGCGCACATGCCGGGAGCACCGCCCGGGGCATCGACGCACAAGAGGGTACGCGGATTCGGGGACTTCGGACCGATGAACTGGGAAAGGTACTGGACGAAGGTCAGGAACGTGTTGCCGCTGAGGGCGTCACCTTCCGGTTCATAGTCCAGGTCATAGCCATCGAGATCGTATTCCTTGATTTCGTTCAGCAGGTTGTCACCGGCATAACGGCACCATTCCGGATACTCATACACTGCATTGTCAGCGCCTTCTTCGCCGGACACGAGGGTACGGGTCGGATGGGCGGACATGTCGGCACGGAGGGCGTTGCAACCGGCTGCACGGCCGGCCGTCTCAGCCTTCGAGGCGGCGATGTCTTCCTTGTCACCTGCGGCGATGGCGGCATTGTAGGTCTCGTCATACGCAGCCTTATAGGCCTCCATGAAGGAAGGGATCTCCGCTTCCTTGGCCCAGGTCAGGTAGTTATAGTAATTCGGATTGCTCGGAGCCAGACGGACGATCTTCACGCCGACCAGGCGGGTGCCCTTGAGACGGCGCATTTCATACATCTCTTCGCGCAGGACGTCGCTCTTCGGGATACCGCCCCAGAGCGAAACGACATCGACACTGTCCGGAAGGCCCATGAAACGGGAACCCGGGCAAGCCTCTTCGTAGTTGGCGAACCAGAGATAGCAGATCGAGTGATCGCTCTCCTTGTACGCCCTCAGCGCCTTGTAGTAGGCGTCGGTGTATTCGTAGGCCGGCTGCAGGTCGAGGGCCTGCGGCTCCGTATCGCAGGCCTGGAGGCCGGCGACGGCTACAAATGCAGCAGCGAGGTAATATAATGCTTTTTTCATAATGCTCTACGTTTTAGAATCTGGGGTTCTTGTCCCACCACAGACGGGTACCGCCATTGTCGGCGGATCCGCTCTTGGCCTCGCCGGCGAGCAGGGTCACGGCTGCGGCGACATTGGTCGCATTGGCCTGGTACTCGCTGGAAGGATAAGGAAGACGACGGACCTGGAGGTTCGTGTTGATGGTACCGCCACTGTTGTTCTGCTTGACCGGAATGATGTTCGGATAGCCGGTACGGCGATATTCGGTCCAGGCTTCCTGGCCTTCCGGGAACATGGCGATGTACTTCTGGGTGATGATCTGCTCGAGGTGGTTCTCGAAGGAAGAGGCACCGCTCCAGACGACCGGCGTACCGGACAGGGCGTTCTCGTAGGAGTTGTTGCCCACCGGATCGGTATAGCCGCCGACGGTCGCCGTCGAAGCAAGGTACTCATCGGCACCGGCGGCACCGACAGTCGCGAACGCGACCTTCACACCTTCTTCATACGCGGTCTTCGCCTGAGCCTCGTCGCCCTTGCGGAGCCAGTATTCGGCCTTCAGGAAATAAGCCTCTGCAGGCGCCATCCACAGCATCGGGCTGGTCTGGTCGCAAAGGATGCGGGAAACCTTGAGCTTGTAGTCGGATCCGTTGGTAACACCGTTGCGGACACCGATATAGTCACGGGCGCCGTCGCTGACCTTGGTGAAGAGTTTTTCACGACGCGGGTCGCCAAAGCTGTTCATGTAGGTCTCGATGGTTGCACCCACGGCGGAGTCACCGTTGTTAAAGTCGTACTGGATGGTGTAGAGCGGATACTGCCAGGCACCGGCACCCGGATGGAGATAGGCGGCGTCGCCGGCTTCGGTCATCAGGCCGACCGGGTTGTTGATGGACTTCTCCGCCTCCTCGAAAGCGAGGGCTTCGTCCGCATAGACGACGTGCATGGCAAGACGCAGGCGCAGGGTGTTGGCGAATTTGACCCACTTGGCGACGTCGCCGTAGAAGACATCGTCATAATCGGCCAGCAGCATACCGCCGCCGAGAGCCTGGTTCTGAAGGGTTTCGATGGCATTGTCCAGATCCTTGAACATGCCGCGGTAGACCTGCTCCTGGGAATCGTACGGACGGGCCAGGACCTGCTCTTCGTCATAGATGACGCTGTAGGGAATCGGGCCGTAGGAGTCGGTCACGCGGTGCAGGCCGGCGACCTTGACGATATCCACGAGGGCGACCTCGGACGGGAAGCTTTCGCGGAGCGGTTCGACGTTCACGGCCTGGGTCACCAGACGCTCGTAGACATCTTCGAACATGCCTTTGCTCCAGCCACCGGCGGTGATGTTATACAGGTTGTTCTGGGTGAAACCGCTGTTGGTAGCGCCCGTGTAACCGGAGAAAATGTTGCCCGCCAGGTCCTGGATGACCTGATAGCGGTCGGAACCATATTCGCTGGCACCCATCTGGTAGGCGGCACTGACATTCTTGGTCATCTGGGAGAAAGGACCGCCGATGGCCAGACCGTCGTGCTTCATATGCTCTTCATAAGCCTGCTCGGGATTGGTATTCCTGTCCAGGAAATCCCCGGTGCAGGAGACCGCCGTGAATGCAACGGCCAGAGCGAAGAGATTGAATATCTTACTTGTTTTCATAATGTTCCGGTGATTAGAAGGTGATCTTGGCCGAGAAACCGATGTTGCGGGTAGACGGCACCATGAAGTAGTCGATACCGGAGGAATAGTTGCCGGCGCCCTGGATGAGTTCCGGATCGAACGGCGACTTGCAGTAGATCATCAGGAGGTTGCGGCCGACGACGGAAACATTCAGACCCTTGACCCAGTTGAGCCAGTTGTTGATCGGGATGTCATAGCCGAGGGTCACCTCACTGAGGCGGACGTTGGTCATGGAGTAGGTATAGAAGGAACCGATGGCCTTGTCGCCCTGGCCGCCGATGGTCGTGTAGAACGGCTCGGCCGGGATGCGGACACCGTTGACGAGGGCGCCTCCGTTGTCGCGGGCCTCTTCGGTGCGCTTGGACATGCCATAGGAATCAAAGGCGGCTTCCGTGATGGAAACGCCGACACCGCCGACGCGGGCCGTCACCATGGCGGAAGCGGAAAGACCCTTCCAGGAGAAGGCGTTCCGCCAGGAACCGGTCCAGGACGGGTTCACGTTGCCGGCGTACATCATGGTCTCGATGGTTCCCTTGTTCTCCGCAGGAACGACGATGTTGCCGGATTCGGCGTTGGAGACGAAGATGTAGCCATGCTCATCGGTCTTCAGGGTGCTGACATAGATGTCACCGATCCGGCCACCTTCGGTCAGCCAGAACTTGGCACCGTCGACACCGCCCACGTTAAGGCTGCTGCTCACATAGCGGCGGCCGTTGATCTCGGTGTCGAGCATCTTGACGATCTTGTTGATGTTGCGGCTGTAGATCAGGTTGGAAGTCCAGTGGACCTGGCCCAGATCCTGGTTGAAGCCCAGGGAGAGTTCGACACCCTTGTTGTCGACACGGCCAGCATTGACATAGAAGGTGCTGTAGCCGGACACGGTCGGGGTGAAGACCTGGTTGAAGGTACGGGAATTATAATAGGTACCGGCGAAGGTCAGCTTGCCGCTGAACAGGCGCAGGTCGATACCGGCTTCGAAGGATTTCGTGCGCTCCGGCTCGAAATCGTCCGCGACTCCCCAGGAACGGGTGGCGGCGGTACCGCCGCTGGAGACTTCGTAGTACTTCGGACCGACGATGTAACGCATCGGGGCGTTGCCCACCTCGGCGTAAGAAGCACGGACCTTGGCGAAGGACAGGAAATCGGAGTGGACGTTGAACGCATCGGTCAGGATGGCGGACAGACCCACGGACGGATAGAAGATGGACTTGACCTTTCCTTCCGGATTGGTAAGACGGGAATCCCAGTCGTTACGGGCGGTCAGGTCGAGGAAGAGCCAGTTGCGGAAACCGAGCTGGAACGTACCGAAGACGGACTGGGTCTGGTCGTTGATGCTCTCTCTCCAGAGACCCTTGGAGGTGTCCATATTGTTCATCGTGAAGAGGTTGGCGATCTTCTGCAGGTCACCACGCGTGAAGACGGCCGCATCCTTGTAGGTTTCGACGGCGGCGCCCAGCACGGCATTGATCTGCCAGATGTTGTCGGCAAACTGCTTGTGGATGTTCAGGAGGGCATCCGCATAGGTCTGGCGGGTCTTGTAGGTATCATAGTAGTAGCGGCCGAACTTGCCGGCGAACAGACCGTTGGTGGAAGCGTAGTTCTTCATTTCGGAAACGGTGTTGTTCGAGTCGATGCGGCCACGGACCTGGATGTCGATCCAGTCGGCGATGTCATAACCCAGCGTGCCGCCGAGCAGGATACGGTCCTTGGTGGCGGTGGTCATGTTGCGGTTGATGACCCAGAACGGGTTCTGCATCGCAAAGTCGCTGGCATAATCCGGCCAGTACTGAGTCTTGAAGTTGCGCACCACGTCGTGACGCTCGTAGGTCTGGTACTTGGACAGGTCGTCGCTCGGGGACATCAGGTACAGCGGGACGAGCGGGTTGTAGTACTGACCGCCGGCCAGCTGGTTCTGCTCGTCGACCGTAATGTACATGCCGAGCAGGCTGACATGGAAACGGTCGTCCAGCAGGTCGGCCGTATGCTTCGCCGTCAGGTTCTGCCTACCGTAGGTGTTGTTCGGAATGATGCCTTCGGCCTTCGTCATGGAAGCGGACAGGTAGGTGGTATAGTTCTCGCCGCCCATGGAGAGCGCGACGGAATTCTGGGTGTTGAAACCGGTCTGGAAGAAATCACGGATGTTCCAGGAAGGTTCAGCGGTGAGTTTCGAGCCCCAGGACTTGAAGCTGTTCGCAGCGGAACCGTAAGTCGTCTGGAGTTCCGGGAGCATCACCGGCGTGGAGAAGGAAGTATTGTTGGCGTAGGAAACGCTGATGCCTTCCTGACCGCCGCGGGACGTCAGCATGAGGATACCGTTGGCAGCCTTGGAACCATAAAGGGCGGCTGCGGACGGACCGACGAGGGCGGAAGTCTCGGCGATGTCTTCCGGGTTGAAGTTGGAGATACCGTCACCGGTCAGGCCGGCACCGGCATAGATGTTCCAGCTGTCACCAGGGTTGGTACGGGAAAGGGTCGGAAGCGGAATACCGTCCAGGACGTAGAGCGCGTTGTTGCTGGAAGCGATGGACTTCGCACCACGCATGACGACCTTGGATTCGGCACCGGCGCCGGCCGCGGTCGAGTTGACCTGCACGCCGGCCAGTTTGCCCTGCAGGGAATTGACCATATTGGCTTCCCGCACGGCGAAGGCTTCGTCGCTGACTTTCTGTACATTATAGGTCACGCTGCGTTCGGCACGCTTGATACCGAGAGCGGTGACGACAGTAGCCTCGAGCATCTCGCTGTCCTCACCGAGGGTCACGTTGAAGATGCTGCGGCCGTTCAGGGGTTCCTCAACGGTGGCATAGCCGAGGCTGGAGAATTCGAGGATGCGGTCCTCGCTGCCGGCCGGCACGTCGAAGGAGAAGTTACCGTCGATGTCGGTGCTGGCGCCGATGGTCGTGCCCTTGAGGAGGACGGCGCCGCCGATCACCGGCTCGCCGAACTCATCCACGATAGTACCGCTGATGGTGCGGGCCTGGCCCTGGCGGCCCTGGGGCTGCTGGGGCTGAGTTTCAGGTTTGGGTTCTTCGCGCTGGGCGGGCTGGGAGGCAGCCTGGGTCGCGGCGGTCGAAGAGACCGGGGCAAGCTTTTTCACCAGCTCGGCAGCCTTCTGCTCGGAGAGAGGCTCCGTGGAAATGACGACATTGCCTCCGCTGATCCGGTAGTAGACACCGGTACCGGCGAGGATCTCGTCGAGGGCGGAGGACAGGGTCTGACCCTGGACATCCGCGCTGACCGTCTTCCTGAGATCGACGTTGTCGTTCAGGAACACATGTCCGGACTGACGCTCGACTGCCATGAGCACCTGCTCAAGGTTACCCGCATTTTCAGGGTAACGCTTTCGCCGCCCTGGGCATAGGCCGTCCCGCACGGGAGAGCCAGGCAGAGGGCAACGAAGGCAATGGAAAGGGTCTTGATCCAGACGTTGCTGAATAGACTTTTACTCATTGTTTGGGTTGTTATTAATGATGATGTTTGGTTTGTCAGTTTTCGTCTCTAGCTTAGTTTCTTTCAAACCGGCCGCAAAGATACTATCATTTCCGGAATTCGCAAAACCGTTTCAACCTATTTATAAAAAAAGTTCAACCGATTTAGCCTTTTGCGCAATTTGGAGCGAAAAAAGTTCGTTTCGGCCAATTAATGTACCGGGACACGATCGATTTATAAGCAAAAACCCCCATTTAACCCATAAAAAGTCAAGTTTCGACGCAATTTCGCTTTTTTGGACAAACAGACGCAACAAAAAAGCCCCGCCTTGAAAAATCAAAAGCGGGACTGATATTATTTTTGCAAAGCCGTTACAGGGAGAGGACGGCCAATACGTCAATCAATTCTTTGTTGATCGGCTTGTCCATCTTGACGGCACGCTGGATCGGGACATAGACAATCTCATCGTTGGAAATGCCCACCATGATATTCCGCTGCCCTTCGAGCAGGGCCTCGATGCTGGCGTACCCCAGGCGGCTGGCCAGGATCCGGTCGTAGGCGCTCGGGGTGCCGCCCCGCTGGAGGTGGCCCAGGATCGTTACCTGCACATTGAACTGCGGATACTCCTTGCGCACACGGTCAGCATAGTACATGGCTCCGCCGATCCCGTCTTTCTTGGCTTCGGAGACCAGGACGATGGAACTGTTCTTGCTCTTGCGCATGCCGCGGCCGATGAACTCGGCCAGCTGGTCGACATCGGTCTGGTCTTCCGGGATGATGGCGGCTTCGGCGCCGGAAGCGATGGCGCTGTTCTGAGCTAGGAAGCCGGCGTCCCGGCCCATCACCTCGACAAAGAAGATGCGGTCATGGGAGTTGGCGGTGTCGCGGATCTTGTCCACGCATTCGACGATGGTGTTCAGGGCCGTATCGTAGCCGATGGTATGGTCGGTTCCGTACAGGTCGTTGTCGATCGTGCCGGGCAGGCCGATAATCGGGATGTCATACTCCCGGGCGAATTGCTGGGCTCCGGTCAGGGAGCCGTTGCCACCGATGACGATCAGGGCATCGATGTTGTGCTTGACCATGTTGTCATAGGCCAACTTGCGGCCCTCCGGTTCCAGGAACCCCTTGCTGCGAGCCGTTTTGAGGATGGTTCCGCCCCGCTGGATGGTGTTGGACACGGAAGAGGAGGTGAACTCCTTAAACTCTTCGTTCATCAGACCTTCATAGCCGCGGTACACGCCGACGACTTTCATCCCGTTGTAGATCGCCGCCCGGGTGACGGCACGGATACAGGCATTCATGCCCGGGGCATCGCCACCGGAGGTCAGAACCGCCACTTTCTTGATTTCTCTCATATCTTTTGTGATTTGTCGTTTTCGTTACAATCCATAGACCGAAGCCGCCTCCGCCAGGAGCGTATCGCCCCACCGCTCAGCCACGTAATCCAGCAGACGGAAGATTTCCTGCGGATCGGTCGTAGTCACGAGCTTGATGCGGGTATCCTTGAAGTCCGGCAGGCCCTTGAAATAGCAGCTCAGGTGGCGGCGCATCTCGAAAACGCCCGTCACCGGTCCCTTATGGTCCAGCGACAGCTGGAAATGGCGCTTGGCCAGGTCCACCCGCTCGCGGACCCCCATGGGCGGGAGTTCCACGCCGGTCTGCAAATAGTGTTTGATCTCGGTGAAGATCCAGGGATGGCCGAAGGAAGCGCGGCCCACCATAATGCCGTCGACGCCGTACCGGTCAAAGGCTTCTTTCGCCTTGACGGCGGAATTGATGTCACCGTTGCCGATGATGGGAATGTGCATCCGGGGATTGGCCTTGACCGCCCCGATCAGGATCCAGTCCGCCTCCCCCTTGTACATCTGGCAGCGCGTCCGCCCGTGGATGGTCAGCGCCTGGATGCCCACATCCTGCAGCCGTTCAGCCAGTTCCACGATGATCTTGGAGTTATCGTCCCAGCCCAGCCGGGTCTTGACGGTCACCGGCTTTCCGACAGCCTCGACGATGGCCTTGGTGATGGCTACCATCTTGTCCGGCTCGCGCATCATCCCGCTCCCGGCCCCGCGGCCGGCAATCTTGCTGACCGGGCAGCCGAAGTTGATGTCGATCACGTCGCAGCCGTGTCCCCCGGCGATTTCCGCGGCCCGGTCCGCCATCCGTGCAGCATCCACCATGGCCTCCGGGATACTCCCGTAGATCTGAATGGCGATCGGCGCCTCCTGGTCGGAGGTATGCATCTTGGCAATGGCCTTGGCGGCATCGCGGATCAGCCCGTCCGAGGAGATGAATTCCGTATAGACCATGTCCGCCCCGCACTCCTTGCAGATAATGCGGAACGAAGCGTCGGTCACATCCTCCATCGGTGCCAGCAGCACGGGACGTTCTCCCAAGTCGACATTGCCTATCTTCATAGCACGGAGGGAAAAGTTAAATTTCTTCGGTCCGGGCCTGGCGCAGAGCGGAAAGCATCCGGTCTTCGAAGACCTCCTGCTCATGCGGTGTCAGGAAAGCGACCTGGATCGGGACCTGGAAGAGCCTTTCCGGAAGGCCTTCCGGCATCTTCTTGATATCCCGGACGCGCTGGGCGTCTTTCTCCGTAGTCACGACGACCGCTGTCGGATCGTTCTTGGAGGCCGCCGAAATCTTCTTGATATCCGCTGTGGTGTACCGGTAGTGATCCGGGAAGGCGAATCGCCGGACGATCTTGTACCGGTCAGACAGATAGCGGCGGAGCGGCGTATCCTTGGCGATGCCGGAGAAGAGGATCGCCATTTTCGAATAGATGTATCTCAGGTTGCCCTGCTCCGGGTAGATCGGCTCGAGCGGGCAGTAATTGATTGACGTGAACAGGACCGTCATCTTTTTCCCCTTACGGCCGGTCCCTTCGCAGGTCTCCGGATCGAAGTCCTTGATGCCAAGCGGCTTGAGCCATTCGATCCGCTCCCAATCCTCCAGGTAGACCGGGCATTTGGTGACGATGACAACGTCGGCAGCGAACAGGCGCTCCGGCAGGTCGCGCAGCCGGCCGAACGGCAGGAGCTTATCCTTGTAGATCGGTCGGTTCCAGTCGACCAGCACGATGTTGAAGGTGGCTTTGAGGGCCCGGTGCTGGAACGCGTCGTCCAGGACGATCACATCGGCCGGGCGGAATTCCTTGTTCTCGCACCTGCGGGCTTTCTTGGAGGTCTTGAGCTCTTCCGGATGGGTCAGGAAACGGCATCCCTCGATGCGGTCCTTGTCCACGGCGACGGTTACGCCGGGAAACTTCTTCTTGATCTGCAGCGGTTCGTCGCCATAGAAATCAGCGGTGCCGCGGCGGTCGACCTGCTGGAACCCCTTGCTGCGGCGCTTGTGCCCGCGGGACAGCACGGCGATCTCCCGCATCCCCCAGTCGTCACTGCGAAGCAACGTCTTGAGAATCATTTCGGTGTGGGGAGTTTTCCCGGTTCCGCCGGCGGTGATGTTGCCCACGCAGACGGTGGGGACATCGGCGCTGTGCGATTTGCGGATACCTTTATTATAAAGCGCATGCCTGATCTTGAGTGTCAGGTAATAGGGAGCGAGGGGAATCTTTTCTAACATAGCTTGCAAAGATAGCAATTCATCGCCGCTTTTTTGCAGTCTTTTGTTTATTTTTCATCCCGGCTCATCCACTCAGAGGAGCCGTTGCAAGTCCTCCGGTTCCAGGTACAACGCTTTGGCCAGGCTGGCATTCTTTCCCGACAGACCATCCTGTATCATTCGAACCGCCGTTCTCAGCCGCATCTCGATCGGGGCTTTGGCCAAACTCCGTTTGCACAGGTTCTGGCAGTACAGATTCCCTTGTCTGCGCAGATCCAGGATACTTCGATGCTCCAGGTAACGGTGCTCAACTTGTTGCCGGATCCGAGCCTCATCCTCTTTCCGTACATATAAGAATGCCAACCATGTCCGGATGGTTCCAAATAAACTCTCAACGTATTCATAATCAATGAAACACTCGGGCAGAATCATCCCCCGTTCATTGTACCGCCATTCCTGAGGCAATTGTATACGCGTCTTGAAAAACCGTCGATAAGCTCTTCCATATTCCTTCCCAATCAATGCTCCACGATAAAAATGACATTTCTCTGAAAAATAGATGTTCCCTGAACCCCAAGGGTATTCCCACGGTAGTTTCCTGTAAAAGTCCAGGCAGTTGGGATAGACATGCATAAATTTGGAGAGAATCTCCCTCCTGTCATTGACCGGATCCATGGCAATTTCTATCCGATCGCCTCTGAACTCGAACCTTAACCGATGAAGAAGTGCCCCACGGAATTTTTCAGCGTCTTTACCTTCTCCCCGAACCAGCAGGTGGAAGTGCGTGTCGTTCACTGTGGCGACCAGTATCCGGACTTCTGAGGAGAAGGAACAGATTGCGATGCTGTTCCATACATACGTCTTATCCTCGTCCCTCCCAAAAGGGATGTCCGCGCGGGTGCCGTCAGAAAACAGATGCCAGATCCTATGATTTGTAGCTTGTATCATACGTGCAAGATCGGAAAACTTATCCGTTTTCCCATCCGTTTCCCATAATTCTAGCTTTATGAACTTATAATCAGCGCGTTGAATGATCCAAAACGAGGCCTGTTTTTCCCGATTCAAATCGGCTTCCGGGGCATCGATTTCCGGCAGGACTGACACCAAAACGCCTGCTGAAGCTCTGGCGGTGTCAGGCCCCGGATCATGATGCCACCCCTGACACCGATACGCCGTGAGACCGCGATTCGGTGTCAGTCCTACCGGAAGTGGCTGCCGGAGCCCGCCCAGCAGGCGTAGGCATTCGGGCGTGGGCGGAAAATGAGGGGGCTCGTTTAGATTCTGCCGGAAAATATGTAATTTTGCGTGCTATGAAGATAGGCAATGTCGACTTGGGAGACCGTCCCGTCCTGCTCGCGCCGATGGAAGACGTGACCGACGCTTCGTTCCGCATCATCTGCAAGGAGTGCGGGGCGGACATGGTCTATACGGAGTTCATGTCCTCGGACGGGCTGATCCGGGATGCCGCCAAGGCCATTGCCAAGATGCATACCTCCGACGAGGAGGCGCCGATCGCCATTCAGATCTACGGGAGTATCCC
>JAFUUB010000024.1 GCA_017483985.1 Bacteroidales bacterium | reverse complement strand
CTATCCGGAAATCGCCGATGCCTTCAAGCGTTATGCCTTCGAAGAGGCTGAGCACGCCGCCAAGTTCGCCGAACTCCTCGGCGAGGTCGTCTGGGACACCAAGACCAACCTGGAGAAGCGCTACCAGGCCGAGGCCGGCGCTTGCGAAGGGAAACTGAAGACCGCCATGCGCGCCAAGCAGCTCGGCTACGACGCCATCCATGACACCGTCCACGAGATGGCCAAGGATGAGGCCCGCCACGGCTCCGGTTTCTATGGCCTGCTGAAACGCTATTTCGACAAATAGCCTGAATATCAGATTAAAAAACCTCCGGAACACAACCAAGTCCCGGAGGTTTTTCGTATCTTTGGAACAAATCCCCTTCGTTATGAACACATTTTGCAAAATCGCAGCCATCGCCCTCGCCGGGATGATGCTGGCCGGATGCAAGAATGCCGGCAAACAAGAAGAACCCGCTTATTGGCTGGGTGCCGATATCAGCACCGCCAATGGAATGGCAGCCCGCGGACAAACCTTGCTGGATTTCGAGGGCGACCAGCCCTATGAACTGACCGAACTGATGCACCGGATGGGACTCAATGCCGCCCGCTACCGTGTCTGGGTCAATCCCCGTCCCTTCCGCCGCGGACCGCGTCCGGCAGAAGGAGCGCAGCAAGAGCCGGAAATCACCGATCATGCCGGAATGTGCGACAAGGAAGACCTGCTGGCAAATTGTTTGAAAGCCAAAGCTTTGGGAATGGCCATCATGGTTGACTTCCATTATGCCGACTCCTGGGCGGATCCGGGCAAACAGCCCATTCCGGAAGCCTGGCTGGGGCATGATTACGAAACCATGAAGCAGGATCTGTACAACCACACCGTCGAGGTGCTCCAGTACCTGAAAGACAATGGTGTAACCCCCAAATGGGTCCAGATCGGCAACGAGACCTCCAACGGACTACTGTGGACGCCCAAACGCCGCGAACGCGGCCAGGAGCCTCCCAAAACCCTGGAAGAGGGCCTGGCTGCCCACATGGGCCATATCCGGCTGGAGCCGGAGCAGTATGCAGGCTTTATCCAGGAAGGCTGCAAAGCTGCCAAGAGCGTCTTCCCGGACATCATCACGATCGTACACCTGGACAATGGCTACGACCAGAACCTGTATGACTTCAACCTGGGCGTCCTCGAACAGTACGGTACGCAGTATGACATGGTCGGCATGTCCCTGTATCCGTATTGGGCGCGCGGGAACGGCCACACCGACGCAGACCAGGTCATCACCGACTGCATTGCCAATATCAAGCATGTCTATGAGCGTTTCGGCAAGGAATCCATGATCGTCGAAACCGGTTTCCAGATCAGCAACACGGATCTCGCCCTCAATGAGGAAGGCTACCGCCAGCTGACCCGGGCGATCAAGGAATCCCGCGACAACACGGACGGCCACTGCAAGGGCATCTTCTACTGGGCTCCGGAGGCCAAGGCCGAAGCCGGCTACGCGCTGGGCGCTTTCAAACAGGATGGACGGCCGACCAAAGTCATGCAGGCTTATGTCGAGGCTGCAGCGGAGGCGGCAGCCCGGAAATAACCGGCTCTCAACAAAAAGCGCGGCGACCCACAGGGGCCGCCGCTTCTTTTACAGTTCATCTTCGTCGGTAATGCCAAACCGGGCCGCAATGTCGTCGGGAATTTCCTCGAAATCCAGGGCATCCCAGGCGGCGTCCATTTCTCGCCGGTCTTTCTTCGTGGGACGGCCGGCACCGCGGTCGCGCCGCAGGAAGAAGGTTTCCACCGGCGCTTTGAGTTTGTCCAGTTCGGACTGCGGCGTCAGGTTCTCCGCAAAGTCCGGCACCAGCTTGGCACCCAGGCGGTGCTCCGTCAGCGCCTTGACCCGGTAGGTGAAAAGCACGGCGCCCTTGCGGACTTCGAGGACTTCTCCCACCTTGATCATTTTCGAAGGTTTGGCGGGCACACCGCCGACCTTGACCTTGTTGCCCTTGCAGGCATCGGTCGCATCGGTCCGGGTCTTGAAGACGCGGATCGACCAAAGGAACTTGTCGAGTCGGGTTACGTCTGCCATAGTATTGGAAATTAACAGATTAGTTCATAGGACAGGCCCTTCACCACCTCTTTTAAGTGAGCGGCTTGTCATCCGGATGGGCCAGCGACCAGTCGATCCGGTCATCCAGGTCTTCGTCTTTGCTGTAGTCCTCCCCTTCCAGGAAAGGCTCAGCCTCGGTATTGATATACGAGTCCGGCGACTGGGACGGCTGCACACGCGTCTCCAGCAGGACCGTGTCGCGGTTTTCGGGCACGAGGAAGAAATCCGGCGTCTCGGCCGGAAGCAGCAGGGTCTCCCCCTTCCCGACATGGAAGCGCTCCATCCCGGCATCCAGGGTCACCTGGACCGAAGCCCCGCCTTCGAGGCAGGTATAGGCCAGGAAACTGCCGAACTGCTCGGTATAGATATGGAGGGCATCCGTCAGCCGGATCCGGGTCACGGTGAAGGGTTCGATGTCGGCCAGCTTGTCGGTCAGCCGGTCCTCCGGGCGGATTTCGTCATGGTGATGATGCTGCGGAGCCGGAGCAACGGCCAAGGCATCATGGGCCTGCAAGCGGATGAAATCGATGGCATCCACCACGCCCAGGTCCTCGGAATCCAGGAAAACGCCCCAGTCAAAGACATTGATATCCAACAGGGAGGCCTCCGAGACCTCGACCAGGTCCACCTGCTCGGCGCCATGCAGCACGCCAGGCTCGATCAGGTACCATTGTCCCACGGAAGGCGTCTCCGCATGCAGTGAACCGCCCAGCGAGCCGTCCATGCAGGCACGGTACAGGTCCGTCGCCGTCATTCCTTTCTCCAGGCCCAGGTACACGCGGGCGCCCGGCCGGACCGCGGTAACGCACCAGAGTTTCGCCTTGCCGAGGGCATCGTAGCGCTCCCCTGCCACCTTGTCGTCCGGGCAGACCCAGACCGGGGTCCGGCCCGTCACCTGAAGGGAACGCACGGCCACCGGGAACTGACGACCGTAATAATAGTATACGTCATCCCCGACCACGCGGTCGATGTAGGTCTCCATGATGTCACTGAGGGAATCCCCCGCCAGCCATCCGCTGCAAGCCTCCGAATCAATCACCCCCAGGTCAGCCAGCTGATAGACTTCCGTACCCCACGCATGTTCCACCGATACCGGTGCGAAGCGGAGAGGATACAATTTCTTCTCTTCTTCCATAAGACGCATGTTACAAAAACAAATGTAGCAATTTTTTCTGTTTTATGAAGGATCCCTTTGTCGTTACGGCATAATTCACTATCTTCAAATCCGATTCTAGAACCGTTCACCATGAGACTCCAACACCTATTTACCAGTCTGGCCGGCGCCGCCCTCCTGCTCTCTTGCAGCGGCAACAGCGTCATCGAAGACTTCGAGCATGGCCTGGACAACTGGACTCCGCAAGGAGATGTGTTCCAAGGGACCAGCCAAGGCGGAGACGCAACCGGATACCAAGGCGCCGCCTACCTCAAAAGCGTAGACGTCGATGCCCTCTCCGGATCCCTGACCTCCAGCCCTTTCAAAATTGCCAAACCGTATATCAACATGCTGGTCGGCGGTCCGAGGGCCTTGGGTTTCGGCGGTCCCTCCACGGCCATCCGTCTGCTGGTTGACGGACAGGAAGTCCGGACAGCTACATCCATCAGCGCCGAACCGAACAACCTGGAATGGATCTCCTGGGATGTAAAAGACCTAATCGGCAAAGAGGCATCCATCAAGATAGACATCGCCCCCGCTCGCACCTTCGGGACGCGCCGCATGCCGCGCGGCTACCTTCTGGTCGACCAGATCCAGCAGGGGCCGAAACGGCTCTCGTCCTTCTTCGATGAGTATGCCGTCACCCTGAAGGCCGACAAAAAATACATCCTGATCCCTGGGGCCAACTCGGGTGTCAACTCCCGCCTTTCCGTTGAAGTTGACGGGGTCAACATCCTTGGGAATGTGCAGAGCGCCCGACCTGCGGCCACCGACATCGAGTATTGGATCCCGATCAATGTGGAGAAATATGCGGGTAAAAATGTCACCGTCAAACTCACCGGCATCCGGACCACCGATACGGTCTATGGCGCGATCAAGACCTCCGACGACATGGGCAACGAATTCAATGAGACCTATCGCCCGCTCGTCCACTTCGCCCCGGAATTCGGTTGGACCAATGACCCGAACGGCATGGTCTATGTCAACGGCGAATGGCACCTCTCCCTCCAGTACAACCCATACGGGACCTCCCACGGCAACATGCACTGGGGTCTGAGCGTTTCCAAGGACCTCATCCACTGGAAAGACGCTCCCGCGATCATCGCTCCGGACGAGCTGGGCTCCATCTTCTCCGGCAGCGCGGTGGTCGACCATGAGAACACCGCCGGCTTCGGCAAGGATGCCGTCGTGGCCATCTACACGTCCGCCGGCCAGGGACAGCGCCAGAGTATCGCCTGGTCCAACGACGGCGGTTATACCTTCAACAAATTCCCCGGCAATCCGGTCCTCGCAGACCCGGATGAGCGGGATTTCCGTGACCCGAAGGTCAATTGGATCAAAGACCAGTGGGTCATGGCCCTCGCCTGCGGCCAAGTCATCCGTTTCTACGGATCCAAGGACCTGAAAGAATGGTACTTCCTCAGCGACTTCGGTACCGGCTACGGTTCCCACGAAGGTGTCTGGGAGTGCCCGGACCTGATGAAATTCAACTACGGCGGACAGGAGAAATGGGTGCTCTTCGTGAGCATCAACCCGGGCGGCCCGAACGGCGGCAGCATCACCCAGTACTTCATCGGCAGCTTCGACGGAAAGAATTTCAAGGCCGACAACCTCCCCTACCCGCTATGGGTGGACGAAGGTGTCGACAACTATGCCGGCGTTACCTTTGCCAACGCTCCCGAGAACCGTACGGTCTTCATGGGCTGGATGAGCAACTGGGTCTATACCGGCCAGACTCCGACCCATGCCTTCCGCAACGGCATGACCCTGCCGCGCGACCTCTCCCTCAAGAGCAACGGCCGCCACACCATCCTCGCCAGCGTTCCTTCTCCGGAAATCTACGCGGCCCGCAGTGCTGAAAAAGCCGTCGAGGGTGCTTCCGGCACCACGGCCTTCAATGTCCCCGAGATCCTCGCCGGCAACAAGGGTGCCTATGAAATCGACTTCACCGTCGTACCGGATGCCAAGGGCAGCTTCACCTTCAACCTGTCCAACAGCAAGGGTGAAGCCACCGTCTGGCAGTTCGACCTCAAGGGTAACAAACTCTGCCTGGACCGCAGCAAGAGCGGTCTGACGGACTTCAGCCCGTCCTTCGCCGCCAAGCCGGTGGTCGTGAACCTCAACCCGCGTGCCGAGTACAAGTGCCAGCTCTTCGTGGACAAACTCTCCACCGAGCTCTTCATCAATGACGGCGACATGGTCTTCACCAACTGCGTCTTCCCTACCGAGGTCTACAACCAGTTCGGTATCGGCGCCGAAGGCTGCAAGGTATCCGTCAAGGATGTCAAGGTTTATGCATTGGATTAAACACATTGATATGAGCAAGAACAATAACCTCAGCAAACTGATTCCGATCATGTTCGCCTTCTTCGCGATGGGATTCGTGGACATGGTGGGAACGGCGACCAATTACGTAAAAGCGGACTTCCAGCTCAGCGACACGATGGCGAACTTCCTGCCTTCGATGGTCTTCCTCTGGTTCTTCTTCCTCAGCGTGCCCACCAGCCTGCTGATGAACAAGATCGGAAAACGGAACACCGTCATCGTCAGCTTGTTTGTCACTGCATTGGCCCTGGTTCTCCCGCTTTTCGGCTACAACTATCCGGTAATGCTGATTTCCTTCTGCCTCCTCGGCATCGGGAACACCCTCATGCAAGTCTCCCTCAACCCGCTGATTTCCTGCGTGGTCAAGGGTGACAAGCTGGCCAGCTCCCTCACCTTCGGACAGTTCGTCAAGGCCATCGCCTCCTTCATCGCCCCGATCATCGCCAGCTGGGCCGCCGTCAAGTTCGGCAACTGGCGGATCCTCTACATCATCTTCCTGGTGATCGGCGTCATTGCCACCGTCTACCTCTGGATGACTAAGGTCGAAGAAGACGAACCTTCCTCCAGTTCTTCCAGTTTCCTGGATGTCATCAAGCTCCTGGGCATCCCGACCGTCCTGCTCTTCTTCCTCGGCATCGTCGCCCACGTCGGTATCGACGTCGGTGTCAACACCGCCGCTCCAAAGATCCTGATTGAACGGCTCGGCCTTCCCCTGACGGAAGCGGCCATCGCCACCAGCGTCTACTTCCTCTTCCGTACGATCGGCTGCTTCACCGGTTCCATCATCCTCGCGAAATGGGACCTCAGGAAGTTCTTCGCCCTGAGCGTGGCACTGATGATCATCTCGATGATCGGACTGTTCGTCTGCCAGACCAAGATCGGCATCTACATCGCCATCGCCTGCGTCGGTTACGGCAACTCCAACATCTTCTCGATGGTCTTCTCCAAGGCGCTCCTTTTCATGCCGGAGAAGAAGAACGAGATGTCCGGCCTGATGATCATGGGCCTGATCGGCGGAACGATCTTCCCGCTCCTCATGGGCGTCCTCTCCGACGCACTCGGCAGCCAGACCGGTTCGGTCATCGTCATCAGCTGCGGCGTGGCATACTTGATCTTCCTGGCAGCGAAATTTATGAAAGAACAAAAAGCGTAATATCATGGAAAGACCCATCGTAGGTATCGGAGAAATCCTTTTTGACCTTCTCCCCGCAGGTGCCCAACTCGGCGGTGCTCCCGCCAACTTCGCCTACCATGTCAACCAGCTGGGCGGCCACGGCGTGGCCATCAGCGCCATCGGCAAGGATGCCCTGGGCGAGGAAGTGAAGACCATCCTGGGCTCGAAGAAACTGCAAGCCATCATTCCGGAGGTCGACTGCCCGACCGGCGTGGTTAACGTCACCCTGGATGAGAAAGGCGTGCCCACCTATACCATCATCGAAGGCGTAGCCTGGGACAATGTCCCGTATACCCCTGAGATGAAGGCCGTGGCTTCCGAAGCCTGCGCCGTCTGCTTCGGCACCCTGGCCCAACGCGGGACCGTCACCCGGCAGACCATCCTCGACTTCATCGCCGACATGCCGGCGGACAGCCTGAAGGTATACGACATCAACCTCCGTCAGCATTTCTTCTCCAAGGAAATCATCGAGACCTCCCTCAAGGTTGCCGACATCCTGAAGATCAATGATGAGGAGATCCTCGTCGTCGCCAAGCTGCTCGGCCTGGACGGCTCACCGGAAGAGGCCTGCCGCGCCATCCTGCGGCTCTACGGGCTGCGCCTGGTCATCCTCACCAAGGGTGGAGATGGCAGCGAAGTCATCACGGAAGACGCCGTGCTCTCGGTCGCCTGCCCGAAGGTCCAGATTGCCGATACCGTCGGTGCCGGCGATTCCTTCACCGCCGCCTTCATCCGCGCCTACCTCCGCGGCGATACCCTGGCCGAGTGCCACCGCCTTGCCAACGAGGTATCCGCGTACGTCTGTTCCTGCCACGGCGCCATGCCGGCATACGACCGCACGTTCTAAGACCGTCCGGCCCAGATTACGCCGGCGAGGATGGCCGCACAGCCCAGGGCGGACTGGGGCGTAAGGCGCTCGCCCAGCAGAATCATCGCCGTGATCAGCGTAAAGATCGGATTCAGATAGACGTAGTTCGTCGAAGTGACGTTTCCGAGCCGGGCCATGGCCAGGTTCCAGAGAATGAAGCAGGCCAGCGAGGCGATGAGTCCCAGGAACAGCAGGTTCCCATAGACGACCGGCTGCCCCAGGATGGCCGGAGAGAAGGAATCCAGGCAGCCGCCCAGGAAAGGAATAATGGTCAGGAGGCCGTAGAAGAACACCTTGCGGGTGGCGAAAACCGGCCCGTAATCCTGGGTCATCCGGCCCATGAAAAGGCTGTACAAGGCCCAGCAGAGGGCCGCGGCAACGGACAGCAGGTCCCCCTTGGGCGACACTTCCACCCGGGATCCGTCGAAGACGACCAGCGCCATGCCGGCCAGCGCCAGCAGCGTGCCTCCCACCAGCGGCACCCCGACCCGGACGTCTTCCATCCCCTCGGCGAAACGGCCCCGGAAAAAACGCCGGTACGCCAGGGTCATGATGGCCGTGAACACCGGTGCGACACAGACCAGGAAGGACACGTTCGCCGCCTGGGTATAGGCCAGGGCCGTATTCTCCGTCAGAAAATAGAAAGAGCCGCCCGTGATGCCCAGGAAGACGAACAACAGTTCATCCTGCCAGCTGTCGCTCCACAACCGGATCCGCGAAAGGCCGGAGCGCCCTCCGGATACCAGCGTAAGCACCCAGATGCCGGCATAGGCCAGGGAGAAGCGGACGGCAAAAATCGCCGCGGGATCCATCCCGGCGGCAATCAGGGTCTTGGTACAAACAAACGTGACACCCCAGACCGCAACGACCAGGAGTGCCAGTAAATGGTCAAAAAGACGGGCTTTGCCCACCGGATCAGTCCCCGTAGGGGTTCGCGTCGTCCCAGTCCTTCAGCAGATATCCGTGCCGGCCGACGCAATGGTCATGGATCCAGATTTTCCGATCTTCCTCCAGGCTGTTCCACCAGCGGGTGCAGGCCGGATACGGCACCAGGGATTCATCCACGGAACCGTCCGCGGACGCTTTTGCAAGGGCCTTGCGGGCGATCCGCTCCTTCTGCGGGACGGACAGGGAAGACCACCAGATTTCCAATTCTCCTTTCTTCATGGCAATTCTATTGTTTACCAAATACAAAAATAACAAGAATGTCCGACATCTCCAATGGCCCGGGTTCAAGAAAAAATCGTATCTTTGCTGACACGAAACCATGGTCAAGAAAAGATACGTCATCCTGGACGCCCTGCGGGGTTTTGCCATCCTGGGAATCATCCTCGCGAATTTCCCGGAGTTTTCCCTGTGGACCTTCTCCGATCCCGCCGCATGGACCCGCCCGGACCTGATCACCCGGGCCCTCCAGACGATGTTCGTCGACGGGAAATTCTATACGCTGTTCTCCCTGCTGTTCGGCATGGGATTCAGCATCCAGCTGGCCAATGCGGAAGGGAAACTCAAGACCTTCTACCGGCGGATGACCGTCCTGCTGCTCATCGGCCTGCTGCACATCGCATTCCTCTGGAGCGGGGATATCCTGATGCTCTATGCCGTCTGCGGCATGGTCCTTCCCCTGTTCCGCCACCTGCCGACCCGGAAGATCCTCTCCTGCGCGGCCTGTTTCCTCCTCCTGCCCGTCTTGTGCGAGATCCTGCTGGGCTCGCGTCTGGCCGATCCGCTGGAAGCCCGCCAATGGGAAATCTGCGGACTGTACGGGATCACGGAGGCCAACTTCGGAACCTGGCTGTCGGATGCCCGCAGTTACCGGGAAGTCCTGCAGTTCCTCCACCAGGGCGGGATCGAGCGGATGTGGGAATTCGTTTCCAGCCACCGGTATTTCAAGGTCATGGGCCTCTTCCTAATCGGTTTCGCTGTCGGCCGGGAACGGATTTACGCCGACATCCAGGCCCACCGGACGCTGTTGAAGATCATCTTCCTGCTCGGACTGGCCATCGGCCTGCCCCTGAGCCTGTTTTATACCTACAGCTCGATGGCCGGACAGCCCTGGGGATCCGTCGCCCACAGCATCCTGTACCTGAGCGTCTATCCCATGGGATTCGCCTATGCCGCCGGCTTCTGCCTGCTGTTTGACCGCCGTCCGGAGGGACGTGGCTGGCAACTGCTCGCCAAGCCGGGTCGGATGGCCTGCACCAATTACCTGGGACAATCGGTCTTCGGCATCCTGCTCTTCTACGGGATCGGCCTGGGACTGGGCAACCGGGTCGGCCTGCCCGGGACAGAACTGATCGCCCTGGGCGTATATGGCTTGCAGACCGGCTTCAGCGCCCTGTGGCTGAAGTACTTCAAGTTCGGGCCCGTCGAATGGGTCTGGCGCATGCTCACCTACGGGAAATGGCTCCCTTTACTGCAGGAAAAAACAACTGAACAAAAAACCCGATAACGATGAAAAGGATCCTTATTGCAATGATTGCACTGGCCTGCTCGCTTGCTGCGTCGGCCCAGGTGTCCAAGATGCCCCAGCGGCTGGAAATCATACAGATCGAAAACGAAGGAGAGGCAACGTTCCTGGAGCTTTTCAACGCTCCGAAGGATGGACAGAACCATTATTTCCTTTCCGTCGGCCATCTGGGAATCGGGGACAAGGTCGTCCAGGTCTATATCGATCCCCTGTCCGAACTGTTCATCCCGCTTGGGGACACGTTGGAAGAGGCGATGGAATCGCTCAAGGGACTGCAGGACCTATATAAGAATTCTCCGGGAACATCCAAGGAGATCAACGGATGCGTAGCCGTCGGATTCCCGAAAGACGAACTTGAGCCCGTAACGGTTACCTACCGGAAGGAACTGCTCAGCAAGTTGCTCGAATTCAGCGTTCCCCGGGGCGAATACATCCGCTCCACCCAAGTGACCAAATCGGATCTGGGTTCCCTCGTGACCAGCCTGAAGTTTCACCGGAAACTCCATCCGAAACAGAAGTAACCGGCACGTCATAAACAAAAAGAGGACAAATCTTTCGATTTATCCTCTGTAGTAGCGGGGGAAGGACTCGAACCTCCGACCTCCGGGTTATGAGCCCGACGAGCTACCAACTGCTCTACCCCGCGGTGTTATTGGACTGCAAATATACGGAGGTTTTCCGAATTTGCAAAATTTTTCTGCATTTTATGCGCTCCGGTGGCCTTTTCTTCCCGAAAAACCTCGAAGACACCGTAAAAATGTAAGCGTCCTATCCCAGGAAAGCAAGGATGCTGTCCAGATCGTCCTTGGCGAACTGCCGCTGGTCTCCCGTAGTGAGATTCTTGATGCCGATCGTACCGGCAGCCGCCTCGTCCGTACCGTTGATGGAAATGAACGGGATAGCCTTGCGGTCGGCATAATCGAACTGCTTCTTCAGCTTGCCGGCATCGGGATAGATCTCACAGGCGACGCCCCGCTCCCGCAGGCTCCGGGCGACCGGGATCAGGTACGGCAGCACGGAAGCATCCATGTTGGCAAAGAGCAGTCGGGTCGAGGAACGCAGGCCGGCCGGGAACTTGTCCAGGCCTTTCAGCACGTCATAGATCCGGTCGGCGCCGAAGGAAATACCCACGCCGGACATGTCCGGAAGGCCGAAGATACCGGTCAGGTTGTCATAGCGGCCGCCGCCGCAGATGCTGCCGATGGCAAAGTCGAGCGCCTTCACCTCGAAAATGGCGCCGGTATAATAGTTCAGGCCGCGGGCCAGGGACAGGTCGATCTCGACCGCCTGGCGGATACCCGCCGCCTCGATATAGCCAAACAGTTCCTCCAGTTCATCCAAGCCTTTCAGACCGGTCTCGGAGACCAGTCCGGAAGCCGAACCGCCGTTCATCAGCGAGCGCATGGTCGCCAGTTTCTCCGCCGTCGTCCCTTCCAGCAGCAGGATCGGTTCGATGACCGCGACCGCCTCCGGAGTCAGTCCCTTGGCGAGCATCTCCTCCTTGACGGCATCCAGGCCGATCTTGTCCAGTTTGTCGATGGCGACCGTGATGTCCACGACCTTGTCCGGACAGCCGGCGATCTCGGCGAAGCCCGTCAGGACCTTCCGGTTGTTGATCTTGATCAGCACACGCACATCCAACTTGGCGAAGACGGCATCCACGATCTGCACCAGTTCCAGTTCGTTCAGTTGGGACTTGCTGCCGATCACATCGGCGTCGCACTGGTAAAACTCGCGGTAGCGCCCCTTCTGCGGACGGTCGGCACGCCAGACCGGCTGGACCTGGAAGCGGCGGAACGGGAAGGAAATCTCGTTCTGGTGCTGGACGACGTAGCGGGCGAACGGCACGGTCAGGTCATAGCGCAGGCCCTTCTCGCAGACCGCCTTGACCAAACCGGCATCGTCGGTCCCGGCTTCGCTGAGATAGGAAGTCACATCGACCTTGGAGAACGGTTCGCCGGAATTGATGATCCGGAACAGGAGCTTATCCCCCTCATCCCCGTATTTGCCCAGCAGCGTAGACAGGTTTTCCATCGCAGGGGTCTCGATCTGGGCATAGCCATAGGTCCGGAAAACGCTGCGGATGGTGTCGAATATATAATTGCGCTCGGCCATTTCCTGGGTGCCGAAGTCGCGTGTCCCTTTCGGGATGGAGGGTTTCTGTGCCATATTTGCAATCTTATAGGATGCAAATATAGGAAAAATCCATATATTTGTGAGATAGAAAATACAATAGACGACATATGAAAGAATTTGTCAAATGGTCTGCGCCGTCATCTGCGGCCTGATCGTCATGAGTTTCCTCGGCTTTTTCTTCTTCGCCGGGTGTGTCGGGAGCATGGCCCTGGCCGGTAGCGGCAGCGAGCCGGTCCTTCCCCGTTCCGGAATCCTGAAAATGGACATGTCCACCTTCGCCCTTTCCGAACAGGGAAACCAGGACTTCGATCCGACCAGCCTGCTGATGGGCGGCGGAACGATGGCCACGCCCCTCGGCCTGTGGAATGCCGTCCAGGCCATCAACGCCGCAGCCGCCGACCCGGCTGTCAAGCTGATCTACCTCAAACCGGACGGAGCGACCGCCAGGATGTCCCAGATGGAAGAACTCCGCCAGGCCCTGCTGAATTTCCGGCAGAGCGGGAAACCGGTCATCGCCTGGACGGAAATGCCCTCGACCGGCAGCTATTACCTCGCTTCCGCGGCTGACAAGGTCTATATGTCCGCCAACGCGGGTGCCAGCCCGATGATCACCGGTATCGGGACCCAGATGATCTTCCTGGGTGACCTGCTCAAGGAACTGGGCGTCAATGTCCAGCTGATCCGCCACGGCAAATACAAATCCGCCGGTGAGATGTACATCAAGGGCGAGCCGAGCCCGGAGAACCTGGAACAGAACCAGGTCATGATCAATTCCATCTGGAATGCCTTCGCCTCCGATATCGAGAAGAGTCGCGACCTGCCCGCCGGAAAACTGAGCGAGCTGGTCGACAACCTTTCCCTGGTCAACGCCCAGGACATGGTTGACAACGGGCTGGTCGATGAGCTGATGACCCGCAGCCAGCTGCAGGACAAGCTCGCCACCCTCGCCGTCGTCGAAGATTTTGACAAAGTCAAGATGATTCCTTTCACCGACTATGTGACGGCAAAGGCCAAACCGAATACCAAAGCCAAGAAAAAGATCGCCATCCTCTATGCGGAAGGCAATATCGTAGAAGGCAACGGCAAGCAGCAGGTCGCCGGCGACTATTTCGCCGCCCAGATCGCCAAGATCCGCAAGGATGAAAGCATCAAGGCCGTGGTCTTCCGCGTCGCCTCCCCCGGCGGCAGCGTCCTCGCTTCCGACAAGATCAAGACGGAAATCGACCTGCTCCGGGCCGAGAAACCGGTCATCGCCTCCTATGGCGAATATGCGGCTTCCGGCGGATACTGGATTTCCAACAGCTGCGACCGGATCTATACCGACCGCACCACGCTGACCGGTTCCATCGGCGTGTTCAGCATGATTCCCGATGCCAGCAAGACCCTGAAAGAGAAACTGAAGGTCGGCGTCTACACCGTCGGCTCCAGCAAGCACAGCGGCATGATGTCCCTCTTCGCCCCGCTGGAAGATTCGGAGAAAGCGTTCATGCAGCAGTCCATCGAAGAGATCTACGGCGCTTTCCTGAACAATGTCGCCGAAGGCCGCGACATGACCCCCGAGCAGGTGGATGAGATCGCCCAGGGCCGCGTCTGGACTGGCGCCGACGCCCTTGGCATCGGCCTCGTCGACGAGATCGGCACCCTCGAAGATGCCATCAAGTTCGCTGCCCAGGCGGGTGGCGAGACCGACCTGACCCAGTGGCAGGTCGTCGCCTATCCGAAGGCCATGACCCTGATGGAATCAATGCTGGAGTCCTTTGGACAGGGCATGCAGAAAGACAACGACGTCCTGGCAGATACGCCGTTTGCGCCGGTCGGAAAGGCGTTCAAGGACTGGAACGCGGCCGCCAGCGACCGGTTCATGGCCCGGATGCCGTACGAAATGGTTATCGGATTCTGATCCGCAGGACTTTCGCGGTCCGCTCCGTCACCCTGACGGAGGCATCGGTCCGCAAGCCCAGCAAAGCATAGACATGGGAGCCTTCGCCCGACAGGACGAGGGCTTTCTCTTTTTTCAGACGGTCGTAATGCAGGTCCACGAACAGGTCGCTCAGTTTCTTGCTGCCGTTCAGGCCGATGGGGCGGAACCAGTCGCCGGCCTGCCAATGGCGGACCTTCAGCGGGAACCGGACCGAAGCCGCATCAAAGACGGACTCCCCTTCCGGACAGCGGACCGGCATGCCGGCAGCGTAGGGTTCCAGGGAAACGGTGACCCTGCATCCGCCACAGTCGTATGAACCGGGAGCGGGAATCTCCCAGGGGCCCGGGTCCTGCGGCACGACCGGCTCGAAGACCAGCGCATCCGCCGTCAGGGCAAGCCGCCAGCCGGGACTCTCATACAGGTGTCCGGCTGTCTGCCGCCCGGCGCACAGCATGTCCGCGACCTGCTCCTGCACGGAGGCGGGGAAGCCCCGCTCCCGTAGCAGGCGGTACAGCAGATACCGCCACTCCCCTGCCGCAAACAGCTCCGCGAACGGAATCCGGTCGCCGGAGGGCAGATGATCCCAGTACCACGCATCCACGATCCGGGCCGCCTCGTCGAAACGGGCCATATCCTGTCCCAGGGTCTGAAGATAAGAAGGATTGAGCTCCCGGAAAACCGGGAGGACCTGGTGCCGGACCTTGTTGCGCAGGTAGCGGTCCTCGGCATTGGTCCGGTCTTCCCGGAACGGAATCCGGTTCGAAGTCACATACGCCTCGATCTCCGCCCGGCTGAAACCCAGCAGCGGCCGGATCAGCTGCCCCCCGCCGGGGAGTGGGCGCACAGGGCGCATGCCACGGACGCCTTCCAGGCCCGTACCACGTAACAGATTCAGGACCAAGGTCTCGGCGTTATCATCGAGGTGATGGGCCACCGCTACGGGGGCGCCGTCCCGGGCGGCACTCTCCAGGTCGAACCACTCATACCGCAGGTCCCGGGCAGCCATCTCGATGCTGATTCCCTGCTCGGCGGCATACCAGGAGGTATCGAAATGCCTAACCTGCAGCGGAATCCCGTTATCCACGCACCACTCCCGGACCAGGGCCTCATCCGCGTCGCTGTCCGCGCCACGCAGCCCGAAATTGCAGTGCAGCACCTCGAAGGGACGCCCCGTCCGCAGGAAGAGGTCGGCCATGCACATGGAGTCCATCCCCCCGCTGACAGCCAGAAGGACCACCCTGTCTTTTTGGCAGGGCAGTCCTTCCAGTGTATGGTTCAATCGCTCCAGCATGGCAGGAAGCGGTTTCAGGATTTATTTCTTCGAAGAGAAGGTATAGGTAAAGCCGAAGAGCAGGCCCTCGAAGAACTGGACAGCCTTGTGTCCGTTGGGGTGATCGGTATCGACGATCAGGATGGTATCGTCGTAGATCAGGTTGGTGTTCATGGTCAGGGCGAAGTACTTGGCCAGCTTCCAGGACAGGGTGTTGTCCCAGTAGACGCGGATGTTCTGCGGGTTCTTCAGGTAGTTGGAGAAACCGATGAACTTGGTCGAGGCTTCGAAGTTGTCGTTAATCTTGACCTTCGCACCGACGGTCAGCTGGGCACCGAATTCGAAACGGGCACCGCGGTAATACTCGGGATGCAGGGCCGCTTCCTTCACGTCGACATCCTCATACTCCTTCTTGAGCGCCATACCGTAGTTCTTGCGGAGGTTCTCACCCCAGAGTCCCAGTTCTTTCTCGGAGACGATGGTGAAACCGCCGGTCAACGGGGCAAAGTTGACGGTCAGCCAGTTGTTCGGGACCCAGTCAATACCGAGACCGAGGGTCACGATACCCGGGGACAGGAATCCGGACTTGAGTTCGCGCGCATCCTTCCAATCCTTCTTGGTCGGCTCTTCGACGGAAGGAGCCTTATAGGTATAGCCGTTGGTAAACTGGTTCAGGAAGGTGAACTTCGCGGAGTAGCTCAGGGTCGGGGTCGCCTTGTAACCGAGCGTGCTTTCCAGCAGCATCTGGTCGATGTTCTTCTGGTAGATCGGCTTGTCCTCGGAATAGAGGAAACCGTATTTGAGCAGCATGTGGTTCTTCCAGACCAGCTTATCCTTCTCATAATCGGCATTGCCGTCAATCGTTGCGTTGAGGGAGATGTTGTTGTTGCCGCCCTTGGCCCAGTTCCAATAAGAGTTCTGGCCAAAGCTGATATTGGTCATCAAAGAACGGGTCCAGTAGTTCGGCTTCGGAGCCGGGACTTCCGACTGCGGGGTGCCGGCAATCGCGGCGGCGGCCGCTGCGGCAGCCTCCTGGGCATTATTCTGGGCGAAGGCGGCCACGCTCAGGGCCGAACCTGCCAGAATGGCAAATAACTTTTTCATAATCTCTTGTTTAATTCGTTAGTATGCAATACCGAATACGACACGCTGCTTCGACGGTTTTCCGGAATAGATGTCAACGCCTTCCTCTTCGCAGACGAAACTGTCCACAGGGATGCAGCGGATCGTCGCCTTGGTCTCGTCCTTGATGGCCTGCTCGGTCTCGGGCGTACCGTCCCAGTGACACAGCAGGAACTTGCCGGTGTCGATCTTGGCCTTGAATTCCTCCCAGCTGTCGCATTTCTCGACATGGGCAGCACGGAAATCAAAGGCTTTCTGGTAGATATTGGCCTGGATCTCATCGAGAAGGCCGTGGATGTGCTCCGCAATGCCTTCAAGCTGCATGGTCTCCTTGGTCAGGGTGTCGCGGCGGGCCACCTCGACGGTGCCGTTCTGCAGGTCGCGCGGGCCCATGGCGATGCGCACCGGCACGCCCTTGAGCTCCCATTCAGCGAACTTGAAGCCCGGACGGAGGGTATCGCGGCTGTCGATCTTGACGCTGTGGCCGAGGGCTTCGAGCTGCTTTTTCACCTCATACATCTTCTCCAGGACGGCATCCAGTTCTTCCGGCTTGCGGTAGATCGGGACCATCACGACCTGGATCGGGGCGAGGGCCGGCGGCAGCACCAGGCCGTTGTCATCGCCGTGGGCCATGATCAGGGCGCCCATCAGACGGGTCGAAACGCCCCAGGAAGTCGCCCAGACATATTCGAGCTGGCTGTCCTTGTTGGTGAACTGGACATCGAAGGACTTGGCGAAGTTCTGGCCGAGGAAATGGGACGTACCGGCCTGGAGGGCCTTTCCATCCTGCATCATGGCCTCGATCGTCAGGGTATCGAGGGCGCCGGCGAAGCGCTCGTTCGGGCTCTTGTGGCCGATGATCACCGGCAGGGCCATGGTATTCCGGGCGAAGTCGGCATAGACATGGACCATGCGTTCGGCCTCTTCCTGGGCTTCCTGGGAAGTGGCATGGGCGGTATGGCCTTCCTGCCAGAGGAACTCGGCCGTACGGAGGAACAGGCGGGTACGCATTTCCCAGCGGACCACGTTGCACCACTGGTTGCACAGGATCGGCAGGTCGCGCCAGGAGGTGATCCAGTTCTTATAGGTATTCCAGATAATGGTCTCGGAAGTCGGGCGGACGATCAGTTCTTCCTCCAGCTTGGCGGAAGGATCGACCACGACGCCGTTCCCATTGGGGTCGTTCATCAGGCGGTGGTGCGTCACCACGGCGCACTCCTTGGCGAATCCGGCGACATGCTCAGCCTCACGGCTGAAGAAGGATTTCGGGATAAACAGCGGGAAATAGGCGTTCTGGACGCCGGTAGCCTTGAATTTCTCATCGAGGATATGCTGCATCTTCTCCCAGATCGCATAGCCATAAGGCTTGATCACCATGCAGCCGCGGACCGCACTTTGTTCGGCAAGGTCGGCCTTTACCACCAGGTCATTGTACCATTGGGAGTAGTTTTCCGACCGTTTCGTAATCTGATCTGCCATTTTTTTGGTTTTTATCGATTAATTTTCTAACCTTGCATCGGATGGAATGGTATGGTTATTGCCATAGCCCTTCCAAACGCCCCGATCCGTGTTGGAAAGCGGGCGTACAAAGATACAAATTTTATATTACAATTATAGGAGATACGGATATGAAAACAAGACTCATTCCCCTGTTTGCCGCGCTGATCGCCCTGACCGCGTGTGGGTCTTCTGCGCAGTTCGCTTCCTCTGGACAGCAGTTCCAGGACGGTATCTACTATAGGCCTGAAACCGTAACCACCGAAACTGTTCCTGCTTCCGACGAAGAGATCGCATCCCTCGTCGAGCAGACGAAAGGCTCTGAAGTTTACCTGCGGAGCGGGCAGGGTGCCGACACCTTGTTCGTCCCGGAGAACATGTCCGCGACGGTCCGCTTCGACCGCAATGCGAACACTACCTCTGTCACCCTTGCCGAGACCCCGTCCGTCGACATCTGGCTCGGTTACGCCCCCTACAGCCGCTGGCATTACAGTTCGGCCTGGTACTGGGGCCGTCCCTGGCACTACGGCGGATTCTACCGTCCCTGGCGTTACAGCGCCTGGGCCTGGGATCCCTGGTACTGGGACTTCTACGATCCGTGGTATTATGGCAGCTACTGGCATGATCCCTGGTATTACGGCTCTTACTGGTACGATCCGTGGTACTACGACTCCTACTGGTACGGCAGCCCCTGGTACTACAGCGGCTGGTATGGCAATCCCTACTGGGGCTGGCACACTCCGTACTACTATGCTTGGGGCGGATACCACTATGGCTGGGGCCATGGCCATCCCTACGCAGGGACCGGCCTGCACGGCAACCGCTACTTCGGCACCAGCAACCTGACCCACCCCCGCAGGACCGACGCCATCGGCGGACGCTCCACGCAAAGCATCTCCGGACGCCGTAGCAGCAGCACCGCCACCAAGAGCACGGCCTCGACCGCAGGACGTTCCTCCGCCGGAACCGCCGCAAGGCCTTCCGCCGCGACCCGTTCGTCCGGCACGGCCGCCCGGACGTCCCGTTCCTCCGCCAGCAGCGTAGCCCGCACTTCCGCCGGACAGGTTTCCGGAACCGGAGCCGTCCGCTCCTCCACGGCAGCAGGACGCAGCTCCTCCGCAGCCACCCGCAGCTCCGCGGCCAGTTCTTCCGTGAACACCAGCCGGTCCTCCGGCAGCACCGCAGCCCGCAGCAGCAGCTCCTCCTCGACCTACCGGTCCTCCGGCGCTTCCCGCAGCTCCTCCTCGGCGGCCAGCCGTCCGAGTTCCCAGAGCCGCACCAGCAGCTCGGCCACGTACCGCAGCAGCGGTTCGTCCTCCGGCAGCTATCGCAGCTCTTCCAGTTCTGCCAGCCGTTCCTCCAGTTCCGTCAGCCGGTCTTCCGGCAGTTATTCCAGCGGCAGCTCCCGCAGTTCTTCCGGCAGCTATGGCGGCGGCAGTTATTCCGGCGGCGGCTCCTCCCGCAGCAGCGGTGGCGGCAGTTATTCCGGCGGCGGTTCTTCCCGCAGCAGTGGCGGCAGCGGACGCCGATAAGTCCGCGATCCGATGCATGACTTAATCAAAAACGGAAAGACCATGAAAAAGATAGCAATCGCAACCCTTCTCGCTTTCGCGGCGCTCTCCGCCGGTGCCCAGACCATCGGCGACGCCCTCCAGTTCAGCGAGTACAATTACTACGGCACCGCCCGGACCATCGCGATGGGCAATGCCTTCACCGCCCTGGGCGGCGACCTGGGATCCATCGGCATCAATCCGGCCGGGTCTGCCGTCGCCCACTACGCGCAGGTCACCCTGACGCCGAATGTGAGCATTGTTGCGACCGGTGCGGAATACAGTCCCACCGACACGGACTTCCAGAGTCCGCTCAAGAGCAACCGGGGCCGCTTCACCATGCCGAACTTCGGTGTCAACATGTACACCGACCTGCATAAGCGTTCCGGCCTGAAGGGCATCTCCTTCGGGTTCACCGGCAACGCCACCGCCAACTACCTGGACCAGGTGGCCGCCTTCGGGACCAATCCCCACACTTCCTACCTCGGCCAGATGGCTGCCGGACTGAAAGGGATTTCCTCTGCCGCTTTCGAGAACAACCCGTATGACAATCCGGATGTCTACTGGCCCGAAGTGATCGGCTGGCGCACCGGCATGATCTACAACGAAGACGGGACCGACGATGCGTATGTCGGATCGACGGAAAGGCTGTTTGACGACGGTTACTTCCGTACGGGTGGTCCGCTGAACCAGCGCTGGGGCCGCCAGACCCGCGGCAACCGGATGGACATGGTCATGAACATGGGCCTGAACTTCTCCGACCGGTTCTTCCTCGGCTTCAACCTCGGTCTGGTCTCCCTGGACATGGAACGTGAAGTATACACGATCGAAGAAGCAGTCGATCCCCAGGACTTCCCGAACAATTTCGAGGGCACCGATACCTACTTCAGTTCCATGCGCATGCGCAATTACATGGAAGCCGACGGCAGCGGCGTCTATGGCAAAATCGGCATGATCTATGTTCCGGTGCCGGAACTGCGGCTGGGTGCCGCCATCCAGACCCCGACGGCCATGCACATCCACGAGTACTACCGTACAGCGGGTGACATCTCCTTCACGGACAGCAAGTTCAGCGCCAGTGAGAGTTCCCCGCAGGGAGAAGGCGA
Organism: Bacteroidales bacterium; assembly: GCA_017483985.1. The sequence continues at coordinate 2,063 of JAFUUB010000024.1, read as the reverse complement.
ATACCGCCTGACCTCTCCGTTCCGCTTCAACCTGGGTGCCGCCTATAATTTCGGGATGGGTGTCGTGAGCGCCGATTACGAGATGGCCGACTTCAGCGCCATGAAGCTTCACTCCGCCTTCGAGGGTTATTCCGACAGCTACGCCGCCGAGAATGAAGACATCCGCAATACCTACGGTGCTTCCCACGCCATCCGCCTGGGCTTCGAGCTCAAGCCGATGCCGGAATTCGCGCTCCGCGCAGGCTATACCCTGACGACGCTTCCGGACAAGCAGAAAGACAAGGGATTTGACAACCGTCAGTCCGCATCCCTCGGTTTCGGATACAGCTCTCCCGGCGCCTTCTTCGTGGACGTAGCCTTCAGAGGCAGCTTCGTCAACCGTTACCAGATGCTGTACGATGATTATGCGTCCGTCGTCAGTCCGACGGTCAAGATCAGCAACAACCTTTGGGACATCGTCGCGACCTTCGGCTGGCGGTTCTAGAGATTCTTCAGATACAAGATACTGTCCGGACCTTCATTGAACAGGAGGTCGACCACGGACAGATTCGGCTGGAAGCCATATTTCCCGGCAAAGACCTGGAAATATGGCTTTTCCAGTGCCAGGTCCTTCAATATCGTGTCGGGATGTTTCGGATGGATGGCGCCCCGCAGGTCCTCCGCAGCCTCCGGCTCATAGACTTGCGTCGGTTGCAGGTCCACGGCCAGGTGCAGCCGGTCCAGCAGGAAAAGGATCAGCCGCAGGTTCAGCTCCCAGAGCGTCCGGGGCTGTGATTCCAGGATGGAAAACAGGCCGTCCCGGTAATCTTCGAAGAAGGCGGCACTTTCATAGGCGGAAGCCAGGGCCCGTTCCATCTTCGGGATCCAGGGTACCGTGTAGTCGACCCGGACTTCCGTAACGGGCATCCGATACAATCCCTCATCATGCAGGACCGGGACCTGCAGGTTTTCGACCCCGTTTGCAGTCAGGATCCGGCAGCGGTTCCGGTAGGACTGCTTGACAAAATGCTCGCAGGCTTCCAGGCGGACCACAGACGGAAAAACCCTGTCCGGAGACAGGGTGAAATCCTTGGCCGCAGCGGCGAACCAGCTCAGCGGCGGAAGAAAAGCCGTCGACAGGAGCATTACTCGATCGGGCCGCGCTCCTTGCCGTCGCTGGCCCGGACGATGCCGCGCTTCGAAGCCCGGATGAAACGCAGGATGGTGTCACGTTCCTCGGATTCCGGGAAGCCGGCCTCAACCTTCGCACAACCGTCGGAGATATTGTAGCCCTGATAATAGATCGTGTCGTAAATGTCCTTGATGTTGCGGATCACGTCGGAAGAGAATCCGCGGCGGCGCAGGCCGACGATGTTGACGCCGGCGAAGCTGATGGGCTCGCGGCCGCACAGGGAATACGGCGGAATGTCCTTGTTGATCTTGCAGGCGCCGCCGACCATGGCATGGCAGCCGATTTTGGTGAACTGGTGGGCCTTGGAGCCGCCGCCGACGATGGCCCAGTCATCCACATCCGTCTCGCCGGCCAGGCCGACGTAGCTGACGAGGATGCAATGCTTGCCGATGTTGCAGTCGTGCGCGATATGGGCATAGCTCATCACCAGGGTATCGTCCCCGACGCGGGTCACACCCTTTCCGCTGGCCTTGGTGCCCCGGTTGATGGTGGCGCACTCACGGATGGTGACACGGTCGCCGATCTCCACATAGGTCACTTCCCCGTCGAACTTGAGGTCCTGGGGGATGGCTCCCACGACGGCGCCCGGAAAGACTTCGCTGTCTTTTCCGATCCGTACATAGTTGTATATCACGGCATGGGGATGGATCTTGGTACCTTCGCCGATTTCAACTTCGTCATCGATGTAGGCATAGGGACCGATTTCGACATTCTCACCGATCTTTGCCATGGGGCTTACGTATGCCAGGGGATGAATCTTGCTCATGGTATTTTTCTATATTGTCAGGGCGCCCTCCAGTTTTGCCAGGACGGCACGGGCAGCCAGATTGTTGATCGTATGTCCGGGCTTGAACGCCGTGATCCGGGCATTCAGCCAGCCGCAGAGCCGCAT
>JAFUUB010000023.1 GCA_017483985.1 Bacteroidales bacterium | reverse complement strand
CCCGTCCGCTCAAACGCGCCGTCATGCGCTACATCGAGGACCCCGTCTCCGAGTTCATCCTCTCCGACCGCATGCTCCGCCGCCCCAAGGCAGAAGCCGGCACCCTCCGCACCCTCAAGATCGGCCTCACCCCCGACAAAGAGAACACCCTCGTCACCCTGAAGGAGGACTAACGAAAAATATAATATTATAATTATCAATTGCTTAGCGGCATGTCATGTAGTATTTTTTCTACATGACATACCGCTAGATAATTCATAGTCAGCAATATGCATTTCTTGCCTCGAACCTCGGATTGCTGTTGGCAGGTGGCAGAATAAGCTAACCTCGGAAAAAGAACGAGGAAATCCGGTCGCGCACAAATGCCGGATCAATGCCGTTCGATGCTACGCTGCGAAGCCGGGAGGACGGTGGCGAAGGTGTGGTCGCCCGCGGCCCCATGAGCGGGTGGCACGAGCGAAGCGAGTGACGGGACGTAGGCGCGCAGCGCCGAAGCCTTCGCCACCGTCCTCCCGCGCAGCAGCGACACACGGAGCGGAAGCGAACGCTAGCCGGATGCGGCGGAACGTGAAGCGGAAGCGAACGTAAGCCGGACGCGGCCGAGGATTGCGGAGCGAAGATTTGCATTTGCGTTTGGAGTGGCGTATCTTTGCCGATATGACAAAACTAATCCTATTCGACCTGGACGGGACGCTGCTGGACACGGTGGAGGACCTGGGGAACGCCACGAACCACGCGCTCCGCACCCTCGGCTATCCCGAGCATCCCATGGACGCCTACAAGATCTTCTGCGGCAGAGGCATCTACAACCTCTTCCGGGCCGCCCTGCCCCCTCAGGAAAACAACGAAGAGAACGTCGCCCGGATGGCCGCCCTCTTCCTGCCCTGGTATGATGCCCACATCTGCGACCGCACCCGGCCCTACCCCGGCATCATGGACATGATGGACCGCCTCCACCAGGCCGGCATCCGCTTCGCCCTCGCCTCCAACAAATACCAGGACGGCGCCGAAAAACTGATCCGCATCTTCTTCGAAAAATACGGCTTCGTCAAGGTCCTCGGCCAGCGCGAAGGCCAGCCCATCAAGCCCGACCCCGCCATCGTCCGCCAAGCCATGGCCGCCGCCCCGGACGTAAAACTGGACGAAGTCCTCTATGTCGGCGACACCAATACCGACATGCAGACCGGCATCAATGCCGGCGTCCGCACCGCCGGCGTACTCTGGGGTTTCCGCACCCGCGAAGAACTCGCCGCCTACCACCCCTGGCGCATCGTCGCCAGCGCACAAGAACTCTCTGACGCGATTTTAAACGAAACATAACATGGAACGCAGTACCGACAAACTCGCCCGGTACATCATGTACCTCGCCGGCGCAGCCGCCATCATCGCGGCCTGCTGGTATTTCCGGACCGTCTTGGTCTACATTATCGCCGCCGCCGTCGTCTCCCTGATCGGACGGCCCATCAAAAAGATCCTCAAGAAAGTGACGGTCAAGGGGGAAGCCCTGCCTGACGCCCTGCTGGCCGTTATGACCCAGCTTATTATCCTGCTGATTTTTGTCGGTATCATCACCGAACTGGTCCCGGTCATCTACAGCATTGTCCAGAACATCTCCGCCAACATGCAGGCCGCCTCCTACAACTCCGCCGGCTTCGGAACCATGCTGGACAATTTCAACATCTGGATGATCACCACTTTCCCCAACCTGGAGCCCGACTTCTCCATCCAGGAATACGCCATCGGTTGGATCAAGGACACCTTCGACCTGAACAGTATCACCTCGGTCGTCGGATCGGTCGCCTCCACCCTCGGCAACATCGGGATCGGTATTTTCTGCGTCGTTTTCATCAGCTTCTTCTTCATCAAAGACGAGAAACTCTTCAGCAAGATCATCGCCTCCCTGGTCCCCGACCGGATTGAAAAACAGGCCATCGATGCCATCGGAAGCATCGAGCACCTGCTCTCCCGCTATTTCGTCGGACTGATCACGGAAGTCCTCGGCGTCGCCCTGCTCAATTTCCTGGGCCTGTGGCTGATCGCCCGCCTCGGATTCCAGACCGCCCTGGGTATCGCCTTCATGACCGGCCTGCTCAACATCATCCCCTACGTCGGTCCCTGGATCGGCGCCGGCATCGGCACCGTACTCGGCCTCGTCCTGAAATTCAGCAGCGCCGCGGCTGCCGGCGGAGACATGAACTGGCTCATCATGCTGGCCATCCTCGTGGGCATCTTCGCCGTTACCCAGATGGTCGACAACTTCCTCTTCCAGCCGATCATCTATTCCACCAGCATCAAGTCCCATCCGCTGGAGATCTTCATCGTCCTGATCATGGCCGGCCATCTCGGCGGCATCTTCGGCATGCTCGTCGCCATCCCCGCCTACACCGTGATCCGCGTAATCGCCATCGAGTTCTTCGGACACATCAAGGCCATCCGCAGGCTGACGGCCGGTACCGAACTGCCCGCCGAGAAATAATGATCCCTGACCCATGGCAGCCAGAACCCTCACCGGCCGCATTACGCGCTTCCTCACGATGATCATTTCCATCATCATCCTCCTTTCGGTTTTCCTCGTAGTCATTTTCAAATGGGTACCGGTCTGGGTCACGCCCCTGATGCTCCAGCAGACCATCGTCCACGCCAAAGACCCGGATTACCATACCCGCAGCACCTGGAAATCCCTGGAGGACATCTCCCCGGAGTTGGCCAAGGCCGTCATCGCCAGTGAAGACCAGAAATTCCTGAACCACAAAGGATTCGACCACGAGGAAATCCAGAATGCGCTGGAGGAGCGCCGGAAAGGGACCCGCTTCCGCGGCGCCAGCACCATCAGCCAGCAGACCGCGAAAAACGTGTTCTGCTGGCCATCCAGGACCTGGATCCGGAAAGGGATCGAGGCCTACTTCACCTTCCTCATCGAAAAGATCTGGGGCAAGAAACGGATCCTGGAAGTCTACCTCAACGTAGCAGAGATGGGGACCGGCATTTTCGGGGCGGAAGCCGCCGCCCAGGCCCACTTCGGACATTCCGCCGCAGAACTGACCCGGCGCGAAGCCTGCCAGATCGCAGCCTGCCTGCCGGATCCGCGCAAACGCACCGCCGGAAAGCCCTCCAACTACGTCAGCCGGCGGGCCGGAGAGATTTCCCGGCAGATCGGGAATCTTGTCTACCCCGATTGGATCACCCGGAAATAGCTTCTTCGCTTAATCGGAAAGGGGCTGCTGTTCGATCCAGGCCAGGTTGATCCGGTAATGCAGCCGGCTCGAAAGGATGTGGATCAGGCCGTCCGGCGTCTGGGTAGCGGCCAGATATCCGCGCGGCTCGGCATGGGTGGCATCCATCTCGAAAAAGCCCGTCCATGCGCCCCCGTCCAGGAATCGGTAGCGCCCGTCCGTCAGAAGTCTGCGTACCGGCCAGGTCTGTCCCTCATCGTAGGACAGGGCGACATAGATTCCATAGCCTTTCGTACCCCCGAAATCCATCCCCTTCTCCGCCGAACGCTGCGGATGGTCCGTGAAGGAGACCAAGAGGATCGGACCTTCATCCAGACGCCGGAGCACCAGCCGCTGTCCCCCGTCGATCGGCGGGAATCCGCTGGCCGTCACGGTCCATGTCCGGCCCCGGTCCGTCGAGATGCTCATCGGCATATACGGCTTCCGGTCAGGTCCGGTCACACTGTTCCCCCGCCCCAGGGCCAGCCAGGAACCGTCCTTGCGTTCCACCAGTCCGGCGTGGATCCCTGCCAGGGTGCCCCCTGTATCCTCCCAGGTCTGTCCCCCGTCCCGGCTCAGCCAGACGGCCGTACCGTCATGACCCTCCGGCCCCGCATCGCAGCACTGGGCGATCGTCCCGTCTCCCAGGACGATCGTTCCGGCGATCACCTGATGGCGCTTGCCATGCGTCGTCACCAGCCGGGGTACCGACCACGTAGCCCCGTTGTCGTCGGAGAAACGGACGGCCAGGGCCAGGTTCTGCCAATCCCCGGAATTCCCCACGCCGTTGACATGCAGGAGTTTCCCATCGGGCAACCGGCACAAGGCGCTGCCCGTCATGTTACGGTCCGGCACCTTGAAGAACAACTGCGCCGGCGACCATGTCCCTCTATGGAAACGGGAGCCGAGCACGACCATCTCCCGGCCGCTTTCCGCATCACAGGAGAACCAGACGGCCAGCAGGTCGCCATTGTCGCACCAGGTCACGGCCGGCTGGTGGTTGTGCCGGTAGAAGGGAGTATCATCGTCAGGCCGGATGACAAACGGGATGGGCTCCCTGAAAACAGGACCTTGCAGCGTTTTCCATTTTGCCTTTTTTGAACGGACACCTCTTTGGAAAACAGCACGATGCTTCCCATTGACAGCGAGCACGGCCGGGGCCGGACCCTCAACGATCCGGAAGCCGATCTGACTATGGGCGTCCGTCGGGATGGCTGCGCTGCGGGAAGCACTCCGAAGGTAAGACTCCGGGGTATTGTGGCTGCCGCCGCGGGTGATTCTGTATTCCCCGATGGCCGGTCCGACGGGATCGGAAACCGGACCAGCCGGATAAGACCCATACCAATCCTGGCACCATTCCTCGACATTGCCATGCATGTCATAAAGTCCGAAAGCATTGGCAGGTGTCTTTCCGACCGTGAGGTCGACCTTCTTCAAGTTCCTTTCCGTCTGCTGGTTGCGCCACATCGGACTGCCCAGGCCATCCCCCGTGTAGAAAAGCGTATATGTTCCGGCACGGCAGGCATATTCCCATTCCGCCTCGGTCGGCAGCCGGAAATGCCGGCCCGTCTTTTCCGAGAGCCACCGGCAGTATGCCACCGCATCCTCCCAGGACACGCAGACAACGGCCTCGTCATCACCGGTCGAAAGGCCGAACTCGGCGCCTCTCAGGGCCCGGTGCTCCGGACGGAACTGCTCGTACTGGGCATTGGTGATCTCCGTGGCACTCATCCGGAATGGCTCCGTGAGCGTCACCCGGTGTACCGGTGCCTCATCGTAGTCATAGCCCCAACCCTTCGAGCCCATCCAGAACGAGCCGGCCGGGATGTCCACAAACTGCGGCAGATCTTGTGCCCGGACCGTGTTTTGTAACAGACTGACAAGCAAGAAAATACTTAAAATGCCTTTATTGAATTTGCAGAACACGATTTATCTAATTTCGTATTTATCAATAGATTACAAAACACGCTCCCTGACAGGAGGGGGCACTTCTTAGGAAAGGAGGCAATCTAATGGGATACCGGAATGAAGGTGATTGCCTGGCCGCCGCCCGGAGCCAGCACGACTTCCAGGGTATCGTCATCCGTCACCTCACGTTCGGTGATGACATAGGCATAGGGATTGGTCTGCCAGTCGGTATCCGGTGCATCTGCGTAAATGGTTGCATGATAGCGGATCCCGGGCTGCAGGAAGTCCAGTTTCTGGGTCAGGGTACGGCCGGTCGCGTCCGTCGTCGCCCCGTAGAAATAGCGGTCCCCCGCCCGGCGGACGACGGCGATGTATTCCCCGATCTCGCCCTGCAGGGCTTTCGACCAGTCGCAGTCCGCATCGAAATCCCGGAAGAACTGGAAGGCCGGATGCCCTTCATAGTTTTCCACCAGGTCGCAGGCCATCTGCAGCGGGCTGTAAAGGACCACCCAGTTGGCGATCTGCTTGGCCAGGGTCGTCGGAACCCGGCACTCCGTCGCGGACAGGCCGTTCCACACCTTCAGGCGCGGATCCCCCTCGATGCGGCGGTACTCGATATCGAATACGCCCGGGGTATAGTCCATCGGGCCGGCCAGCAGCCGGGTATAGGGAAGGATCTCATGATGGGCCGGGTCGATGCCCGTGCTCCAGGCGTTCCACTCCATGCCGCGGGCACCTTCCCGGGTCATGAAATTCGGCCACGTCCTGCGGATACCCGTAGGCTTGATCGGCTCATGGGCATCGATCATGATCTGCCGCGCAGCCGCCTGCTCAGCCACCTTCTGGAAATGCCGGACACCGTATTGGCTGTGGTGGTAGTGACCGGCCATCAGCCAGCCCGCGTAACCGGTCTTCAGGTAATGGATGCCATAGGAAGAAGCCCAGTCCAGGGCCGTATCCAACTGGCTTTCATAGTCCAGGACATTGCCGCCGGTCTCATGGTGCAGGATATAGGCGACGCCTTTTTCATCGGCATACCGCAGCACCTCGTCGAAATCGAAGTCTGGGGCAGGCTTCGTGAAGTTGAACGATTCGCCGTTCCCCCAGGTCTCCCAACCGTCATTCCATCCTTCGAAGAGGACGCCGTCCACGTTGTTGGCGGCTGCAAAATCAATGTATCGCTTTGCGTTTTCCGTCGTAGCACCGTGCCGGCCGTCATCATACCAGGCCTCGACACCCAGATGCATCCCCCACCAGACGCCCACGTACTTCGCCGGCTTGATCCAGGAAACGTCTTCGATGGCGCAAGGTTCATTGAGGTTCAGGATCAGGGAGGAATTGACCAGTCCGACCGCTTCGTGCGCAATCTGCACGGTCCGCCAGGAGGTCTGGAAGGAGTTCCCCACGACCGCCTTGGTTCGGCGGTCAGACGGGCTGTCGCAGGCCAGGGCCGCGACGTAGGAAGTGCCTTCGCTCCGGCGCAGCGTCAGTTCCGGGAAATCGTACAGGGCAGCCTCGTGTACACTGGCATACAGGCCGTCGTCCGTACGGAAAGTAAACGGCGTATTGGCATTGTCTACCGCAGACAGGCGCAGCTTCCGGTAGGGCTTTTCATAGGATTCGAAGTCTCCGACTATCGACCAGCTGTCGCCGTCCGAAGCGAAACGGAAGGCCGTCAGTTCATCGGTAACCACCACGCTGTCAGCGGGCAGGCGATATTCATACCGGAAGCCCAGGCCATCGTCGAAAACCCGGAAACGAAGCAGCAGGCCCACGCCGGAGGGATTTTCCAGCTCGACCGTCATCTCCTTGTGGCAGTCCTGGACCGTCTTGTTCTCACCCCAGGGCTGGGTCCACGTCGTATTGGCATGCCCATGACGGATTTTCCGGACCGTAAAACCGCTGGCGAGGTCCAGGCCGTCCGCTTCCATTCCCAGGGGGGAAGGAAGGATGAAGGGCGTTCCGTCAACAGATACCTGATAGGAAAGGGATCCGGACTCGCAGGTGAGATCCAGCTGGATCCGGCCATCCGGAGAGGTCAGGGAAGGTTTCGGGCTGCAGGCCGCCAGGCAAAGTGCGGCCAGCCAGACAAAAGGTTTTCTCATGTTTATGACAGGTTATTATTCTCCCTTGGCGATCCGGCCGACCAGATCTTGCAAGGCGTTGTATTCATAGCCGCGTCCCAGGCCGAACTTGAGCAGTTTCAGCTTGCCCTCGGGGTCCTCCGCCAGGGTCCGCCATTTGGCCCGCAGGACCGATTCCATTTTCCGGTCCGCCGCCGCTCCGTCGATTTCTTCCAGTGCCTGGCGGACGGTTTCCCGGCCGATGCCCTTGGCTGCCAGTGCATAACCGATCTTGACTGGCCCCCAGCCGGTCAGGGAGGCTTTCTCCCGCGCGAAGGCGGCGGCATAGCGCAGGTCGTCGACAAACCGGTCCGCCACCAGCGAAGCCACGACGGCCTCTGCGCCGGCCACATCCCCTTCCAGGGCCTTCAGGGCCTTCACCCGGATATCCGCGCGGCAATACTCCCGCCGGGCGCATTGCGCCTGGAGCCGGTTCAGTACTTGTAACTGTTTCTCATCCATAGCACTAAAAATCAAATCCCACACTCAGATAGGCGCCCAGCCGGTGGACCCGGTCCGACCAGTGGACATTCAGCCGGATCGGACCGAGGATGGAATTATAGGCATACTCCAGACCGAAGCCGGACAGGGTGGCAAGTCCCTCGTTGTAGAAGAGATCCTTCAGCTGATGGGCCTCCACCCCGAAATTGGCGATGGCCGTCAGGTAATTGTTCCGTGCCAGCTTGAAACGCAGGTCCGCCCGTGCGATTCCGATACAATTCGAGACCTGTGCGGCGTTGTTGATGCCGATGAACGGCAACTGCTGGTCCAGATAGCGGCCGGCCAGGCTTCCGCCGATCGTATTGAGATACGGAAGCGGGATTTGCTCGCCGATCAGGAAGCGCCCGTTCAGGGAAGGCAGGAAAGACAGGAAATCCGCAACGGGGACAACCCCCTTGACATCGAACTGCACGGCATGGAAATCCTCGATGCCCTCCTCGAAACCGGAGACGACCCAGGAGTAATCCAACCCCGCGGAAAACCCCTTTGTCGGGAAATATCCGTTATCGAACGTGTCCGCCCTTCCGCGGAGGAAGGCCGAGACATAATGGTTGTGCACGCCCGGGTCATAACTGGACAGGACCCGGTCGGACATGACCGAATTGACCAGGAAATAATCATCCCGCAAGCCCAGGTTGAGATCGAATTGCCGCCACTGCAGGTTGGACAGGAAGGCTTCCGCCCGCAGGTTGTGGTACACGATCTTGAAACGGCTGTCGCCCACGCTGAACTGGTTGCGGTCCACATACTTGTAGCGGGCAGACAGGTTGAGGGTCGGACCGCGCCGCGTGCGGTAGCGGTAGTGGAGCGAGGCGAAGGGATTCGTTCCGACCTTGCCTTCGAGGTCCAGGGCCGATCCCTGCAGGCTGTGGGCGTTGATCCCCAGGTTGAGGAGCACGGCCACGATTTCTTCCGTATCCAGGCGCGCACCCAGGCCCAGGTGGTGGATCGGTCCCCGCTTGCAGTTGATCTGCAGGTGATAGGGTTCCGCATCTCCCTGCAGTTCATAGGTCACGTAGTCAAAAGCCTTGGTGCCGAAGAGGGTTGCCACCGCATGTTCAATCTCCGCCTTTCCGACCTCCTCTCCCAGCAGGCGGCCGACCTTTTCCATCAGGTACTGGTTCTCCCGGTCATCAACCCCCGTGATCTCGATCCCGCCGATCCGCACCTTTTCCCGGGACAGGTCCACGGCCGCACGGCCGCTGCGGGAGGGTTTGGGGTCCTCGCCGAGGAAATGCTTGATGACGGCCAGGTTCTCCGCCTGGCCCTCGGCTGCCTTGTAGCCCCGGGCGATCAGCGTGTCGATGGCTTCCCGGTTGAAACTCAGCAGTCCATAGCCTTCGATGTCAGGACGGATGGTCACCTCGGTATTGGTCACGTTTTCCTCATAGGAGTCCCGTCCGAGCATGTCGATACCGGACTGGATGATATCCAGCAGGTTGTTGATTTCGCCGTAATTGTACGAGGCGGCCGAGATGTCGACACCGATGATGAAATCCGCACCCAGTTCCCGGGCAAGCGCCGTCGGGTAGTTGTCCCGCATCGCCCCGTCGGTCAGGATCATGCCGTCGGAACGGACCGGCGTGAACAGGCCGGGGATGGACATGGTCGACCGGAGGGCCGTATTCAGCTGTCCTTTCTCCCAGACCTTGGCCGTACCGGACACCAGGTCCGAGGCCACGCAGGCAAAGGGAATCGGCAGTTCCGCGAAATTGCGGGCATCCTGATATCCGACCGTCAGGGAACTGATGACATTTCCGACATTCTGCCCATAGACGATCCCCGCCGGCAGGCTGCCGACCAGGTTGTCCCGGAACAGTCCGGAGGCCGTTTCCCCGTCTTCCGCCCCGAGATGGATCTCATCATACCGTTTCCGTGCTCCGGAAAAGCGCTGCTGGTCCTCCCGCTGTTCCTGGAAGACGTCCGAAGAATAGAAAAACGGGAACGACAGGACGAAGCGTTCCTTGTATTTGTTGTCCGCATAGGAGACATACTCGCGGGGAACCTTGTCGCTCAGGGCCATGCTCCAGTCCATGTTCCGCATGACCGAATCCAGCTGCGCCGCCGGGTATCCCAGCGCGTACAGGCCGCCCATCAGGCCGCCGATGCTGGTACCGACGACCAGGTCGACCGGCATGCCGATGGATTCCAGATAATGCAGCACGCCGATGTGGGCGGCCCCCTTCGCCCCGCCTCCGCTGAGGACCAGTGCGACGGTCGGACGGTCCTTGTGCACCGCTTCCAGCCGCGCCCGGATGGCCGCCGACGCCTCGGGATCCAGCTTGTATTGCTGGGCCCGCAGGGGAAGGAGCGCCCCTAACAAAGTCAGTATGAGCAGGAATCTTTTCATGGTCAGCCGTTCTCATGTTCGCCGGCCAGCATGCCGCAGGCGGCGTAGATATCCTCCCCGCGGGAGGCCCGGATCGTGGCGGTAATGCCGGCACGGGTCAGCCGGTCCCGGAACAGTTCCATCGAGCCGTCATGGGAGGTTTCATAAGGGAAATCGGGGATCTTGTGGAAACGGATCAGGTTGACCCGGCATTCCAGGCCCCGCAGCAGCCGGACCAGGGCGTCGGCATGGCGCTTGTCATCATTCAGCCCGGAAAACATCGTATATTCGAAACTGACGCGGCGCTGTCCCGTGAAATCGTATTGCCGGATCAGGGCCAGGACCTCCTCCAGCGGATAAACCTGCTGGACGGGCATCAGGCCGAGCCGCTCGTCCCCGAAGGGATCATGCAGGCTGATGGCCAGGTGGCAGCGGGTCTCGTCCAGGAACCGGCGGAGGTTCGGCAATACGCCGATCGAGGAAAGGGTGATGCGCTTCGGGCTCCAGCCGAAGCCCCAGTCCGCCGTCAGGATGTCGATGGCCCGCTTGACATTCTCATAATTGTCCAGCGGCTCGCCCATTCCCATGAACACCACGTTGGTCAGGTCATCGGATTCGGCGACGCTGAGCAGCTGGTTGAGGATGTCGCCGGCCGAGAGATGGCCGTGGAAGCCCTGCCGGCCGGTCATGCAGAACTTGCAGCCCATCTTGCAGCCGGCCTGCGAGGAGACGCACAGGGTCCGCCGGTCCTCGTCCGGGATCATCACCGCTTCGATGGAGCTTTCTTCCAGATGGCTGTCCGAGTCCGCCCGGTTCAGCCCGTGCAGGTGGGAACAGGCGACGGGGAACAGGTATTTCTTCGTCCCGTCCTTCGAGCACTGCAGGTCCGTCCAGCCCCGGCGTCCGACTTCATACCGCTCCGCCAGACGCTCCCGCCCGGCCTTGGACAGGTTGGTCATCGATTCAATGTCAAGGACTTTCTTCTGGTACAGCCACTGGGCAACCTGCTTCCCGGCAAAGGCGGGAAGCCCGTTTTCCAGGGCGATGGTTTTCAGTTCTTCCGGGGTCTTTCCAAGCAGGACGGTCTTCATGCAAAAACGCTTTTTTCCTAGTATGCAAAATTACGCAAAAAATATTTCAGAATGCTGGCTTTTTTGATAACTTTGCGATGGTCGCCGTCCACGACGGACGGTGCCGTAAACTTAACACGTTAATTGTAACATGGCGAAAGAAGCAGTACAGGACAGTGCCGCCGCCAATGCCGGAAAACTCAAGGCATTGCAGGCGACGATCGACAAGATCGAGAAAGATTTCGGGAAAGGGACGATCATGAAGCTGGGGGATCAGCCGCAATACGATGTCCAGGTCATCCCGAGCGGATCCGTGGCCCTTGACCACGCGCTCGGAATCGGCGGATATCCGCGCGGCCGGATTATCGAAATCTACGGTCCCGAATCCAGCGGTAAGACAACCCTCGCCATCCACGCCATCGCCCAGGCTCAGAAACAAGGCGGCATCGCCGCCATGATCGATGCCGAGCATGCTTTTGACAGGACCTACGCCAAAGCCCTCGGCGTAGACCTCGACACCCTCCTCATCTCCCAGCCGGACAACGGCGAACAGGCCCTCGAGATTGCGGACAACCTGATCCGCAGCGGTGCCATCGACATCATCGTCATCGACTCCGTCGCCGCCCTGACGCCGAAGGCCGAGATCGAAGGCGAGATGGGAGACAACAAGGTCGGCCTCCAGGCCCGCCTGATGAGTCAGGCCCTCCGCAAACTGACCGCCAACATCAGCAAGACCAACACCTGCTGCATCTTCATCAACCAGCTGCGTGAGAAGATCGGCATCATGTTCGGGAATCCGGAGACCACGACCGGCGGCAACGCCCTGAAGTTCTATGCCTCCGTCCGCATCGACGTGCGCCGCACGACCCAGATCAAGGACGGCGACGAGGCCCTCGGCAACCGCACCCGCGTCAAGGTCGTCAAGAACAAGATGGCTCCGCCGTTCAAGAAAGCCGAATTCGACATCGTCTACGGCGAAGGCATCTCCCACAGCGGAGAGATCCTCGACCTGGCCGTCGAACTGGACATCATCAAGAAGAGCGGCTCCTGGTTCAGCTACAACGACCAGAAACTCGCCCAGGGCCGTGAAGCGGCCAAGCAGATCCTCGCCGACAACGCCGAGCTCTGCGACGAGATCGAGGCCAAGATCCGCGCGGCCATGAGCCAGATCAACGACTGAGGCCCGTCCACCTGAAACCTGCCGCCGACCCTTCCCGGGCCGGCGGTTTTTCATTCCGGCGGGGCGAGCCGGCAGCGGACCAGGCGACCGGCGTTTTCGGCGGTCAGCACGCCGGCGCTGGCCAAGGCTTCGACACTCCAGCGGTCCCGGGGGTGGTTGTCCCGGAACAGGATGATACCGTGGGCCGCATATTTGTCGATATAGGGATGCAGCTTCAGGGAATCCTCCGGAAGCGACCAGATCCGGTAGGGATCCGCCTGCCCGACCGAAATCAGGTCCTGCAGTCCGTCGTACCGGGCTTGGTCGAAGCCCGGGATATCCAGGAGCTGCTCCTTATAGGAATAGCCATGCAACTCCTTCCGGTACGAGACCATCTTTGAAGCCTAGTATGGGCCGATGCCGGGCAGGGCGTCAAAGGCGGCGGAATCGGCCTGGTTGATGTCCAGCCGGGGACTCTCGATAAAGGGGGCCAGGCGCTGATAGACACTGTCATCGACGACATACGACCGCGCGAAATCTTCCTTCCGGCGGAAACGGCCGCCGCTGGAGCGGTAGCGGTCGATGGCCTCCGCCTGCCGCAGGGAGAATCCCAGCCGCTGCAAGTCTTCGACGGAAACGGTGTTCGGATCGAAGGGGAAGGATTCATAGCGACGGACGGCATAGCGTTCCCGTACCTGCCGGACGGCCGGGCTGTGCGGGGCATCCCGGCGGACGGTCCGGCGGGTGGAACCGGACGAAGCGGCAGCGGGGCCGCCCGTATCGGCCTCCCCGGCCGGGACCCGTTCGATGATATACACCGTATCCGGACGGTCGGCATGGGCAGCGATGTCCAACGTAGCGGCACGATGGACGAAAAGGGCTGTCTGGTAACCCGTTATCAAAAAGGCCAGGGCGATTGCCCCGATGATGAAAGAAGTGGAAGGACCTTTACCTTCCGTCTGTTGGGACATCCTCCCGGGCGTCTCTCTCCCCTTTGGTCGGACGTTGCTTGGGCGCTCCGGCGACGACGATTACGATCTCGCCTTTGGGCTCATGTTCTTTGTACCAGGCCGTCACCTCGGCGAGGGTTCCCCGGCGGTGTTCCTCGTGCACCTTGGAGATCTCGCGGGCCACGGAGCATTCCCGCTCCGGACCAAAGGTTTCGGCAAATTGTTCAAGGGTCTTGACGAGCCGGTACGGGGACTCGTAAAAGACCATGGTCCTAGGCTCTGCAGCCAGTTCCTTCAGCAGGGTCTGCCGACCTTTCTTGACCGGCAGGAAGCCTTCGAAGCAAAAACGGTCGCACGGAAGGCCGGAAGATACGATGGCCGGGATGCAGGCCGTCGGTCCGGGCAGGGTCTCGACGTCGATCCCCTCCGCCGCACAGGTGCGGGCCAGCAGGAATCCCGGGTCGGAAATGCCCGGGGTACCGGCATCGCTGATCAGAGCGACATCCAGTCCGGCCAGGATCCGTTCCTTGACCATGCCGACCGTCTGGTGCTCATTGAATTTATGGTGGGACTGAAGCTTGCCATGGATCTCGTATTTATGCAGCAGCACACTGCTGGTACGGGTATCCTCGGCCAGGATCAGGTCCGCCTCCTTCAGCACCCGGACGGCCCGGAAGGTCATGTCTTCGAGATTGCCGACGGGCGTCGGTACGATATAGAGTTTACCGGCCATCCTATTTGCGGATCTTGCGGCGGACGGCCATCATGAACTTGTAGACGTCGTCGGAAGCCAGGTCCCATTCCGGGAACGTTTCGCTCAGGTAGGCGATGGCCTCTTTCAGCGTTCCGGTCCGGTTAAGCCGGTCCACGGTATCCTGATACAGGGCGGAATCCTTGCGGAACAGCCGGGAGATGAACATCACCTGGTCGCCCAGGGCGATGGCGCTGCGCAGCGACTTGACCTCCGGGCCCGGGATATCCGTCCGCCAGGCAGCCCCGACTTCCATGGCATCGACCACGGCCTTGCTGCCGCTTCCCTCCGCCACCTCGGCAATGCTCTCGCGGCGCCGGCGGCCTTTCCGGGGTTCAGCCGGAATTTCCTCGCCGAACAGGTCGAAGAAGCCTCCTTCCTCAGAGGCCGGCTCGGCCTCCGCTTTCGGTTCTTCTGCAGGCTCCGGTTCCTTGACAGGTTCCGGTTTTTCGACAGATTCCGGTTCCTTGACAGGCTCCGGCTTTTCGACAGGTTCCGGTTCCTCCGCAGGTTCCGGTTCGACCAGCGGTTCCTCCGGAAGGTCTTCAACCTCATCCAGACTGACAGCCTCCTCTTCGGCGACAGGTTCAGCCATCGGTTCAGCAGCAGGGACCTCTTCAATATCGACGGCAGGCTCTCCTGCCGGAACGGGAACGAAATCCGCCTCTTCCAGGGAAATATCGATGGGCTCGGACAGGTCGACCGGCTCTTCGTCGCCGAACGGTTCCACCGGTGCGACGGCTTCAACTCCGGCGGCAGCCGGGGCCTGGGCGGCCTGTGCGGCGGAGAGTTCCGCCACCACCGCTTCCAACTCCGTGACCTCCTTTTTCAGGGCCTCCAGCCTGTTGATAACTTCTTCTAATTTTTTCTCCATAGGGCTGAAAAATGACTATCTTTGCTTACGGACCCGACAGGATCCCATCGGCAAGCGTCATTTACAAAAATAAATATGTTTTCAGAAAATACCAAAAAATCGGGCTGCATCGAGGTAATCTGCGGCTCCATGTTTTCGGGCAAGACGGAAGAGCTGATCCGCCGGCTCAAACGCGCCCAGTTCGCGAAGCAGAAGATCGAGATCTTCAAGCCCACCGTCGATAAGCGCTACTCCGACCTCGATGTCGTCTCGCACGACTCCACGACCATTCCCTGCACCCCGATCAAGACCCCGGCCCGGATGCTGAACGTCTCCCCCGACGTGCAGGTCGTCGGTATCGACGAAGCCCAGTTTTTTGATGAAAGCATTATCGAAGTAGCCCAGACCCTCGCCAACCGCGGCGTCCGCGTCATCATCGCCGGCCTGGACACCGACTATCTCGGCAAGCCCTTCGGCCCGATGCCCGGCCTGATGGCCATCGCAGAAGATGTCCAGAAAGTCCATGCCATCTGCGTCCGCTGCGGCAACCTCGCCAACCACAGCCACCGCCTCTCCGCCAGCAAGAAACTCGTCGTCCTCGGAGAAAAGGACGTCTACGAGCCCCTCTGCCGCGAATGCTACAACAAAGCCATCGCCGAAGACCAGGCCTGACGGGACTCAGCCGCGGGGATGGTGGTCGAGGATGGCGCGCTGCCAGGTGCGGGAGTCGATGTGGGTATAGATTTCGGTGGTGAGGATACTTTCGTGTCCCAGCATTTCCTGGACGACACGCAGGTCGGCGCCGTTTTCGACCAGGTGCGTCGCGAAGGAATGGCGGAAGGTATGCGGGGAGATTTCCTTGTGGATGCCCGCTGCCATGGCCTGCGTCTTGACCAGGTTGAAAACGGTGATCCGGCTGAGCGGACGTCCGGACTTGCTTACAAACAACGTGTCCGTGTCGAAAGGACGCAGGTCCAGATAACGCCTGACGGCCTCGGCGGCCATTTCGCCCAAAGGCACCAGCCGCTGCTTGTCCCCTTTCCCGATGACCCGGACGAACCCCTCTTCGAAAAAGACGTCCGAAACCCGCAGCCCGACGGCCTCCGAGACACGGAGGCCGCAACCGTACAGGACCTCCAGGATGGCCCGGTCCCGGCACCGCTGCCAGCCCTCCGGGACGACCGACTCCAGGATCGCCGTCACTTCCTCCTGCGAGAGCACTTCCGGAAGATAGCGGCCGAGTTTCGGAAAATCCACCCCGTCACAGGGATTGTCATCCCGTTCCTTTTCCAGGATCTGCCAGGCGAAGAAAGACCGCAGGGCGCTCAGCAGACGCGCCTGGCTCCGTTTGGACATGTCCCGGGCAGCCAGGTAATCGACGATATCCCCGGAAGAAACGGCCGGAGCATCCAGGCCGGTGACCGTGAAAAAATCCTTCACGTCACGGACATAGGCTGCCACCGTATTCGGCGACATCCCCCGCTCGACCTTCAGGTAATACCGGTATTGATCCAGAAATCCCATCGTTAAAAAAGAGGGACCTGTCACGGGCAGATCCCTCCAACCTTTCAAATCCGGTTACAGCGTCCGGTACTTGTCTCCGTAATAGAGCTGCTGACCCAGGTAATCATCCGTATAGACCACCTCGTAGTCAACGATTTCCCCGTTCTTGACCACCGGCACGATCTCCGGGTTGATGAAACCGCCGTAGGGCTTGAGCTCCAGTGCGGCATAGCGCTCCAGCACCTCCTTGTGCAGGGCCGGGTTGATATCCACCGCATACTTCTCGATCAGGGCCTTGCCGGCCTCATAATCCCCCTCGGATTTGATCCGCTGGATCTCTGCCAGCAAGTCGCCGAACAGGCCGCGGAGCGCCTCATAGTCATTGACCACGAAGTACGTTTTCCCATCCCGGACTTTTTTCTCGATCACGTTGCGGTCCGCGCCCTTCTCATAGCACCACTCCGCGATCAGTTTGCGGTTCTGCATGTGGGCCTCGGTATTCGGGCGGCCGAGTTCGACGCGGGTGAACTGCGTAAAGAGCCCGTTGCGGATATAGTTGGAATAGTGGGCCTTATAGGCGTCCGGGTGCTTCATGATACCCAGTTCCAGGAGCTTGGGATCCGCCATGTACCACAGGCCGAAGAGGTCGGCGCGGGCCTCCTCCAAGGCGGACTGGTACTCGCCCAGCGCCGTGGAACTCACGCCCGGGAGCAGCTGTCCGGACGCATGGCCCAGGCATTCATGCAGGTCGGTATGGACCTCGTCGGCATATCCGCCATATAATTTGAAGGCATCGATCTCGGCCTGGTCCCAGGCGAACTCGGAAAGCACGCTCTTCGGGAATTCCAGGGAGGAGAAATCATACGTGTGGGTGATGTTGGCGATGGTCACGGACTTGGATCCATGGTCCTTGCGGATCCAGTCGGCGTTCGGCAGGTTGATGCCGATCGGCGTGGACGGATAGGTCGCACCGGCCAGGGCCACGGCATTGACCACCTTGGCGGAGATGCCCCGGACCTCGGCCTTCCGGAAACGCGGGTCGACCGGAGAATGGTCTTCGAACCACTGGGCGTTGGCACTCAGGGTCTCCGTACGGGCGGAGGCGGCGAAATCCTTGATGTGGACCTCTCCCTCCCAGGTCGCCTTGCGACCCAGCGGGTCATCATAGTCTTCGATGAAACCGTTGATAAAATCCACGGTCCCGAGGGTGTCCTTCACCCATTCCACATTGAACTCGTCCCATTTCCGCAGGTCGCCGGTCCGATAGTATTCCAGGAGCAGGCCGATGGCCCTCGACTGGATCTCATTCTCGGCATATTTCTGCGCCTCCGTCAGTTCGGCGCAGATCTTCTCGATCGCCGGGCCGTAGATGCCGCCGATCTTCCACGGCAGTTCCTTCACCACGCCATCCTGCTTGACCACCTTGGAATTCAAGCCATAGGAGATCGGGGTCGGATCGGACGGATCGACCATCTTGTTGTAAAAATCATCGACTTCCTTGCGCGTCACACCGTCGTAGAAATTGACGGCGGACAGGGCCACGATGTCACCGGTCTTCGAAGTTGAACGGCGCTGGTTCAAGGCGTCCTTGTCATAGATGAAGTCCAGCAGGGCGGCATCGGTATCGCCCACCGCCTCCATCAGGGAAGCGAAGAACTCTTTCGGGCATCCCGGGACGAACTTGTCCTCCGCATAGTGATGGTGGACGCCGTTGCTGAAGAAGACACGCTTGGCATACACGGTAAAGGCTTCGAAATCCGCAGAAGACCGATCCCCCTGATACTTGTTCAGGATATCTTCCAGGACATGGCGGACCGGCAGGTTCCAGGCGCAATACTGGTCCCAGGTGATATCCCGGCCGTATTTGGCAGCCTCGGCCAGATGATAGGCGTAGGCCTTCTGGCGAAGCGTCAGTTCTTCCCATCCGGGAATCTGGTATCGCATGACTTTCAGGTCGGCGAACTGGTCGACCGTATATTTGAATTCGGGAGCGGCTTCCTTCTTCTGGCCGCAGGAAGCGACAAGGGCGGCCATGGCGGATGTCATCAACATCTTCGAAATAGTATTCATAGAAATAACGGATCTGTCTTGCAAAGATAGCAAAAGATGGAATAATTATTGCGGGCGATGACAGAATCGCCAAAAGTTGTTATCTTTGCAGATACTATGAGACTGAAAAGGAACATCGCCCGCTTACTGCTGCCGGTCCTCGTACTGACGGCCTGTGACGGCTGGAATGCTGACAAGGAGTCAATCCGGAATGTTTGCATCATCTATTCCGCCGGATACAACAACCTGTCCCCGGACCTGACCGAAGACCTCAACGACCTGGCGACGAAGGGCTATGTACCCAAGAAAAAGGCGCAGGATGTGCTGCTGGTGGCCAGCCGCAGGACAGCCGATGCCAAGGGGGCCGATTACAAGACCCCGACCGCGGCATATCTGTACCGTCTCTACAAACACAACAACAAACTTGTCAGGGACACCCTGTTCGCCCTGCAGGAGGGCGTATCCATGCTGGAAGCCGACGCAATGCGTACCCTGCTGGGAAAAGCCCGGGACCTTTATCCCTCGGACCACTACGGGATGGTCTTCACCTCCCACGGAAACGGTTGGCTCCCCTCCGGTTTCTATGCGAATCCGGGGAGTGCCCCCAAATCCTCCGGCCAGCGTCGCGCCCGCCGGATCGAAGCTCCGGACAACTTCCCGCTCTACGGCACGCCGGGGGTCATCCGCACCAAATCCCTCGGCCCGGAATTCTATTATGAGCCCGAGGGGACGACCCGCCTTTCAACCGAGATGGATATCGATGACATGGCGGCCGCCATCCCGATGCACCTGGACTACCTGTTGTTCGACGCCTGCCTGATGGGCGGGGTCGAAGTGGCCTGGGCCCTGCGGGAAGTCGCCGACTATGTCGGTTTCTCCCAGGCGGAAGTCCTGACCGATGGATTCGATTATACGACACTGGCCAGCCATCTGCTGCAGGCGACACCGGATCCCACCGCCGTCTGCGACGATTTCTACCAATACTACGAAAAGCAATCCAAGGAATCCCATTCCGCAACGATATCCCTGATCCGGACCGGAGAACTCGCATCCCTGGCCCAGGCCTGCAAACCGCTGTTTGAAATGTACAGGGCCGAAATCAGCAAACTGAAGACGTCCGGAGTCCAAGGATTCGGCGGGACAAAGCACTATTTCTACGACCTCGCGGACATCCTGGCAAAAGCCGGCGCCTCCGCGGAAGAAATGACCGGAGTACAGGCAGCCCTCGACCGCTGCGTGGCCTATAAAGCGACAACCGGCCAGTATTACAGTGTTTACGGCGGCTCATTCGAAATCAAAGCCTTCTGCGGCCTGAGCATGTACCTTCCCTCGACGAATGCCGTCAGCACCGGGAAAGCCTACCTGGACGAGTATTACCGCACGCTGGGCTGGAACCAGGCTGCAGAACTGGTGAAATAATCCTCATTCACAGCAATTTTTGACATTTAAAACCGCCATGTTTTTTTATCATCACAAACGTATCTTATATTATACTATCCTGTTTATGCTCACAGCCTGTTCTCTGGCAACAAGCTGCAGCAAATCAGATCCAGACGAAGGATCCATCCGGAACGTTCTCATCCTCTATTCCGCCGGCTACAACGACCTGAGCAACTACCTGACAGAAGATATAGAGGACATGATGGTCCATGGCTATGTCCCGAGTAAAAAAGGTCGGGATATCCTTCTGATAATCGGACGGAGGACCGCCAGGTACAACGACTACAAGACGCCGTCCGCTCCTTGTCTCTACCGGATCTTCAGACAATCCGGCAAAGTCGTCCGGGACACACTCTTCTCACTGGAGGGGGGAAAATCCATAGCAGAGCCCGGTGCGATGAAAACACTCCTGGGAAAGGCGGTGGACCTGTTTCCATCGAGGCATTATGGAATGGTGTTCTCCTCACATGGGAGCGGCTGGCTACCAGAGGGTTTCTTCGCCAATCCGGACAGTTTCAAAAGCAAGTCCGCCGGGGCGGAATTTTACGATCCGGAGGGGACCGAACACAAAACCTACGAAATAGAAATCAACGACATGGCCGCCGCCATCCCGATGCACCTGGACTACCTGTTGTTCGACGCCTGCCTGATGGGCGGAGTGGAAGTCGCCTGGGCGTTAAAGGAAGTCACAGACTACATCGGATTCTCCCAGACAGAAATCCTCGGTGATGGATTTGACTATACGGGGCTTGCGGGACACCTGCTGCAGGCAGCCCCGGACCCGGAAGCGGTCTGCAAAGACTATTACATGCGCTATAAAGAACAAAAAGGATGGTCTCGATCCGCCACGATATCCCTGATCCGGACAGAGGGCCTTGAAGGACTGGCCCAAGCCTGCAAGCCCCTGTTCGAACAATACCGCACACAGATAGGCGCATTGAAAGCCTCTGATGTTCAATGCTTTGGAGGAGGAAAGAACTACTTTTACGATCTGACGGACATTCTGAGAAAAGCAGGAGCGACCAATCTTGCCGCCGTAGAAACCGCTTTGGACAAATGCATCGTATTCAAGGCAGCCACCGAGAAGTATTACAGCAAAAACGTCGGAAATACGCTCCCGATCCATGCCTTCTGCGGCCTGAGCATGTACCTGCCCTCGCCGAGCGTCGTCACCATCGGCAAAGCCTACCTGGACGAGTATTACCGCACGCTGGGCTGGAATCAAGCGACCGGACTGGTTAAATAGTTCTCACTCATCGTGTTTTTCTAAAAATAATTCGTATATTTGCTGTCCCAAAATAAAAGCCCTCGGGCTTTTGGTGCAATGTGGTCTGCTTCGGCAGACTGAGTAACACATTTTAAACCAAACAATTATGAAGCATTTTGAACTCAACGGCCAGCTCCGCAAGACGGGCAACAAGGCCACCATCAAGGCTCTCCGCCAGCAGGGTCTCGTCCCTTGCAACCTCTACGGCCTCGGCATGGAAAACATCCTCTTCACCGTCAATGAGAAGGAACTAAAGGGCCTGATCAACAATCCGGCTTCCTTCATCGTCGACCTCGTTCTCGATGGCACCAAGTACACCGCCGTCCTCCACGAGCTCCAGTTCCACCCGGTCGAGGACAACTGCCTCCACGTCGACTTCCTCGCCGTCAATGAGGAGAAGCCGATCGCCATCAACGTGCCGCTGAACATCACCGGTCACGCTGCCGGCGTCCAGCTTGGTGGCAAGTTCGTCAAGAACGTCCGCGAACTCCGCGTCTGCGCCCTGATGAAAGACCTTCCGGACCAGCTGGATATCGACATCACCCCGCTCGGCATCGGTGAGAACATCATCGCCGGCGATCTCAAATTCGAGAATGTCGCCATCCTCAGCCCGAAGAACACCATCGTCTGCGGCGTGAAGGCCACCCGTCAGTCCGCACAGGCCTAATGTTCTCTTTCCTGAAGAAGCTCTTCGGAGCCCCGGCCCCAGCGCCGGAGACCGCGGAGCCTTGTGATCCTGGTATGAACTATCTGATCGTAGGATTGGGCAACATCGGCGCCGAATACGCCGGGACCAGGCACAATATGGGATTTATGGTATTGGATGCCTGGGCTCAGGCATCCAATACTGTTTTCCGTACCGAACGGTACGGGGACGTGGCGGAAATCTCCTTCAAAGGGCGGAAACTGTACCTGCTCAAGCCGTCCACCTATATGAACCTGAGCGGGAAGGCCGTCCGCTACTGGATGACGAAGCTGGGGCTCCCGATGGAGAACCTGCTGGTCATCTGCGACGACCTGAACCTGCCCTTCGGAACGGTCCGCATGCGGAAAAAAGGCAGTACAGGCGGCCACAACGGACTTGAGAACATCCAGCTGCTGCTGGGCACCCAGGACTATGCCCGCATCCGGCTCGGGATCGGGAACGATTTCAGTACCGGCGGACAGATCGATTTCGTGCTGGGGCCCCTCTCTGCAGAGCAGCGGGAAGCCATGCCGGCCCTCTGCGACAAAGTCATCGACGGGGTCAAGGCTTTCGTGACGGTCGGACCGGACCGGGCGATGAATACCTTCAATACCAAATCGGGAAAGGTCTGACAATCAGGATTCCAATGCGAATTTTTCTACCGTAACGCTTGTTTTTTACGGGACAAATGCATATCTTGCACTCAGTTTTGATACTTATTGTTTAACGAACTATTAAATTCAGTCAATCATGAAAGAACTTGTTGAGAAAATCAAGGCAGAGTATGAGGAATTCGTAGTCAACGCCGACGCTCAGGTAGTAAAGGGGAACAAAGCTGCCGGTGCCCGCGCCCGCAAAGCTGCCCTTGCCCTCATGAACGATTTCAAGGAGTTCCGTAAAGCCTCCGTCCAGGCTGCCAAATAAGACGCGAAGCCTCCCATGAAAGTTGTCGCAGCAGTCCTCTCCGAAGGGCTGCTGCCTCTTTTTTATGATTTTTTAAATTTTTTTTCATTTGGATGCAACGTTTTGTATCGGACCTGCATCTATGCAATAGGTTTAGGTTTTAGTACACGTCTAAGGAGGGTACCCCGGAGCGATTCCACGGTGCCCTCTTTGGTTTTTTTCAAAAAAAATGCTATCTATGCATTTTATAAAGCACGTAAACTGAAACCATGCGCCTCAGACGTTACCTATACCTTCTCCTTCTGCTGATTCCGGCCCTGCCGCTGCATGCCATCCCGGCCCGGAATATCCTCCATACCTTCAAGCAACCCGACGGTACGACCTTCCAGGCCCGGCTCCGGGGCGACGAGCACCTGCATTTCGTCGTGGATGAGCAGGGGCATTCCCTGATCCGGAACGGGGACGGATACTGGTGCTATGCCTATTACCAGGCAGACGGGAGAAAGGTCAGCAGCGGTTACCCGGTGGGACAGGAAGCACCGGCGCATGTGCTGTCCGCCAGCCGCTACATCCCCTCCGAAGCCCTGCGGCTCCGCACGGCCGAACGGCGTGCCCAAATCGGACGGTTCCGTTCACAACGGCTGGAGCAGATGCGGCGCAGTAAAGCTTTCACGGGCACCTCAAAAGACCAGAAAACCAATCGGCACAGTGTCGTTATCCTTGCAGAGTTCTCAGACATAAAAATGACATACACCCGCGAGCATTTTATCGATCTGTTGACCAAGGAGAACTACAATTTCAATGGCGCACATGGCTCTGCCCTTGATTATTTCAACGAAATGTTTCAAGGAGACTGGAGTTTTCAGTTTAAAGTTTCTCCCATTGTTACTTTAGACCACGATTCTGCCTATTACTTTGATGATGAAGACGATGTGGATAAGAATCCTGCTCAAGCCGTCATTGATGCTTGTAAAAAAGCCCACGACCTAGGACTCAATTTCTCACAATTCGATGATGATGAGGACGGGGAAGTCGACAATATAATTGTTTTCGTCGCGGGTCACGACCAAGCCATCGATGGAGATGTAACAAATGTATGGTCGCATGCGTGGGCAATCCAGGACGGAGCACAAATATCTTATTCTTTAGACGGTGTGTTCTTAAATAGTTATGCAATCACTACAGAATATGGTCAACAAGGTTTTACCGGAATCGGGACCTTCTGTCATGAATTCAGCCACACCTTTGGTTTGCCCGATTTTTATGACACCGATGAAGTAGCCAGCGGAGGATTAAGTAACGCCCTGTTTGGGAAAATCGACTTAATGGATAGTGGCAACCATAATGATGCCGGCAGAATGCCTCCACATTATTCTGCCCTCGATTATTACGTTCTGGGACTTGGGACATGCGAAGACATCGATACCGGAAATTATATTCTGGAACCGATCTCGGAATCTCGACGCTATTTAAAATATGAAACAGGGCAGGAAGGAGAATACTTCCTATTCGAATGTCGCGACAATGGTTCAGGTTGGGATCAGAAGATCGGTGGAAAAGGGTTATTGGTCTACCATATCGATGAATCACGGCGGCCAGCAGGTCGGTCAGATGGTTTTGACAGAACGCTGACGGCTTTTGAACGATGGGGAGAGGATGTCAACGAAGTTAATGCGAATCCGACGCATCAATGTGGCTATATCGTTACTGCTACTCCTAACATTAATGCTTATGTAATCCATGATGATGGAAGCATAATTGATCTCGGGAACCAAGCAAGGGTATTCTATCCACAAAAGAGTTATACTACTTTCCCTTCAGACCCTTCTTTCACACTTTGGAATGGAGACAAACTCAACCTTGTTCTCAATAATATCTCCTTTACAGGGAATGCCATCTCGTTCACCATTCCAAGTCCGGATACCCCCGAGATCGACCAGACCCGCCAGGATATCTTCCAGGACGCGGCCATCCTGCAATGGACGGCGACCGACCCGACCTATGCCGGCAAGGCCATCGTCGAATGGGGCGTTTCCTCTTCCCAGACCCGGCAGACCGTGGAAGTGGATCCGTATGAGGGCGGGAAATATGCCCTCCGTCTGGAAGGACTGAACGGCTCAACGGCCTACAAGGCGGCCATCCGTTTCAAGGAAGAAGGCGTCTCCAGCAAGGTCGTGACCCTTGCATTTACGACCAAGGCCTTCCGGGGCGGGGTGCCGTTCATCGTACTCCCGACGTCCGCGTCGAACGGATCGTTCACCTCCGGAACGGAGATTCCCCTCCACGTCAACAACGCCCAGGGTACGGACGGTGTCGACTGGTACCTCGGCAACAGCGCCATCCAGCCCTCCGGAAACGGCTACTACCCGCTCACCAAGGCCGGGACGCTCAAGGCGGTCGTCACGTACAAAGACGGCACCAAAGACATCATTATCAAGGAAATCAAGATCCAGTAGCATGAGAAGAATCCTCCTACCGATCCTGTCCGTCCTCTTCCTGCTGACGGGCTGCAGCTGCAACAAGGAACCGGATATCGATTCCAAATTCCTGGAAAGCACGGCCGTCGGCCTGCAGATCAAGGGCACGACGCTGTTTTCCTATGACATCGCCAACGACCAGCTGGGTTACAATGAGCAAAAACGCCAGTTCCGCGCCTGCAACGATACCGGCACGGAGTATTTTACCCTGACCTGCGACAAACTGCCGACAGAAAAAGGCCAGACCGTCAAAGGCAGTCTGACCTATACGAGAGGCAATGGCGTCGGCCAGGAGAGCAATCTGAAGCTGAAAGTCGAGAAGGTCCAGGGAGACCTGGCCTGGCTCTGGAACAGCGACAAGCAGATCGCCATCTGCGTCCGTACCCTCCGGTAGCCTTCTGTCCTTTAATGGAAACGAAACCCGGTTTGCTCCGTCGATCCTCCCCACTTAGTGGGTCCCCTCCCTTTTCGGGAGCCAATGTCGACTTGAGCAAACCGGGTTTCGTTTCCAGATACGGGACCGACGTGGGTCCTGTTTCGAAAGACTAGAAGCTGAGGGCGATGCCGATGAAATCGTCAGCCTTCAGGGCGGCGCCACCGATCAGGCCACCGTCGATGTCGGGCTGGGCGAAGAGCTCCTTGGCGTTGGACGGCTTGCAGCTGCCACCGTACAGGATGGTGGTGTCGTCAGCCACCTGGGCACCGAACTTCTCGCAGAGGACCTTGCGGATGCAAGCGTGGATCTCCTCAGCCTGCTCGGCGGTAGCGGTCTTACCGGTACCGATGGCCCAGACGGGCTCATAAGCCACGACGATGTTCTTCATGTCTTCGGCGGTGAAATTGTAAAGCACGGCCTTGGTCTGGTCGGTAACAACCTGGAAATGCTTGCCAGCCTCACGCTCGTCGAGGTTCTCGCCGACGCAGAGGATCACCTTCAGGCCGGCGGCCAGGGCGAGCTTGGTCTTTTCAACCAGCTTCTCATCGGTCTCACCGTAATACTGACGGCGCTCGGAGTGGCCGAGGATGGTCCACTGGGCACCGGTAGAGGTCAGCATGGACACGGAAACTTCACCCGTGTAAGCGCCCTTCTCCTTGTCCGCGCAGTTCTGGGCGGAAAGTTCGACGCGGGTACCGGCGACCACACCGGCGACCGGGCAGAGATGCGTGAACGGAGTAGCGACGATCAGTCCGACCTCGGCGGGGACTTCGGCGGATTTGGCCACGACGGCCTTTGCAAGTTCGATTCCTTCAGGAACTGTGGTGTTCATTTTCCAGTTACCTGCGACAATGTGCTTTCTCATGTTTGTGTATGGTGTTAAATGTTGATTCCGAAATCGTGCAAAGTTACACATTCCGCCCCAATTATTCAAATCAACATAAATTTGCCAGCCGCACATTTTTATCGTAAATTTGCAGATTATTGTAGAATAATCATTCGATGAAGAACTTTGTAGCAGAACTCACATGGAGAGGCATGATCCAGGACATCATGCCGGGTACGGAAGAAAAACTCATGGAAGGCCCGCAGGCTGCCTATGTAGGCATCGACCCCACGGCCGACTCCCTGCATATCGGACATCTCGTCAGCGTGATGATCCTCAGGCATTTCCAGAGCTGCGGCCACAAGCCGTACGCCCTCGTCGGCGGCGCAACCGGCATGATCGGCGACCCGTCGATGAAATCCGCGGAACGCAACCTCCTCGATGAGGAGACCCTGAACCACAATGTCGCCTGCATCAAGGCGCAGCTGGGCCGTTTTCTGGACTTCGAATCCGACGCCCCCAACAAGGCCGAACTCGTCAACAACTACGACTGGAT
>JAFUUB010000022.1 GCA_017483985.1 Bacteroidales bacterium | reverse complement strand
TCCGGAAATACATCCGGTACTACAATAATGATAGAATCAAACTGAGGCTAAAAGGAAAGAGCCCGGTACAATACCGAGCTCTGTTCCAATCTAAAGCCTCGTAGATAATGTTAAACCGTCCAACTTTTGGGGGTCACATCATCCCGGACCGGGTTTTTTCATGTTGCCCGAGAAGCATACATCTTTTTTTATCCGCTAAGATTCATCAAAAAATGCGGTCCCGGAAACCGACCCGCATGGCAAGCAACCCGGACCCGGTTATTTTTGCGGCAGAAAAACGAATCAGACCATGTCCGACCATGACGCCATCTACCCGGAAGACCGTGTATCTGCCCAGACGAGTCTCGCGCCGCTATGCTTTCGCATCCTTCTGATGTCCGCGCTCGCGCCGGTCTTCTGCCCCGGGTGCTCGGATCCCGATCCGGCCTTTGCCGGGACCGGGAACCGGGCCCGCACCGCCACTTACCTCTCTGTTTCCGCTCCAGGTGCGGAGCCATCCGGGATCCGGAGCCTCGACCTTTTCTTCTACAATGATGACAAGCTGCAGCGGCTCGACGCCTACCAACGCATGGAGGGAAGCGTCCTGACCGCTGCCGTCGGGGCCTCCCGAAGCGGGAACAAGATCCTGGCCGTGCTGGCCAACCAGCCGCCGGAATCCTATGACTGGGCCAGCGCCGGCTCCCTGGAAGCCCTGCGCAGCCAGTCGCTCCGCCTGAAGGAGGAGGATCCTGCACATCCCCGGATGAGCGCCCTGCTCCCGGTCCGGGCCGGCACGCCGGCTCCGGTCACCCTCCTGTCCCCGCTTGCCCGCATCGAAGTGTCCAGTCTCCGCTGCGATTTCAGCGAACGGACCTACCGGGATGAAGTGCTCCGTGACGTGCGAATCTACCTGACCAACGTCAATGCCGGTTTCCCGCTGCTGTGCGACACCGTGCCGCCGCCCCGCGAGATCCTCCACGCCGGACGGCTCAAGCCGGCGGACCTGGCGGATTTCCAGCATCCGGGAATGCTGGTGGACACCCTCCCGCAACCGGTCGGGCTCCAGCCCTGCCATCCGGGGACCGTCCTGTACTGCTACCCGAACGCCGTGGCCGAGACCGGCCCGGGAGCACCGCCGACCCGGCTGGTCGTCGAAGGGAAACTGCAAGGGAAAGTCTGTTACTATCCCCTGGATATCGGCAGGACTCCGGACAGCGACGCAGCCGTACTCCCGGGACGGACCTACCGTTATGACCTGACCTTCACCCGCAGGGGTTCCGATGACCCTGAAGACAGCCTGGAACCGGGGGCCGTCCTCTCCACGCTCAATGTCATCCCGTGGACGGACCGCGGGGAAACCGTCATCCCTTTCTGAAACCATGAAACAGTTCTGGACCCTTTTCCTGATCCTCGCCTGCCTGGCCTGCAGCAAAGAGCCGGGGACACTCCGCAACGTAACGGTCCGCCTCGATCCCGGAATCCCCGCGACCCGGTCCGGGAATCCCGATGAGGAGCGGATCAACGACCTGAACCTGTTCGCATTCCGGGAAGACGGAGACCTGGAAGCCGCCCTCTGGCTGGATGCCCGAACGCTCGGGCGCAGCGGGAGCGACTGTACCCTCTCCCTGCCGCGCGGCCTGTCATACAGCCTCTATGCCTGCGTGAATTTCGGCTATGCGGTCCGCGGCATCGCTTCCCGTGACGAACTGCTGGCCTACCGCTATTATATGGCCTATCCGGATGAATTCACCCGCGGGATACCCATGACCGGGATCGCAGAAGTGGATCCGCAGGCCACGGATATCGCAATCGCCCTGGAAAGGATGATGGCCAAGATCTCCCTCCGCGTGGACCGCCGGGGGCTGTCGGAGGGCGTCCGGTTGTCCGTCCGAAGTGTCATCCTGGGTGCTTCCCCCCGGTCGGCCCTGGCCTTCGGGCCCAGTCATTCCCTGGGGAACATGGACGTTTTCTCCCGCGGATTCGAGCGTTCCGGCACGCAGGCGGACGCCCTCAACCGCGACCAGGCCCCGGGACTCAGCGAGCCGGTCAGCGTCTATATGCTGGAAAACCTGCAGGGGGACGCCCCGCTGGAACCCTCCTACATCGAGATGGCCCTCGAGTACGAATCGCCCCGGCAGGTGACCAGGCCCGGGAGCTATCTGACCTACCGCTTCAAGTTGGGAGAGGAAGCGGGAAACGGGGACATCCAGCGGAACTTCCACTACCGGTTCACCATCCGCCCCGAAGGCGACGGCCTGCTGACCGAGGACAGCTGGCGGGTCGACCGCAGCGCCTTAACCGCAAAATAATTGGGAGATAAGGACAGTTTTTTCTATTTTTGTAGGAAATCGAATACCGAACATGAGATCCTATGTATTCCCGGGCGATATCGATCCGGCCATCATGGCCATCGGCGCCAAGCCCTTCCTTTATATGAGAACGGACGCGTTCTCACAGATCAACAAAGAGTCCGAGCAAATCCTGCTCGACCTGATCCACTGTACCGGCGGACGGACCATCATCTATACCGGTTCCGGGACCGGCGCCATGAGTGCCGTCATCGAAAACTATGTGACGACAAAGAAGAAAGCCATTGTCATCGACGGGGGATCTTTCGGACATCGCTGGTTCCAGCTCTGCGAGTATTACCAGGTGCCCGTCGTGGATTTCGTCGTTCCTTTCGCCACGGATATCGACTATGACGCCCTCGAGAAGACCGTCGCCGCCGAGCGGCCGGACGTCTTCCTCTGCCAGCACCACGAGACTTCTACGGGGCAGCTGTACGACCTGGACAAAATCAGCGCCCTGTGCCACAAATACGGCATGTCCCTGGTCGTGGACGTCATCAGCACCTTCCTGGCCGAGCCGCTCAGCATGGACCGCTACGATATCGACATCTGCATCACCAGCACCCAGAAAGGTCTCAACATTCCTCCGGGCCTGTCCATCCTCTTCTTCAGCAAGAAACTGGACGGCTATGCCTGGAACCGCAAAGGCTACTATTGGGACTTCGAGGACAATTTCGCCAACCTCAAGCGCGGCCAGACTCCGTTCAGCCCGGCGACCATCCTCTACCTCCAGCTCAACGCCCGGCTCCGCCAGCTCAAGGCGGAAGGCGGCGAGGACAAGAATATCGCGGAGATCCGCCACCGCGCCCTGAAATTCCGCGAGTTCTGCAAGAAATACGGATGGGATGTCCCGGCCGAGGTTCCTTCCTATGCCATCACCGGATTCCAGACCCGCGATACGGCCGACCGGAAGATTTTCAAGGGGCTGATCGAGAAATACGACACCTACATCATGCCGGGCGGGAAACCGGGCTTCTACCGGGTTTCCCACATGGGGCTGCAGACGGACCGGGAACTGGAGGAACTGGCAGACCGCATCCACGAATTTGAACCCTAGACTATGAAGAAAGTCATCACCTACGGCACATTCGACCTGCTGCACCAAGGCCACATCAACCTGCTCCGCAGGGCCAAGGCCCTCGGTGACTGGCTGATCGTGGGCGTCACCACCGACAATTTCGATCTCGAACGCGGGAAGATGAACACCTGCGGGAATGTCATGGAACGGATCGAAGCCGTCAAGGCGACGGGGCTGGTCGACCAGGTCATCATCGAAGAATACAAAGGCCAGAAAATCGACGACATCCGCAAATACGGCGTCGATATCTTCGCCATCGGCTCGGACTGGACCGGCTACTTCGACTACCTCAAGGAATTCTGCGAGGTGGTCTACCTGCCCCGCACCGAAGGGATTTCCAGACCCCAGCTCCGGCAGGAGCGGCCGACCGTCCGCATCGGGGTCATCGGAACCGGCAGCATCGCAAGCCGGTTCGTCCCGGAAGCGGCTTGCGTCAACCGCAACGCCATCGTGGCCGCCTACAATCCCGACCTGCAGGCGGCGCAGGACTACTGCGCCCGGTTCGGAATTCCGACGGTCGCCCATTCTCCGGAGGAACTCTATGCCGCCTGTGATGCCGTCTACATTGCCTCACCGCATTATACCCACTACGAATATGCCCGGGAGGCCCTGATGGCCGGGAAACACGTCCTCTGCGAAATCCCGTTCGTTTTCAACGAGAAGGAAGCCGAAGAACTCTTCGACCTGGCGGACCGGAAGGGACTCGTCCTGATGCCGGCCCACAAGACCGCCTGGTGCCCGGCCTTCGGACACCTGTTCACCCTCCTGAAATCGGGTGTCATCGGAGAAATCGCCGAAGTCAACGCGTCCGTCACGACCCTGACCGACGAGCATTCCGAAAAACTGGACAGCCAACGTCTCGGCGGCAGCATGAACGAGAACGGCTGCTTCCCGCTCCTGCCGATCCTCCAGCTCCTCGGGACCGACTACCGCAACATCAACTTCTACTCGAAGATGAAAAACGACGTGGACATGTACACCAAAGCCGTTTTCCGTTTCGACCACGCCGTCGCTTCCTTCCAGGTCGGACTCGGTGTCAAGACCGAGGGGAACATGGTGATTTCCGGGACGAAAGGCTATGTCTACGTACCTGCACCGTGGTGGAAGACTGATTATTTCGAAGTCCGGTACGAAGACCAGAACCAGAACAAGAAATATTTCTACCCCTTTGCCGGAGAAGGACTCCGCTATGAAATCAAAGAGTTCGTATCCTGTGTCCTCGAGGGTCGCACCCTGCAGTCCAAACTCACCCGGAAGGAAATCCTGGCCATGACCCGTGTCCAGGAGCAGTACCTGAAGGGAATCAACGTCTACAGGATATGAGACGCGTCCGGATGACGGCCGACGAGGTCCGGCAGGCCCAGCTGGGCATCATGGACAAGATTGACGAATTCTGCACCCGGGAAGGTATCGCCTACTCCCTGGACGGGGGGTCGCTGCTCGGGGCCGTCCGCCACAAAGGCTTCATCCCCTGGGACGACGACATGGACGTCATCATGCCCCGGGCCGACTACGACCGTTTCTGGAAGATTTTCAACGGGGCCTATGAAGGTTTCAAGGTGGTCAATTACCGGCTGGACCCGGATTTCGCCCATACCTTCACCCGCGTGATCGATACCCGGACCCTGGCACTCGACCACAACCGGGTCAACAAATACGGCATTTTCGTGGACATCTATGCCGTGGACGGACAGCCGGAGGACGACAAAGCCTTCGATGACTATGTCCGCACCTATATCCGGCTCAAGAACCAGTTCCACAAGAGTGCCCCGCTCTGGCATTGTACCGACAGCCCGCTGGTCGCCCTGAAGACCCTGCTCCGCCACCCCTTCTATCCGCCGCGCGAAGAAACCGCCCAGGCCTTGGAAGCACTGTATCAGAGCTATCCGATGGGCTCGACCGCTTTTGCCGGCCACATCATGGGCGGATCGGAGTGGGATACCCACATGCCCGCGGCGGTCTTCGACGAATACATCCGGCTGCCGTTCGAGGGACGGATGTACCGCTGCGTCAAAGACTATGACACCTTCCTGAAAAAGCTTTACGGGGATTACATGCAATTGCCGCCGGAGTCCGAGCGGCATCCCTACCACAGCGTCGCCTGCTACCGGCTGGAGCCGTAACCATCGGCCCAATAATACTTGACATGATTCATCTGCAACGGCTTTCGCAAGTCAGCCGGAGGCAGTTGCATATAGTCTCCATACATGTCGGTGAGGATCTCGTCGTATGCAGCCGGAATATAGAAATCGCAATCTCCGAATTGATGCAGGACCCGGTCCGTCATCCATTCCGTGCGGAACCGGTCCTTTTCATTGTCCGGGCAGGCCAGCTGGGAAACCGTGCCGGTCGAACCGTAGGGAATCCGGACCATTTCTTCCATCAGCCGTTCCAGATGCGGCCGGGGGTCCTCCCGGTACCAGGCCGGATGCTGCAACCGGTGGAACCACTGTTTGCAGACACGTCCCAGGCCGAACGGCGCCGCATCCCCCTTATAGCGGCGACGGTGCGCCACCTGCTTGTACAGATGGGCGAGTTCGCGGTAACGTCCCTGAAAAGCCTGCGGGTCATCCGGCATCCCGTCCAGCGGAAAGACATCGATCCAGCAACCCTTTTCCTGCTCCTCGAGCAGCCAGGGATACAGGTTCACGACCCGCGTCCGGCAGAGGTCCCGCACCCGCGCGAATGCGATCAGGCAGCCGGGATGCGTGGCCGCACTGACACACTCCAATCCTTCCGCCCGGAAGGTCCGGCAGAAACGGTCGTATTCGGGACGGGGGATGAAAATGTCGACGTCATCGTCCCAGGGGATAAACCCATCGTGACGTACAGCCCCCAACAGGGAACCATATGCCAGGGTATAAGGGATTGCATTCTCCACACAGAAAGCATGAACCTTCTGAAGGATTGCCAGACTTTCGTTCTGCAAGTCTGCCAGCGTCATCGAAATCATCGTTTCACAGGTTGGGGGTTTGCAAAGGTAGCAATTATTAAGTAGATTTGCCATCCGATCAAAGCAGTATCCATGGAAAGACTGACCCTGAAAGAAATCCAGACCACCCTGCTCGGCATCCTCCAGGACGTGGATGCCTTCTGCCGGGAGCACGGCCTCCGCTATTCCCTTGCCTACGGTTCCCTGCTCGGGGCAGTCCGGCATCAAGGCTTCATCCCCTGGGATGACGATATCGACATCATGATGCCCCGCACGGATTTCGAGCGCTTCCTGGCACTCTACCACGACCGGGGTCCCTATCGCCTCCTGTATGACACCGATACGCCGGAGGCACGCTTCATCACCTGCTACGCCAAAGTCATGGACAGCCGGACCGTCAGCGTGGAAGAAAAGCGCAAGAATATCTATCGCTTCGGACTCAACCTGGATATCTTCCCCATCGATGCGGCCCCGGCCGATCCCGCGCTCCACAAGGAATTCTCGGAGACCGTCAGCCGGCTCCGGCGCCGTGTCTACCTGTCTCAGCGGCCGTTCTTCCCCTTTACCTTCCACGACCCCCTGATTCCCAAGATCCAGGCCCACCGGCATCCGGTTTCCTGGTGGATGGAACGCTGCACCGGCTACCTGACCCAATACAATGGCACCGGAAGCCCCTATGCCGGACCGATCTCCGGTGGCATGGGGCTGATAGAAATCTATGAAAAGGGGCTGTTTGAAGCGTATACCGACCTGTCTTTCGAGGGTCACCGATTCCGGGCGGTCACCGGGTGGGACACCTTCCTGAAACAGCAATTCGGCGACTACATGCAGCTTCCTCCCGAAGAGAAGAGGAAGACCCACGGACTGACCGCTTGGAAGAAATAAACGGGATCAGCGGACCCCGATCCGCTTCCGGAGCCAGGAGAGGACCTGCTGCTGTTCCTCCGGGGTACAGTAATCCAAGGAATTAAAGCACGCGAAGCATTTGTCGGAACGGTCGAAGGAGGCCAGTTTCATGGCTACGTAGTCTTTCTTGTCACGACGCTTGAAATACAAGGTTTTGCGCTCTTCCGGAACGAGAAGAAGCCGTCCCTGGCGGGCCATGTCCAGGTAGAAGGGCTCCTGGGCCTGGAAATGGAAGGGCTCGCGGAACCGTCCCTTCAGGTTGGTCCGGACCATGTCCGGCCGGCGGACTGCCCAGTCTTCGAACCAGCTTTTCAGCAGCGGCCGGGGCGTATGGCCCAGGTTGATAAAGCGACAACCGCCGCCCATATAATCCAAGGCATTCAGCATCAAATCCTTGAATCCAATGGTCCGGTGGCCGTTGTGCTTCGGCTTGACCTTTCGCAGCAACCGGGCGAACGGCGCCCAGAACCAGGAGCCGAAACAGACGACCCGGCCGTCCTCCGGGAAGAAATCCTCCGGCCGGACCGGTGCCGTCAGCATGAAATCATCGTTGAAATACAGGATGTGCTCGGCCATCTCGGGAATGTTCCACATGACCGCCTCGATCGCATTCGAGTTGAAAACCGGAAGGGCCTCTTCGTAGCCCTTGAAAATGACGGAGTGGTCGACGATGACGACCTGGGTCGTCCGGTCCGGGAAATACAGGTCCAGGAATTCGCCCAGGTACGGGTCCTGGCCGTCCGTCATGATGAAAATCTTCCGGATGAAAGGGGCGAACCGAAGGATGGAAGCGACGCAAAACCGGATCTCCCCTATGCTCTTGAAGCGCGTAGCGCCGGCCACGTCATCGTTCCGGGCAGCAGAGGGATCAAGGTAACGCTGCCGCTTGGCACGCAGCGCCGGATCGTCCCCGTCCACCCAGGGGACCAGCGCATCGATCGGGAAAGGGGGGATCATACAATATCTTTGAAACGGTCCGGAATCCGGACGATCAGCCGATAGTTGAACATGGAAGGCTTGTTCCAGGCATAGGGAGGACGCACCAGGGTCTGGCAGGTCCGCGCCCAGGGAATGCAGCGGTCGAAATCGTGCGCCTTTTTCTCCGTCACCAGCCGGATGGTCCGGGCCCGCTTGTGCATGTGCTTCTCCCAGCCCTGCGCCAGGCGGTCCTTATCCTTGAACCGGTCCTCGATCCGTTTTTTGTCGAAATAGCCGAAGTGGAACAGATACAGGTCCTTGGCTATATGGAAATTATGGCCTTTGATCCGGTGGAAGCCACTGCCCCACAGAAGGGGACGTGCAATGATCGACGGCTTGGTATAGCGGGTCCCGACCTGGGCATAATGCCGCTGGTGCAGGAAAGGTTCCTCTTCGGTGATATCCGGCTCTTCGCCCAGCTTCTGGCCGAAATCCAGGCCCAGGGCGGAAATGGAACTCTTGACATCCACCCCGTCCAGGTACTCCGCAAGGGTCTTCCCCAGTTTCGGGTCCGGGATGATGAACTCGTCGGCATCCACGCCGATGACCAGGTCATATCCGGCGGACAGCAAGGCCGCCGCCTTCTCGGAGAGGAATTTCAAACGGCCCTTCTCCGCCTCAACCACTTGCGTACCGATCTTTTCCACCAGTTCCGCATGGGTTCCCTCACAAAAAGGGGCGATGGTCTGGTCCAGCCCATCGAAATAGATATACAGATTGTCGCGTCCCAGCTGTGCACCATAATCCTGCACCCATTTCCGGAGATAGAAATCATCATT
>JAFUUB010000021.1 GCA_017483985.1 Bacteroidales bacterium | reverse complement strand
CTGGACGGACAGTCCGACAAGAAGGCCCCTACGATTTCGCCCTCTGGAAGAAAGCGGAGCCGCAGCACATCATGAAGTGGCCGTCCCCGTGGGGGGAAGGCTTCCCGGGCTGGCACCTGGAGTGCTCGGTCATGGGCGAGAAATACCTCGGCCATGAGTTTGACATCCACGGCGGCGGCATGGACCTGATGTTCCCGCACCATGAGTGCGAGATCGCCCAGAACGTCGCGTCCCGGGGCACCGGCGGCGTGCATTACTGGGTCCACAACAACATGATCACCATCAACGGCCAGAAGATGGGCAAGTCGCTGGGCAATTTCATCACCCTGCCGCAGCTTTTCGCCGGCGACCATCCGAAGCTCGCACAGGCCTACTCCCCCATGACCATCCGGTTCTTCATCCTCCAGGCCCACTACCGCGGCACCCTCGACTTCTCCAATGAAGCGCTGCAGGCGGCCGAGAAGGGTCTCAAGCGGATCCTGCAGGCCTACAAGGACCTGGTGAAGCTGGCGGGTGCCAAGCCGTTGGCGCTCGAGTATGGCGAATACATCGACGCCGTTGCCCCGGACCGCGCTCCGGAAGGCCTTTCCGCCGAGGTGGCGGACCTTTTCGAGAACGTTTACAAGGCCCTGTGCGATGACCTGAATACCCCGGTGGCCCTGGCGCATCTCTTCGATGCCGTCCGGATCATCAATTCCGCGAAGGAAGGCAAGGCGAAGCTGGCCCAGGCCGACTTGCAGGCCCTGGTGCAGCTGTTCGACAACGTGGTCTTCGGCGTGCTGGGCCTGCGGGACGAAGCGGCGGAAGGCACGGACCAGAAAGTGGTGGCGGGCCTGATGGACATGGTGCTGGAAGAGCGGGCAGCGGCCAAGGCGGCCAAGGACTGGCCGAAGAGCGACGCGATCCGCGATGCCCTGGGCGCCCTGGGCATCACTGTCAAGGATACCAAGAACGGTCCCGAATGGACCTTGGAATAAACCATTCAGACTGACCCCATGAAACTGATATCGTGGAATGTGAACGGGCTGCGGGCCTGTGCGGGCAAGGGATTCGAGGAAGCGTTCAAGGCCCTGGATGCCGATTTCTTCTGCCTGCAGGAGACCAAGATGCAGGAGGGCCAGCTGGACCTCGAATTTGAAGGCTACCGCTCCTATTGGAACTATGCCGACAAGAAGGGCTACTCCGGGACGGCCATCTACACGCGGAGGGAACCGCTGTCGGTGCGCTATGGCATCGGCATCGACGAACATGACCACGAGGGCCGTGTCATCACCCTGGAAATGCCGGATTTCTATCTGGTCTGCGTCTACGTGCCGAACAGCCAGGACGGGCTGCGCCGGCTGGACTACCGGATGCGCTGGGAAGATGACTTCCGTGCATACCTCTGCGGACTGGCCTCCCACAAAGGCGTGGTCGTCTGCGGCGACCTCAACGTCGCCCACCAGGAGATCGACCTGAAGAACCCGTCCACGAACCGCCGGAATGCCGGTTTCACCGACGAGGAGCGGGCCAAATTCAGCGAACTGCTGCAGGCCGGATTCATCGATTCCTGGCGCTCCCTCAACCCGGGCGTCGTCAAGTATTCCTGGTGGTCCTACCGCTTCCAGGCCCGCGCCAAGGACGCCGGCTGGCGCATCGATTATTTCCTTGTCTCAGAGAACCTGCGGGACCGCATTGCCGGCGCCGAAATCCACAACGAGATCTTCGGTTCCGACCACTGCCCGGTCGAATTGGAACTGCAATAATTATTTCCGCAGCGTTTCGTGCAGGAAACTCCCGCCGCCGGCGAGGAGTTGGGCGAGCGCCTGCGATTCATGGCTGAGGGTGGCCCAGATCAGGCCGTACTCGGTGGGAATGCCATAGAGGGTACTGAGCGTCATCGAGACCAGGTAATGATAGGCTCCGAAGCCGCCGGGAACGGGAATCACGGAACTGAGGGAACCGACAATCATCAGGACGAAGGCATCAGACAAGGTCAGGGCCTCGAAGCCCGGCAGCCGTCCCTGGACCGATTCCAGCACGCAGGCGCTGGTCAGCCAGTAACATCCCCAGATCAGGGCGGTAT
Organism: Bacteroidales bacterium; assembly: GCA_017483985.1. The sequence continues at coordinate 43,769 of JAFUUB010000021.1, read as the reverse complement.
ACAGGAGGAATTTCCACCACCCCTTCATTTTCAGGCAGCTGGCCATTCCCTGGAAGATGCCCCGGACAAAGTCCCAGACCTTCCCGCAGAAACGGTTGCGGTCGCGGCCGTACCATACCGCCGCCAAAGCGGCCAGTCCGGCCAGGACGACTCCGCCCAGCAGCCAGGGGACCTGGATCTCCCGCTGGACCGTCTCCCCTCCCAGGACCTGTCCGATCCGGTTTCCCATCAGGGCCAGCAGTCCCAGGGCCAGCAGCCCCATGGTCAGGGTATCCCATACCCGGTCCACGACCACGGTCCCGAACACTTTGTCAAAAGATGCCTTGCTGCGCCCGTCTTCCTCCCGCGCAGCATGCCGGGTAATGTATCCGCAGCGGATGATCTCGCCGAGCCGGGGCAGGACCATATTGGCCACATAGCTGATATTCACGGCATTGAAACAGGTGATCCGTTGCGTGGAAGCATCGATCGGAAGGAGCAGTTCCCGCCACCGGACGCCGCGCAGCCAATAGGAGCACAGCCCGAGGAGCATGGCCGCCACGATCCATTCCCACCGGCAGGATTTCACGCCCTGCCAGAAATCCGACCAGGCGATCCCCCGGAAGGAAAAGCCCAGCAGGACCACGGCAAGGACCGCGGAAAAGGCATATCCAAGGATGTCTCTGGTCTTCTTCTCCATAAAACGACGATACAAATGTACGGAAAATCAATAATAATGCCTAAATTTGTAGGTTGCAACTCGTAGAATCATGAAGTCAATCCTCGGAATCGGCAATGCCCTCACCGACATCCTGGCCGTCCTGCCGGACGAAACCCTGCTGCAGAAATACCACCTGCCGCTGGGCAGCATGCAGCATGTAGACATGGAAACCGGCGACCGCATCTGGGATGCGCTGAAGGAGTACGGCGTCAAGTATGTTCCCGGCGGTTCCGCCGCCAACACGATTACCTGCACCGCCATCTTCGGCATGCCGTCGGGCTACATCGGCAAGATCGGCAACGACGAACTGGGCAACCTGTTCAAGAGCACGATGGAGCAGTACGGGGTCCAGGCGACGATGCTCTACGGCACCAAGTCCTCCGGCCGCTGCATGGTCTTCATTACCGGGGCCAACGCCGAACGGACCTTCGCCGACTACATGGGCGCCACCCTCGAACTCGGTCCGGAAGACCTCCGCCCGGAGTTTTTCGAAGGATATGACTATTTCCACATCGAGGGCTACCTGGTCCAGAACCAGGAACTGATTTCCACGGCCGCCCGGATGGCCAAGGCCGCCGGCTGCATCATCTCGATCGACATGGCCTCGTACAACGTCGTCGAATCCAACGACGCCTTCTTCCACAACCTGGTCGAGAACTATGTGGACATCGTCTTCGCCAATGAATCCGAGGCCAAGGCCTTCACCAAGAAGGAGCCGCGCGAGGCCCTGGACGAACTGGCCCGGCAGTGCCGGATCGCCGTCGTCAAGGTCGGCAAGGAAGGTTCCATGGTCAAGAGCGGGGATGAGTATCATTTCATCGAGCCCTGGCCGGCCACCCCGGTCGACGCCACCGGCGCCGGAGACACCTATGCCGCCGGCTTCCTCTATGCCCATTCCCTCGGCATGCCGCTGAAGGTCTGCGGGGAAATCGGCTCGATCATCGCCGCCAAGGTGGTCGAGGTGATCGGCACGAAAATCGACATCCCCCGCTGGAGGGATGCCAAGCAGGAAATCCGCGACCTGATCGCGGCCAACACGAAGTAAAATCCTATGGTAGATTCAGTAAAAAGCTTCTTCCGGAAGAAATATCTCAAGAAATTCGAGAGCAAGACGCCGACCGGCATCCTGCCGATGGGGCAGGTCAAGTCGGCCGTCGCCTTCATCGACGTCGAGGACACCTCCTTCGACGCCTGCAAGATTGCCCTGCAGGCCTTCTTCCGGGACTATGGCATCAAAGGCGAAATCTTCTTCTTCGACTTCCGCAAGATCGGCAGCGAGGAACGCCTGATCACCAGCATCACCAATACCGTCCTCAAGAAAGACCTCGACTGGTGCGGCAAGCCGTCCCGGGAGAAGATCGACCTGATGCTCGGCACCGAGGCCGACCTGTTCATCTCCCTGATCCGCGGCACCGACTATCCCCTGGAGTTCATGGCCAAGTGCTCCCAGGCCAAGTTCAAGGTCGGGCGCATCCAGCTGCCGGGCAACACCTTCGACCTGATCGTCTCCGATCCGGCCGACCGCCCGCTCAGCGAGAAGGAGAGCTTCGACGCCATGCGGCAGTTCCTCGCCAAGATCAAATAGCCGATGCTCAAGAAGTACCTCATCGTCTTCCTGATTTCGATGGTCCCGCTGATCGAACTGCGCGGTGCCATCCCTTATGCCGTGGGCTTCGACCTACCGCTCATCCCCTCCTACATCATTGCCATCCTCGGCAACATGCTACCCGTCCCGTTCATCTTCCTGTTCGGACGGAAACTCCTCGAATGGGGAAAGGATAAACCGCTGATCGGCGGCTTCTTCCGCTGGTGCCTGGAGAAGGGCGAGAAAGCTGGTGCGAAGCTCGAGGCCAAGGCCGGCCGGGGCCTGTACATCGCCCTGCTGCTGTTCGTGGGCATTCCCCTGCCCGGCACCGGCGCCTGGTCCGGCACCCTGGCCGCCAGCATCCTGAACATGGACTTCCGCAAGAGCGTGGTCTACGTGACCCTCGGCGTCCTGCTGGCCGGCGTCATCATGCTGGCCGCCTCCCTCGGCGTCTTCGGCGCGATTTCCCTGGTGAAATAGGAAACCGAAACCCGGAGCCGGAAGACAACCTGCCCTGTCTCTTCACCACAATGAAAACTTAAAGAACACACCTTGCCTCTATACTGTCAAAGAAGGCACCTAGGTGTTCTTTACCCATTCATTTGAACGCTGATAAAGAACACCTAAGACCAGAAAACCTCAGTTTAGAATAGATTTGCGTTCTTCAAGTTTTTGTCGGCAACAGGAGGATTCAAGTTAGCGAAACGGGATTCCGTCGCTGGCGCTCCGGCATCCCTGGCCCTGCAGGGGCCCATTCACGAGCATGGAAAGTACGCCGGGCCGCAAAGCGGGCCAGTGGCGCTTTATTGCAGATAGAGCCGCATGCAAGCAAGCTTGCGCGGCTCTATCTGCAATAAACGCCGCGACGGTTAGTCGCGGCGTCCTTTCCTTTCGTGATTCCGTTGGGATTCGAACCCAAGACCCACAGCTTAGAAGGCTGTTGCTCTATCCAGCTGAGCTACGGAACCAGAACCATTCGCGGGAATGGTCCGCAAATATACGACTTTTTATCGGGATTGCAATAAAACGATGTCTCAGGACCGTTTCGGGAGCACGACGCGGCGGACATTGCAGCCGGCGTAGTTGCCCAGGACGATGACGGGATAGTACCACAGCAGGGCCGGACTCCAGTCCATGGCGGCGACGATGTAGACCACGTCGGCGATGGAGTGGTAGAAACCGCTGACGATGAAGAGCGGCACGCCGAACAGGACCGGGAGCATGGAACCTTTTTCCTTGGCCATGAAGACGCAGCAGTCGATGATCAGACCGCAGCCCACGGCCCGGAGGAACGCCCGTAGCGGACCGACGGCGAACCGGCCGGCCACGACCGTCTCGGCACGGCCCTGCGCTTCTCCTCCCAAGTACCAGGCCAGCAGGCCCAGCAGGACACAACCTACGACATTGAAGAACCAGATTTTGGTCAGCGCCCAGATGTCGTTGATGACGCCGGCTTTGCCCGTATAGAGCGGAACACCGAAATAGATGACGGACATCAGTCCGAAGGCAAAGATGACGGCGCCGGGGATGCCGCCGAGAGCGAGGAAGCCATAGGCTCCGAGCCCGATCATAATACCGGCAAAGAGGGATTCGCGGTTCATGGAAAGAAAGGGGTTCGTTGTGATACAAAGGTACGATTTTCCAGCGAAAAGCCTTATCTTAGCGACAATAAAACCTGTATTATATGAGAATCCGATCCTTCCTGCTTTCTTTGCTGGTCCTGCTGTCCTTTACAGCCCCGGCTGATGCCCGCCGGCCGCGTGCCAAATATGTCATCGTCGTTTCGATGGACGGTTTCCGGCATGACTATCCGGATATCTACTGGACGCCGAGCCTGGACAAGATGGAGCGGGAAGGCGTCTCGACGGACATGATCCCGTCCTATCCCTCCTCCACGTTCCCGAACCACTATGCCCTCGCCACCGGCCTGGTACCGGATCATAACGGATTGGTCAACAACACCTTCTGGGACGAGGAAATCCACAAGATGTATTCCATCAGCGGAACGGCCAAGCAGGATCCCCGTTTCTATCTGGGCGAACCCGTCTGGAACACCGCCCAGCGCCAGGGCGTCCTGGCCGGGGTCAATTACTGGGTCTCCTCGGATTTCGCGGTCAACGGCTCCCATCCGCGGTACTACCGGAAATATGAAGGGAAACTGATCAGCTATGAGGCCCGGGTCGACTCGACCATCGCCCTGATGCAGCTGCCCAAAAAAGACCGGCCCCGTCTGCTGATGATCTATTTCGACGAGCCGGACCATACAGGGCACGAATACGGACCGCTGGACCTGCGCACGGGAGACCAGGTGACCCGTGTCGACGCGATAATCGGCCGTTTGCGCGAAGGTTTGAAGAAAGCCCGGCTGGACAAGAAGACCGACCTGATTGTCCTGGCGGACCACGGCATGGCCGAGGTCAGTCCGCTCAAGGTCGTCAATCCGTACGACTATATCAAGGAAGAGTGGGTCGGCCGGATCATCTGGGGCATCCCCACGACCATTGAGAGCAAGGATGCCGCCTGCCGCGACTCCATCCTTACGGGCCTGCAGTCCATGCCGCATGTCCGCGCATGGAAGAAGGAATCCATCCCTGCCGAGCTCAGTTACGGAACCAACCCGCGGATCGGGGACATCGTCATCGACCCGGACCTGGGCTGGCAGATCAGCAACCGCATCCGCACCGGCCGCGGCGCCCATGGTTTCGATCCGGCGAACAGCGACATGCACACGGTCTTCCGCGCCGTGGGCCCTGATTTCAAAAAAGGCTTCAAGGCGTCCAAGTTCCGCAATGTCAGTATCTACCCGCTTGTCTGCAACCTGCTCGGTATCGAACCCGCCCCCAACGACGGCGACATCCGGGAAGTCCTGCCGATGCTGCGGTAAGGATTCCTATCCGATAAACGAAGCGAAATAACCCGGGAAGAGAACGTTGGTGATCAGGTAGCCGACGATTGTCGAAACGATCACGCAGATCAGGCCCGGCATCATGAAACTGTGGTTGAGCAGGTACTTGCCGATCACGGTCGTACCGCTGCGGTCGAAATTCACCGTGGCGATATCGGACGGATAGTTCGGGATGAAGAAGTAGCCGTAGACGCTCGGCAGCACACCCAGCAGCACCGACCCGGCGATGCCGAGTTTATAGGCCAGCGGCAGCATGGCAACGACCACGGCGCCCTGCGAATTGATCAGCACGGAAACCAGGAAAAAGACAAAGGCAATGGACCAGGGGTACTGGGCGACAATCCCTTGCAGGCCTTCCTGCATCACATCCGTATAATTGCTGAAATAGGTATCCGCCAGCCAGGCGATGCCGTAGATGGCCACGACGGCCACCATGCCGGACTGCCAGACGGCACCGGCGACGGCTTTCTTCGGCTTGGCCTTGAAGGCCACGATCATGACGGCGGCGGCACTGATCATGATGATCTGGATGATGGTGTTCATCTTCGGGATCCGGGAAATGGTCGCCAGCGTATCCGCATCCACGAAGAACTGCACGCAGGCGAAGGCGACGATCACGGCCAGGGCGGTCAGGAACACGTAGACGCTGCCCTTCGCTTCCTTGGAGATGGTCTTGTCGAGGGTCGTGGCGGTCTCGCCGAACATATACTTGTACGTTTCGGGATCGGCCAGCCGTTTCTGGAAATCCGGATCCTTGTCCAGGTCCAGGCCACGGTGGTAGGAGGCGGCGGCCGCCGCCATCAGGCCGCACAGGCAGGACGGAATGGTGACCATCAGGATCTGCGGGATGGCGACGTTGTAGCCGTTGGCATTGGAAATCGTCATGAAGGCGACCACGGCCGCGGCAATCGGCGAGCAGGTGATACCGACCTGCGAGGCGATCGAGGCGACGCCGCAGGGACGCTCGGGCCGGATGCCTTTCTTCAGGGCGATGTCGCAGATGATCGGCATGAGGGTATAGACCACATGGCCGGTGCCGACCAGGACGGTCAGGAAGAAGGTGCAGAGCGGGGCCAGGAAGGTGATGTGGTCCGGGTGCTTGCGAAGCATCTTCTCCGCCACCTGGATCATCCAGTCCATGCCGCCGGAGGCCTGCAGGATACCGGCGCAGGTCACGGCCGCGATGATGATGTAGATGACATCCGTCGGAGGGGTGCCCGGCTTGAGGCCGAAGCCGAAGACGAGGATGGCCAGACCGATACCGGAGATGGCGCCGAGGGCGAGGCTGCCGTATCGCGAGCCGACATACAGTGCTGCCAGGACGATCAGCAGCTGGACAATCATGAGTGCCATAGTGTTCAGGGGTTTTAGGTCCGCCGCCGCAATCCCGGCGTCCGGACATGTAAATATAGGAAAAAAAATGTATCTTTGTAGAACGGACCGAAGAAAAAAAGACAATGGAATTCGACAATACGATCAAGCTGAAAGAGACTGGTTCCCTTGCATTTACGGCCGAAATGCCCTTCGAAGCCGTCCACAAGCGCCTCTGGGAGGTCCTGGGCGGTTTCAGCGACCCGGTCGGCGATGGCGGAAACGGGGAATACTGGCTCAACTACCCGGCGCCCCTGCGGACCCGTCATCTGGTGGCCAACCTGGAAGAAACGGCCCCGGGCAGCTACCGTCTCCGTATGCGGGCCGGCAGCAAACCGGACTACCTGTGTGACGTCCTGCTCGGATTCCTGGCCCTGGCCGCCTTCTGGTGCCTGGGCAAACTCTTCGTCCCGTCCCCGTCCCTCCTCTTCATCCTGGGTTTTATCGCCGCCGTTGCCGCGGCCGCCGGTCTTTACATCTGGTCTGGCAAGGGTTTTGGAGAGAAAGAAACGGCCGCGCTGACAGAGGCTGTCAGGGAGGCCTTCCACACAGAAAAAGCATAGAGATCGATATGATGAAAAAGTACTTGCTCGCCGCATTGGCCGCCTTGCTGCTGGCCGGCGTGGCCGCCTCCGCACAGGACCTGCTGCGCTACAATTACAAGAAAAACGGATATGTCTATACCGGCACCGAACGGATCCGGGTTACCGGCACCGGCGGTACCAACCCCATGCAACTCAAGCTCAGCCGCGTGGCCTTCCCCGATGGAGCAGCCATCTACATCCTGCACATCGACTTCGAATCCTCCAGCGCCTGGAAAATCCCGAAAAACGCCCCGCTGACCATCCGTACGACCGCCGGGAAGACGGTCATCTCCAAGAATAACACCGACGCCCCCAACCTTATCGCCCCGCAGGGCATCCGCGCCGAAAACGGCGCCAAGACCTGGTGGAATTACGGGGAATACTATTTCGAGCTGGCCGATATCCAGAAGATCTGTGTCGGCGTAGCCAGCATCGACGTCCAGCGGCGCTGGTCCTCCGACGGCGTGATCAAGGTCGCCTATAAGAATGACGAATTCGGTAAGGCCGTCTTCAAGCAGTTCGAGGCCCTCGAGGCCGCACCGGCACCCAAGGCCGAACTCGGCAGCCAGCTGGCTTCGGTCAGCGACCAGGGCGGGAACCGCATGGTCGATACCAAGACCGTGAGCGTCAATGCCCAGCTGTCCGTTTCCCTGGGATATGTATACTACGCCTCCGGCAACAATGAATCCTACGAACTCAACCTGCTGGTTCCGGGCAAGGAAGTCCCGCTGGACGGCGCCGTGGACATCGTGACCTCTTCGGGAGCCACGATCCATCTCAAGCAGGAAAAAGGCCAGGGCGCCGGCCGCGTCACCTGCTACCCCGATGCCGAACAGCTCAAGCGCATGGCCAAAGGCGTGAGCCGCATGTCCCTCCAGACGACCTCCGGGGCCGTCAACCTGACTTTCCCGGACAAGTCTTTCGCCCAGACGGTCGACAAACTGTACAACGCCCTCCAGACGGCAGCCATCCTGTAACGGACCCAGCGAACTTGTAAAAAATCCCCCCCTATGAAGACATACAGAGCATTGACTGCCGGAGAGATCCGGCAGCTGGAAGCAAATGGATGCCGGAGCACCGACTGGTCCCGCGTCCAAGTCAACTGGACCGACGACAGGTCAATCGGAAATGTCTGTGACGCCAAGTTCTCCGGCGATGTCCGGCTCGGTGTCTTTGAAAAGGAGTTCAGCCTGCCCGGCGGCGTACCCTGCACCTGCGGCGTGCGCCATGCCCATCTGCACAATGTCTCCATCGGGGATAACTGCCTGATCCGCAAGGTCGGCGAATACATTGCCAACTACCAGATCGGTTCCGACTGCCTGATCGACAACATCGACATCATGGCCGTGGAAGGCCGCACCACTTTCGGCGCCGGCACCGAGGTGTCCGTCCTCAACGAGACCGGCGGCCGCGAAGTCGTCATCACCGACCGGCTCAGTTCCCAGACCGCCTACATCATGGCCCTGTACCGCCACCGGAAAGGGCTCCATGACAAACTCGCCGAAATCGCCCGCCGCGATGCGGCGCGCCTGGCCTCCGGAACCGGGACCATCGGCAACGGCGTGTCCATCCGGAACTGCGGCACCCTGCTGGATATCCGCATCGGCGATTTCGCCAAGCTCGAAGGCGTCCGCCGGCTGCGCAACGGCAGCATCTGCAGCAATGCCGACGCGCCCGTCCTGATCGGCAGCGGTGTCATGGCGGAAGACTTCATCATCTGCAGCGGCGCTTCCGTGGAAGACGGCGTCATGCTCAACCGCTGCTTCGTCGGCCAGGCCACCAAGCTCGGCCACGGGTATTCCGCCTCCGATTCGCTCTTCTTCTCCAACTGCCAGGGCGAGAACGGCGAGGCCTGCGCCATCTTCGCCGGCCCGTTCACCGTGACCCACCACAAGTCCACGCTGCTGATCGCCGGCATGTATTCCTTCATGAACGCCGGCTCCGGATCCAACCAGAGCAACCACATGTACAAACTGGGGCCGATCCACCAGGGGACCCTGGAGCGCGGCGCCAAGACGGCCTCCGATTCCTACATCCTCTGGCCGGCCCGCGTGGGCGCTTTCTCGCTGGTCATGGGCCGCCATGTCACCCACTCCGACACGTCCGGCCTCCCCTTCTCCTACCTGATCGAGAAGAACAATACGACCTACCTGGCCCCCGGGGTCAACCTGCGCAGCGTCGGCACCATCCGCGATGCCCAGAAATGGCCCAAGCGCGATGCCCGGAAGGATCCGGACCGCCTGGACCAGATCAATTACAACCTGCTCAGTCCGTATACGATCCAGAAGATGTTCAAGGGCCGCAAGACCCTGACCAACCTCAAATACGCCTCCGGCGAACTGTCAGACGTCTATTCCTTCCACAGCACGAAGATTACCAACAGCGCCCTGGTCAAAGGCATCGGCTTCTATGAGACCGGTATCAAGAAATTCCTGGGCAACTCCCTGATCAAGCGGTTGGAAGACCTGCCTGCCGGAGCCTCCGACGAGCAAATCCAAGCCATGCTCAAGCCTACCACCGAAATCGGCCACGGCGACTGGGTCGACCTCAGCGGCCTGATCGCCCCGAAGAGCGAGATCAAGGCCCTGCTCGGGAAGATCGAGGACGGCACCATCACCGAGCTCCAGCAGATGAACGCCGAATTCGCCCGCATGCACCGGATGTACTATACCTGGGAATGGACCTGGGCCTATGACAAGATCCAGGAGTTCTTCGGCATCGATCCCGCCACGATGACCGCGGCACAGGCTACCGACATCGTGCGACAGTGGAAAGAAGCGGTCATCGGCCTTGACCGGCAGGTCTATGAGGATGCCAAGAAAGAATTCAACCTGGCGTCCATGACCGGCTTCGGTGCCGACGGATCCCGGCTGGAAAAGGAGCTGGACTTCGAACACGTCCGCGGCGATTTCGAGAGCAATCCCTTCGTCACGGCCGTCCTCGACCATATTGAGAAGAAGACCGCCCTCGGTGACGACCTGCTCCGGCGGCTGGAGCGCTAGAACTGGACGTCGAGTCCCAGGGTGACGCAGAAAGGCCGGCGGTCACGGTGTGTCAGGCGCCAGTTGGCGTCGACCCGGAAGATGCGCAGGATGTTGCTCAGGCCGACACCGGCTTCCAGGTAAGGAGCCCCTTCCAGGGACGCCAGCCCTTCGATCGGAAGCATGACGCTGTCTTTCCCGTTCCGGTCCGACAGGCGGCCGAAAGCGGCCTTGAACGTCACGACTTCCCGCCAGTCCCAATCCCGCAGCAACGGCAATTTGCCCAGGATCAAGCCATTGAGGTTGTGTTCGTAGAATACCTCGGCCCAGCGGTCGGAAGCGAATTCGAAATAATCCATGCAGGAAAATGCCCCCTTATCCAGGAAATAACCCTGGTTGCCCGTATGCAGTTTCAGCAGCGGGTAAGGGACCGATCCGTTGAGCAGGCCGGCATCCAGATGCAGCAGGCCGAAGCCGAAGGCCCCGCCGGGAACGCGCCAGTCCAGTGACGCCTCGGCCCGGAAAAAGCCGTAATCATCCGGCGTGATTCCCCGGATGCCCCCGATCAGGTCGACCGACAGGATGGGATAGCGCGAATAGATATACGTCTTGTGGAAGAATCCGCGGTTGATCCGTTCCTCCCAGGAGAAACGGGCATTGTAATGCCACTGGTTGGTGCTTACGCTCGCTACCGGGGTCCCGTCCCGCAGCACCATGGGGACCTGGCCGTTTCCGAAGATCCGGCGGGATTGCAGCAGGAACGTGCTGGAGAATGAAGGTGAGAATTCATGTTCATAGCTCAGTTCCCACCTGCGGAGCAGGCTGGACCGGTCGGTCCCGTGTCCGCCCAACAGGGAATTGAACATGTTGTTGCCGGACATGACGCCGCTCCCCTGGCCCAACTGCGAATAATCCCGCTTGCCGGAAAAGGTCAGTTTGCGGGTCTTGTCCCGGCGGATCATCCACTCCACACCCCCGCCCCATTTCAGGATCCGGTCCTTGAAGCCGTAGCCCAGCGCCCCGGACAGACGGACCTTCTCGCTGAATTCCTTGGTCGTCCGGAAACCCGTTCCGACGTGCAGGCCCTCCGTTTCATTGCGGGTCACCCATTGTCCCCAGGGGCCGAAACTGACCGGGAAGCCCGGGATCTCGATGAATCCGACCATCAGGGAGCGGGTGATGCCGTACAGCCACTTATAGGAGCGGCTTTCCTGGATCCGGTCCACCATCGTATAGATATCCTCTTCCCGCTGGCTCAACGGATAAGGGCGTTCCGCCGCCCAGTCGACCGCTCCGCCCTGCCGCTGCAGGACTTCATCCCCGCCCGCGAGGACTTCTTCCGGGAACACCGGATTGAAATCCGGCTCCCCGTAATGCAGGCTCCGGTTGCCCAGGAAGGAAAGCACCTGGGAACTGTCTTTCACGGCGATGGAAAAATCGATGAACAGCCGCTCGTCGTCCGGGAACCATTTCCCCGACGGGAGACGCCGGTGCTCCTGGTCGATGTTGACGTGCCGGATCCAGTTGATGTTTGACGCCTTGGAAAGCTGGACGCGCACCGAACGGATCGCATAATCCTCCGCATCGATGTCCATCTGCCCGTCGAAGGTCGGCGAAGAAATCAGTTTCTTCGGATGGAACCGCAGGCAATAGGTCTTCCGCCCGTCGACCAGCATGCTGTCTACCAGGTAGTAATTATAGAACGCATGGCCGTAGGCCGCGACCGGCGAGGGTACGTCGACGCTGAACAGCGGCACCGTATTCTTGTAGAAATTGGATTTCAGCAGGTAGTCTCCGGTATACTGCGACAGGAAATTGTCCGGCTCGATACCGGAGATCCGGTTGGCGACGATCACCTCCCGGTCGACGGAGGGCTCCAGGCTGTGGTGCCGCTGGGAGACCGTCTCCGAAATCATGATCGGGATATAGGAGTCACCCGTCACCGAGGAGGTATCCCGATAGTCCAGGACCGGTTCGAAGGTTTTCTTCAGGAACGTCTTGGTAACCAGTTCCTCCGCATGGGTGGCATCCAGCTCGATCTTGGAGTAGAGCCGGGAGGACCAGCGCTCATACCGGTCGGGGTCATGGACTTTCCGATGGGCATCCAGTTCGTCAAGGAACCGCTTGAGCCGTCGGTTGTCCGGCTTGACGACGGCGGCGTTCAGGCTTTCCCGGTCCGGTTCCAGGCGGAAATCCACCTGGGTGAAAGCCCCGGCCTGGACCGGTACCGACTGCGGGAGGTACCCCAGCAGATGGGCCGTCAGGACGGTCGCCGACGGATCCCGCGTCTCGATGGAATACCGGCCGTCCATGTCGGTGGAGATGCCGATGGTCGTCCCGTCGAAATACACCCCGACAAAGGGGACGGGCTCTCCCGTCGAGGCATCGGTCACGGTGCCCCGAACCTTGGTCGTCTGCGCCCACGAAACGAGGCAACAGGCCAAGGCCAGTACGGTCACCAGGAAGGACCGCAGGATTCCCTTATCAGCAATACAAACCACCGTTGATGGATATACATTCGCCCGTCACATACGAGGCTCCTTTGGAGGCCAGGAAACCGACCACGGCCGCCACTTCTTCCGGACGTCCGAAACGGGCTGCCGGGATGTCTTTGCTCAGGGCCTTTTCATCCAGGCCGTCCGACATGTCGGAGGTGATGAAGCCCGGCGCCACGGCATTGACCGTGATGTTCTTGCGCGCCACCTCCTGGGCCAGGGCCTTGGTCGCGGCGATCAGGCCGCCCTTGGCCGCCGAGTAATTGACCTGTCCGGGAAGCCCCTTCAGGCCGGAAAGGGAGGCGACATTGACGATGCGGCCGTATTTCTTCAGCACCATCGGCTGCAGGACCGCGCGGGTCACATGGTAGAAGCTGTCCAGGTTGGTCCGCAGGACCGTATCCCACTCCGCCTCTTCCAGCCAGATCATCAGGTTGTCCCGCCGGATGCCGGCATTATTGACCAGTACTTCGATATACGCGTCGGGATGGGCCTGCTGCCAGCCGCCGATGGCTAACGCGACCGCCTCCTTATCCCCGACATCGAAGCGCAGCAGTTCCCCGCTGCCGCCGGCCGCTTCCAACAGCGACAGCGTCTGAAGGGCGGCCGCTTCATTGGACACATAATTGACCAGGACATGGTAGCCCATCTCCCCCAGTTTCAGGCTGATCGCCCGTCCGATGCCACGGCTGCCGCCGGTAACCAATGCATATCTCATAAGCCGAATTCTTCTTCTATCTTGTCAAAACCCAGGATCTGGGCGCAGGTGTGCAGGGCCGTCATGCTGACCCCCAGGACACCGTGCAGGTTCAAATTCTGTCCGGTCAGGTACAGTCCCGGGACCGGGGTCCGCGGGCTGAGGAAAGTCTGCTCCGGGCAGCGGAAATCCTTCCGGATCCCGAAGGCCGACGCCGACCCCGTATAGGACTGCCAGGTCAGCGGAGAACTGGTATACACCGCCTCGATGGCATCCGGCAGCGCCGGCAGCCGCTGCGCCGCGCGAAGGATGCACCGGTCCGCCAGCGTCTTTTTCCAGGCCGTATATTCCGCTCCCCGGCGGGAAGGCCACTGCCGTACCGGCAGCAGCAGTTCCACGGTTTCCGCCCATCCGTCCGAAGGGACACGCATGTGCAGCAGCATGCCATCCTCAAAGGAGATGCTGTGCCCTACATAAGGCAACATACCGGGTTTCAAGGCGATATGGACCGAAAAAACCCCGTAGGTTTCCGGCAGCCGGGCCAGCCGCCGTGCATAAACCGGGCGAATCGCTGGGACCAGGGCCGCCGTCACAGACGGGGGGAGGTCGGATATAATATGATCCGCTTCAAAAATCTCGCCATCCTGCGTCGTAACCCGGCCGGAGTCAATCCGGACCGCTTCTTTCCCGGTCAGGATGCGGCCGCCCAGGGCCTGGATCCGTTCACACAGCCGCTCCGGTATCTGCATGCTCTCCCCTTCCAGCCGCCAGGCGCTCTGCAGGAAGGAGGCGCTGATCTGCGCATAGACATAGAACGGGAGGGTCTCCAGGTCCATGTCCATCCGCAGGGTCCGGCCGCCCAGCACCTTCCGGAGCAGCGGGTCCGGAATCGTCTCCTCCAGGAAAGCAGCCGCCGAACGACGCAGCAACGGCCCGTGGTCGGCACGAAGGTCCCGGATGCCGGAAGCAACCTCCTGCAGGGCAGCCAGGTAGGCCGACAGGGCTTTCTCCTGTCCCGGAAACTGCCGGGCCATGCCGGGAACGAAATTCCCGTACCCGGAAGGAACCGTCCAACTCCGTCCGTCCACGATGACCTCTTCGCTGCAGTCCAGCCGGCGCCAGGGAAGGTCCAGCAGGCCATGGTAGCGCATCAGCCACTCCAGGGATTCTCCCGGCCCCAGACCGCCGACATAGTGTAGGCCGGTATCGAAGGAATACCGCCCCCGCCGGAAGCCTTGCAGGGCTCCGCCGGGTCTCGCCTGTCTTTCAAGGACCGTCACACGGAAGCCGTTGCGTGCCAGGATATGGCCGCATTCCAGGCCGCCGAGGCCCGCCCCTATGACGAGTACGTCAGGCATTCCGGATCACGAGCGTCGAATTGGTCCCTCCGAAACCGAAGGAATTGGAAAGGAATGTATCGAAATGTTTTTCAATCGTTTGCGAAGGAATCAGCAACTTGGCGGAATCCTCATCCGGATGTTCGAAATTGATGTTTCCGCCGATGAAGCCATTCTTCATCATCAGGATAGAATAGATCACCTCGCTCGCCCCGGCCATCCACATTTCGTGGCCGGTCTGGCTCTTGGTGCTGGTCACCTCGGTCCGCTGGTCGCCGAAGACCCGGTATATGGCCTTGGCTTCGTTGGCGTCCCCGACCAGGGTCGAGGTCGCATGGGCGTTGATGTAGCCGATCTCCCGGATATCCACGCCGGACCGGCGGATTGCCATCTCCAGCGAACGGGCCGGACCGTCTACGTTGGGCGAGGAGATGTGCTCCCCGTTGGACGAGAAGCCGTAGCCCAGGACTTCCGCCAGGATGGTCGCCCCGCGCCGGCGGGCGCTCTCATAGCTCTCCAGCACGAGGGTCGCCGCACCGCCGCCGGGGACGAGTCCGTCCCGGTCCCGGTCGAACGGACGGCTGGCCCGCTCCGGAGCATCCTCCCGCACGGAAAAGGCCGAGATCCCGTCAAAGGAACCGGTCGCCGCCGGATTGACTTCCTGCGCGCCGCCGCAGACCACGATGTCCTGCAGGCCGTTCTGGATCAGCAAGGCGCCCAGCCCGATGGCATGGGAACCGCTGGCACAGGCCCCGGAAACGGTCAGGTTGATGCCGCGCAGGTGGAAGATCACCCCCAGGTTCATCGTCACGGTCGAATTCATCGACTGGAAGATGGCCCCGGAGCCGCAGAGCATCGTATCTTTCTTTTCAATGATCTTGGCGACCGACTTGTAGACCGCATCCGCCGTGCTGTCATTGCCATACAGCAGGCCGACTTCGTGGCGGTCGATGAAGTCCCGGTCGATCCCCGCCTGGGCCAGGGCATCCCGGATCGCGCAATAGGCATACTGCGCCGGTTCCGGCATATAGACCCGCTGGGAACGGGGCAGTTCAGCTTTCAGGTTGGGTTGCGGCAAGGCGGCGGTCAGGCCGGACCGGAAGCCCATTTCCTTGCGAAGCGGATCCAGCACGATACCGGACCTGCCCGCATACAGGGAATCGCGCACCGCGTCCAGCGTGGTGCCGAGGCAGGACCAGATGCCCATGCCGGTGATGACGACTCTGCGATCTGCAGTCATGGTATAAAAGGTTAAGCAGTTTCTAGTATCGGGGCGGCATAGGTGTCCGTCAGTAGCCGGCGGATCTCCTCCGCAGCACCGGGCACGGCGCGCAGCCGCTCCGGCAGGTCGGCCAGGACCGCGTCAAGGTGGTCCTGGAAGCGCTGCACGTCCGCCGCCGTATACCGGTCGGCATGGTCCGGCCGTCCGGACAGCAGGTCGGCGGCGACGTAGTTGTTGGGATAGAGTCGGTACGCCGGACGGATCCGGCTGTCCAGCAGATCGCACACCCGCTTGTTGAACGGGTTGTGCGGGAGGCCGGCGAAAGGAGCCAGGTCTTCCGCCGTCACCGGGGCGCCGACATGGAAGGCGACGCGTCCCTTGGGCCGCATCACGCCGTCCAGGATGCTGGCCAGGTCTTCCCCGGGCTGTTTGACATAAGCGCCCTGGTGGCGGAGGCAGTAACGCTCGACCGCCTTTCCGAGCTCGCAGGGTTCCCACTCGTAGGAGACGGAGAGCGGCACGATATGCAGGTCGGCCAGGTTGGATGCCTGGTCGCCTTCCCCGCTCATCCCGAACATCTTGATGATCCCCTGGTCGGTAAAGTCACGCCCGTCCTTGGTCCGGCCGTTCCGCTGGGCGATCCAGACGGATTCCCCCTTGCGGGTCACGGTATCCCGGATATAGGCGGACAGGCGGCGGGACGCATCCAGGAAGGCCCGGGGCGAGGCCACCGTATCCGGCCGCTCGACCCGGTACATCTTGTTGGACTTGCCGAAATCGATGACGAAATCCCCCGCCATCAGGTTCGCCCCGAAGGAGATCTCCGAGGTCCGGTGGCCGCCACGGGTCAGCAGGACCTGGAAGATGGCGGCGTCCAGCGCGATATCGCGGTGGTTGGAGACGAACAGGTACCGCATCCCGGGATCCAGTTTCTCCAATCCGGTGCAGGTCACGCCGTCCGTAGTCTTCTCCACGATGGCCTCCACCACGGGCAGCATGAAACGGAGCTGGAATTCCTCCGCCGTCCGGCAGCTGCGCACGGCCGCCGCCACCTGCTCCGCAGGGCGGTCCGGGAACAGCCAGCCGCACACCTTCGGGAACAAGGGGTGACCGGCCAGCCGCTGCATCGCAGCGGGGATCTCAGCATCGGTATACGGACGGATATCGTCAAACATGATGGGCACGCTTGTCAATGAATTTCACAGGTTTACGGGACTTGGCGGGGAAATTGACCGCCGCCACCTCGGCCACCGGCAGGATCTCGATGCGCGGGGCCACGCGGATCCGGGAACGGAACTTGTCCTTGAGGTCCTTGATGACATCGAAGGCGGGCTGGTATTTCAGGCCGAGCTGGATCAGCACGTCATCCGTGCCGGCATCGCTGTCCTGCACGATCACCACGTAATTCTCCACATAGTCCGTATTGTCCAGCACGTCGTTGACAGCCGGCGGATACAGGGTCGTTCCCTTGAGCTTGATCATGTTGTTCTTGCGGCCCACCAGCGGGGTCAGCCGGTAGGACCAGCGGCCGCAGGCGCACTGTCCCGTCACTTTCGCCGCCATGTCCCCGGTCCGGAAACGGAGCAGCGGCATCCCCTCGACGCCGAGGGTCGTGACCACCACTTCGCCGACTTCGCCGTCCGGGACCGGCATGTCGTCATCGCCGATGATCTCGACGATGATCAGTTCAGGGTGGACATGTCCTCCGCATCCATGCGGACATTCGGAGAACGTCGCACCCATTTCGGTGGAAGAATAGGTTGCGAAGAGCTCGACATCCCATTTCTCCTTGATCCGGCGGCCCAGCAGGTTCAGGTTGAAATCCTGGTCCCGCAGGCCCTCGCCGATGCCGATGATCCGGCGGACGCTGGAATTCTGATAATCGATCCCATGTTCCTCGGCGTATTGGATCAGCCGCAGGATAAAGGAAGGAAAGCACATGATCGTATCCGGTTTCAGCCGCTGGATGGTGTCCCACTGGAGTTCCGGGATGCCGTTTCCCACCCGGATCACGCTGGCACCCAGTTCACGCAGGCCCAGGAAATAGGCCAGGCCCGCCATGAAGCGCTTGTCCAGGGTCGTCATCAGCTGGACGATGTCACCCGGCTTGACCCCGGCACAGGCAAACGATTTCTTTTCGTTGTAAGCCAGGCGCTGCAGGTCTTTCTCGGTACAGCCGAAGGTCACCGGATCGCCCAGGGTGCCGGAGGTGGTCACGTAATCCACGATGGCGGATTTCGGGCAGCACAGGAACTCTTCGTTGAACAGCTGCAGGTCCTTCTTCTCGGTAAAGGGAATCTTCTGCAGGTCCTCGATCGTACGGATCGAGGCGATGTCGATATGGTACCGGTCGAACATCCGGCGGTAATAGGCGGAGTGCTCTGCCAAATAACGCAGGGCATCGGCCAGCAGGCCTTCCTGGAAGGCCTTGATCTCTTCCGGACTGCGGAATTCAATATCTTGCTCAATCATGGTCATAGTCATTCTTCCATTGTTGGAACCATTCCAAAAAAACCTTTTGCCACGCGGTCGTTTCCGGACCCATCTTGGCCGGATCGGCACCGAAACCGTGGCCGCCCCGCTGGTAACGGACATACCGGTGGGGCACGCCGGCCGCCGTCAGGGCGGAATCCATCAGGACGGAGTTGTGCCAGTCCACGATGGGATCGTCCGTGCAGTTCAGCAGGAACACCGGGGGCATGTCCGCCGGAACGTGCCGCTCCAGCGACAGGGAATCCCGCATCGGAGCGCGGCTCGTCTCGCCCAGCAGTCCCTTGCGGGAACGCTTGTGGACATAGCGCTCATCCGTCAGGGTCACGACCGGATAAATCGCCGCGATGAAATCCGGGCGCAGCGACACCCCGTCCTGCGATCCGTCCCGGTTGAAGTCCGTTCCGGCGAATTCGCCGGCACTCAGGGCCAGGTGGCCGCCCGCGGAAAAGCCCATGACCCCGACCGGTCCCGCCTGTTCCTCCCGGACCAGGCGGATGGCCCGCTGGAGGTCGCAGATCATGTCCGGATGCCGCCGGCCCCGCAGCAGGAGGCGGTAGTGCGTGATGAAACTCGGCACACCGGCCGTACGGTAATGCAGGACATAGGCGGCGATGCCATTGTCCGCCAGCCACTGACCGACCTTCGCCCCTTCCGCATCCAGGTCCAGCCAGTGGTAGCTGCCTCCCGGGCAGACGACCACCGAAGCGACCGGATCCCCATCGGGCAGGTAACGGTCCATCACGACCTTCCGGGCCGCATGGGCGGTCCCCTCCCGGATCGGAGCGGAGCCGTTCCCGGCGAGCAGGGTCAGCAGGAGAACCAGCAGCAGCCTCATACGGCAGCCTCCTCCGCAACCGGTGCGGTGCCATGGACATAGGTCAGGTTTTCCGGCACATCCGGGCAGCGGACCGCCGTCAGGAAGGCATCTTCCTCTGCGACATAGGCGGTCACGTCGATATCCGGCCGGCTCAGGGCCAGCAGCAGGGCATACACCCCGCAGCCCGCATCCGGCAGCACGGCGGTCCCGGCCGGCCGGGCAGTGATCTCTTCATACACCTGCGGACGAAGGGTCCGCCGGCATTCCTGCAGGGCGTCATGTCCCTTGTAGACATAATTGTCCCGCACCCGCGGCGCCAGGTACGCCGGCGTTTCCAGCGCACGGCTGACGGCGGCATATTCCCGCGTATAGAAGGCCCGCATGCTGCGGGTAAAGGCAGCCATGTCCCCGTCCGGGACGTTCAGGCGCGGGTACACTTTCATGGAAAGGGCGGCCTGGTGCATGCAGAAATGGTGCTTGGGGAGGGCGTGGCCGAATCCATGGATCAGCAGCGGCAGGACCTCCAGGCCCAGCTCCCGGGCCGCGAGGAAAGCCCCGCGGTGGAACCGCTGGATGTGGCAGTCTTCGCTGCGCGTCCCTTCCGGGAAGATGGCCACGGAATAGCCGCGCGCGACCAGGCCTTTCATGTGGTCGAGGTTCTTGATGATCCCGTTCGAGGCCGGATAGAACTCCGCCTTGCGGATCAGGTAGCCGTACAGGGGGAAATTCCAGACCCAGTCGTTGGTCATGAACACCAGCTTGGGCTGGAGGGCCAGGAGGGCCAGGACGTCGAAGTGGGACTGGTGGTTGCAGACATACAAAGCCGGTTTGGAGAACTCCTCCCCGACCGCATTGTCCAGGGTATACGGAGCTCCGGGGATGGTCCGGATCGCCCGGCGGGCGACCCGCATGATGACCCGGTGATACCGGAGCCGTTTCTTTTCGGAATCCTTCCCGATCAGGAAGTAGCAGAAAGCCCAGATGCTCAGGACCAGCATGGCCACGAAGAATACGACGCTGATGTAGGCCGTCGAGGCCATCTGGCGGAGGGTCAGGGGGGTCTTGCGGGCCTTGCCCTTGTGCGTGGTCAGCCAGCGGAACACCAGCGGCGGCAGGTAATAGGCCATCAGCACGACCGTGAACATGCCGATCACCGTCACCTGTCCCAGCGAACGCATGGCGGGATGGCGGGCCGTCACCAGGGCGCCGATCCCGATGAACATGATCAGCGCGGACAGGACCACGGCATTCTTGTAGGAGCGGAGGATCGGCTTGCCGGTTGCATGCTCATACATCAGGCCTTCGGTCATGAAAATCGTATAGTCGTCTCCCTGGCCGAAGATGAAAGTGGCCAGGATGATGTTGACGATGTTGAACTGCAGGCCGAACAGGTGCATCGTACCCAGGATCCAGATCCAGCCCACGGCCAGCGGCAGGAAGGACATCAGGCTGAGTTCCAGGCTCCCGAAAGAGAGCCAGAGGAAGAAGAACACGATCAGGCTGCAGATCAGGCCGACCTTGTCGAAATCCTCCGACAGCAGGCCGACCAGGGCTCCGGAGACATCGTCGGAATGGAAACAGAAGGTTCCCTCCGGCAGGTCTTCCCGCAACTTTTCGCAGGTGGCGGCGGCCTCATCGGAAGGCACTTTCAGGTAATTGACAATCTGCACCTTGTCCTCTCCGGGCAGGAAATGGGCCTGGCCGACGGTCTGGGTCAGCGGGGCGAAATAGGAAGCCGGACGGACCGTCCACTCCCGGTCCAGCAAGTCCTGGAAGGGTTGGAAGGCCTGCGGGGCGAAACCAGCCCGGGCGGCCGCGGCCGCGACGGCGGCACCCAGCTCCGGATGGCGTTCCCGGAAGGAAGCCCAGGCTGCGATCCGGTCCGCCTGCGTCTGCGCGGAAGGCAGGAACGGAAGGATGGAGGAAGTGCCGGAAGGCAGGGCTTCCGCCCGTTGCAGGGCCTGGTCCGCATCCGGGCCTTCCGCGACGAGGTACAGTGTCTGCAGGCCGTCATCCTCACCCGAAAGGGATTGCAGCAGGTCGAAGCCCCGGCTCTGGGCCGGTGTCATGTAGTTGATATGGTGCATGTCCCCGTCGAAGGAGATCCGGGTGCCGAGCACCCAGAAGACGACGGTCAGGCAG
This sequence comes from Bacteroidales bacterium, assembly GCA_017483985.1. The sequence goes on along the minus strand of JAFUUB010000021.1, from coordinate 22,440 downwards.
AGGAAGGCAAGGAAACAGAGGGTGCGTCCCTTCCCGGAAAGCCGGACATGGCGGTCCAGGTCCAGTTTCAGGGTCCTGCGCGGCGCGTTTTTCGCCGGTGCGAAGACCGGGAGGAAAACCAGCACGAAGAGGATCGTCCCGACCAGCATCATGGCCCCGATGAACCCGAAATCCCGCAGGGCCTGGGCCTTGAGCAGGAGCAGGGACAGGAAGGCACCGACGGTGGTGATGTTGCCGATCAGCAGCGGATTGACCTGTTCGGCCAGGGCTTTCCGTTTGTCGGGCTGGTATTTCAGGTGGTCGATATAGTGCAGGGGATAATTCACGGCGATGCCGATGATCATCGAACCGATGCCCAGGATGATGATGGACAGGCTGGAGCGAAACAGGGCGATGATACCCAGGGCGAACAGCGCCCCGGCGACAATGGAAAGCAGGATCCACACCACGTCCGACCAGCGGCGGTAGGACAGCCACAGCACGACACAGATCAGCACGGCGGCCAGCAGCAGGGCCATGGCACTGTCTTTCTTGATCCGGCGGGCATTCTCCACGGCGACCTCCGGTCCGCCGGTCGAGGTGACCGTGATTCCGGGGCAGGACTCCATGACCCTGGCCTTCACCGTATCCAGCAAGCTCACCAGTTCCCCGTTCCGGTCGGTTTCGCTGCCGCCGAAAGGCGACGTGAAGAAAACCACGCCGGCCTGGCCGTCGGGGGTCATCAGGTAACCGTCCTCCAGGCGGTTGCCGCCGGTGGGATTGAGGGCTTCGAGGCGCCCCAGGACCGGAGAGAACAGGCCCAGCGGGTCCGACCGGAAGTAGGCGGAAGAGAGCGAGGATACCGGGGAATACAAGGCTTCCCGGTCCGCTTCGATCCGCTGCGGGACATAGCCGGGCAGCGCCAGCAGGGAATCCGCCCGCGCATAATCACCGGCGGTGAGGAAATACGGCCAGTTCCCTGACAGGAAGGCCAGTACATCCGTAATGGCAGCGCTCTCCGTCCGGGCTTCGAGGTCCGGGACCAGGCCGGCCGTGTCGGTTTCGGCCCAGATTTCCTCAAACGCGGCCATGGCATCCAGCCGGGCGTCCAGGTCGCCGCCTTCGAAGAAAACCGCCATCCGGTCCTGGCTGCCCAGCCGGGCATAGACTTCCGAGTAGCGCCGGCTCTGGGGCCCCTGGGGCAGGAAGGCCGAAATGTCCTCGTCATATTCCATGCGGAGCGCGGAAACCGCACACAGGAACCCGACCGCCAACAGCAGAAGGACCGCCGTCCCTTTGTGCGACGCCAGGTAGTCATACAGCTGCAGTATCCACTTTTTCATCGACGCTCCGAAATGAAAATATCTTGCATTCTAAAAGAAATGCAAGATAGGAAAAAAATCACATTCGGACAAATGGACAGGGGCGTCAGAGAAGGTGCCCTTTCAGGAACGAAACCGCTGTCAGGATGACCTCCGGGCGCTTTTTAGACAGGAAATGGTTTTCGCCTTCAAGCAGATGCAGCTCGCTGTCCGCATAAGTCTCCCGGTATTTTTCGCTGTACCGGAAAGGGACGATCCGGTCATTTTTCCCATGGATCAGGCAGACCGGTCCCCGGTAGCCGGCGGAAACCTCGTAGATGGGCAGGGTCTGCGCCACCCGGATATATGCCTGGCCCACGTAATGGAAGAGCACGAAGAGCCGCTGGGGCGGGTTGGCGGGATCATACTTGCGTCCCATCAGGACCCCGTTCAGCGCATCGTCCCGAAGGACGGCGGCCGGAGCCAGCTGCACCAGGGCGCGGACCTGGTCTTTCAGTTCCCCGGCCAGCATCCCGGCCACGACGCCGCCCTGGGAGTGGCCGGCCAGGGCGATTCCCGTCACGAAGTCCAGGCCACGGGCGAAGGCGAATACCCGCCGGGCATCCTCCAGTTCGGCCAGGACCGTCATGTCGACGAAACGACCGTCCGACTTCCCGTGTCCGTCGAAATCGAAACGCAGCGAGGCGATGCCTTCTTCTTCCAGCCGGTCGGCCAGGGATTTCAAAGGCTCGAGGGTCTTGTTGGCCATGAAGCCATGCATCAGGATCACCAGCGGGCAGGACGCGGAGCCCTCCGGACGCTGGAGCAAGGCGCTGATCTTTCCGGCGGCACCCGGGATCGTCAATTTCTGAATCATCTGTTTTTGAATAATTTACGAAGCAGCATGGAGGGATAGCCATAGACCAGGGCCAGCAGGCAGAGTCCGGTGTTGAGCAAACTGATCCGGGAGAAGTCCAGCAACGGGCGGAAATGGCTCACCCGGTCTTCGGGATACGCCACGCGCACCGGTACGGGGACCAGACGGAGGCCGCGCCAGGCAGAGAAAACCAGCAGGGTCAGCTCCGCCTCATAACGGGCTGTCATCAGCCAGAGCGGCGGAAGGGACGCCAGCGGATAGAGGCGGAATCCCGTCTGCGTGTCCGGCAGGCGGTGCAGGGTCTGGAGGGCGAACCAGAAATTGGAGAACCGGTTGGCGAAGGTATTGCCGGACGGCATGCCATCCGCCGCCAGGTTACGGCTGCCCACGACCAGCGTCCGTTCCCCTCCGGCCGCCAGCAAGGCCGGGATGTCCTCGGGGAAATGCTGCCCGTCGGCATCCAGGGTCACGGCATAGCGGAAGCCCCGCTCCCGCGCGGCCCGCAGTCCGGTCCGCAGGGCGATGCCCTTTCCCCGGTTCGGGTCCTGCCGCAGGACCGTCACGTCCAGGCCGGCCAGGGCCGCGGAAGTACCGTCGGTACTGCCGTCATCCACCACGATGACGGGAAGTCCCCGGTCCAGGGCCCGGCGGACGACACCGGCGATGGTCCCGGCGTTGTTGAACGTCGGAATCAGTACACAGGTATCGGACATCGGAACCATTTTTCAGACACACAGGCGCATTTTTGCATGAACCGTATCGCCGCCGGTGATGACCACGGTGCACTCCCCCTCACCGTCCGGTTCGAAGGAGAAGAGGACACCGCGGGCCTCCGGCGGAACGGGAGACAGGAAACGGATATCCTTCGCGCCGGTGATCCCGGCGCCCAGGAGCTCGGCGGCCATTCGGACCAGTACGGCGCCCGGAGTAATGGGGTGGCCGGGGAAATGGGCGGCATAGATCCGGCTCTGCGGGAGGAAATCGACACAGGCCTGCCGCTCCGTCCGGGAAACGACCCGATAGATCTCTCCTTCCAGCTTCATTCCTTGACAAACAGTTTTTCATCCAGCGGTTCCCCGCTGCGGATATCCTTGAATTCCAAGCGCGTCCAGTCTCCGTCAGGAGCCATCAGCAGCACGCTCTGCACCCGGGCCGTACGCTTGTCGGCATGGACGATGATCTGCCGGAACAACTGGCGCAGGTCGCGGCGGAGCGGCTCGAGCGTCAGCACGTAGTCCTCTCCCTCCAGGCTGCGGATGGAAAAATCCTTCTCCGACGGCAGGCGGAAACGCCGGCCGCCCGCGGAGGCTTCCCCGTCAAGGATGAATACCCGTGCCGTCGGCTTACGGACTTCCCAGCGGATCTTTCCGGGGGATTTCATCGCGACAAAGCCTTCGGAGACAAGGTCTTGCGTCAACAGGGAGGAATGCCGGACCTGGACGAAGGTGGCCGTCATCGTATCAAAGGAGTTGGCCTGCCGGACCCGTTCCAGGATGGCATCCTGGGCGGACAGGGCAAGGCTGGACAGGAGGACCAGTAAAAAGAGAAGGGCTTTTTTCATCGGGCGATCAGTATAACCCCTGTCATTACAAGAAACACGCCCAACCACTGGACCCAGCCCACGGACTCGTGGAAGATGAAGATCGCGGCCAGCATTCCGAAGACATAGCTCATGCAGGAAAGCGGATATGCGATGCTGAAAGGATAGTGCTTCAGGATATACAGCCAGAGCACCGTGGCAACCCCGAAGGACAGGCCGCAGCCCAGGTACCACCAGTTCGTCAGCTGTGCCCGGAAGAACTTCCAGGTCCAGCTGAAAGGTCCGGAGACGGCCAGTCCGAGTTTCAGCAGGACCTGGCCGCCGCAGAGAAACAGGCTCTGGGCCAGAGCGATGGGGATTAATTTCCACATAGTCAGTCAATTGTCAGTTCAGGGGCATAAGCTGCCAAAAAGGGTTGCAAGGCGGCGGGATCCGGCGAGGACAGCTCGGCGAGGGCATCCTGCGGATCGGTCGTCAGCAGCAGGGAAAACGCGCGGTCCCGTGCCTGGGGCACGAGCTGGGAGAACAGCGGGGTCGTCTCGTCGAACCAGCCGACCAGCGCGGTATCGATATCGCCCAGGGTCAACTGCATCCAGGCATCCAGCAGGGCCGAGGCGAAGGACTCTCCCCGGTGCGAATAGGTCACGTTGTAGCCATGGCAGCCCAGCCGGATGGCAATCAGCGAACCGATCGTATTGTGCGTGGACTGCATGAAATGCGTCGGGCGGAAAACGGCTCCGTCCATGCCCTTCAGGGCCCGCAGGAAGGCTTCGGACTGTTCGATGCAGCCGAAATCGGTCGCCGTGATGATGGCGTCCGGGCAGTCGGTGCCGCCGGCCTTCAGGGCCTGGGCCGAGGTCCAGACCGCCCGCTTGAGCAGGCGGCTCATCCGACGGGCTTCCAGCACGCTGAACAGCTCCCGGAAATCGGGGTCTTCAGCGCCCAGGTAGCACAGGGAACGGATATAGACACGGCGGTTCATCGGCAACGGGAGAAAAGCAGGCTCGTGTCGTTGCCGCCGAACCCGAAGGAATTGCAAAGTACATGGTCGACCGGACCCGCGAGGGGTTCCGTCAACGGGAGGACACAGGCCGGGTCCGGCTCCAGCGGACCGGGTTGCGGGGGCAGGGCCTGGTGCTGCAGGCAGAGCACGCTGACCACCGCTTCGATGCTGCCCGAGGCACTGGTCGTATGGCCCGTATAGGCCTTTGTCGAGGAAACAGGCGGGATCCGGCTCCCGAAAACGCGCCGCAAGGCGGCACTTTCAGAAGCGTCATTGTTCGGCGTCCCGGTCCCGTGGGCATTGACATAGCTGATGTCCTGCGGCCGCAACGAGGCCATTTCCAGCGCTTTGGACATAGCCAGGAAGGCTCCTTCCCCGTTGTCCGAAGAAGCGGTCTGGTGGAAGGCGTCGCAGGCGTTCCCGAAACCGGAAAGCAGGGCCAGGGGGTTCGCCCCGCGTTTCCGGACGGAGGCCTTCGATTCTAGGACCAGGAAGGCCGCGCCTTCGCCCAGGTTCAAGCCGGCCCGGCGGATGTCGAAGGGTCGGCAGGGCTGCGGGTCGAGGATCATCAGGGAATGGAATCCGTGCAGGTGGAACGAGGTCAGGCATTCGCTGCCGCCGGCGACGACGATGTCAGCCCGTCCGCTGCGGATCAGGTTGGCGCCCAGGATCAAGGCATTGGCCGCCGAGGAGCAGGCCGTGGAAACGGTCGTGGAGCGGGTCCCGCCGAAATGGGCCGCGATGGCCTCCGTTGACGCCCCGCAGTCGTGGCTGACGGAATAGGCCGGGAAGGTCTTTTCGGTCAGGTCCATTCCGCCCACCGTCGTACCGGAGACCAGCGGAAGGTCTTTCAGGTCTGCCAAACCGGCCTGGGCCAGAGCCTCGCGCACGGCCAGGATGCCCATCAGGGACGTACGGGACAGCCCGTCCGCCGCCCCGGCTTCCTGCCGCAGCTGACCGTCGGACAGGGGCACCTCCCCGACGGGGAAACCGGTCAGGTCCGTCTGAAGGAAGCGGACGGGTCCGATGCCCCGGACTCCCTGGGTCAGGGAGGTCCAGAGCGCCTGCCGCCCGCACCCGGCCGAACAGACCACGCCGGTGCCGGTTATGTAGACCGGAGGGATCACTTTTTCCGATTCTCGGCGACGTAGCCGGCAATCATGGCCATGCTGCCGAAGACCTTCTTGCCTTCGGCCGGATTGGACAGGCGGATGCCATATTCCTTCTCCAGCAGGACGATCAGCTCGAGCACGTCGATCGAATCCAGGCCGAGGCCTTCGTCACCGAACAGCGGGGCATCGTCCGCAATGTCTTCCGGCTGCATGCCCTCCAGGTTGAGCGCTGCGATCACCTTGGTTTTGATCTCTTCAATCAAATCTTTCATAATCATTAATTTATCTTCATTTTCATCAGCTTCTACCAAAACGGCATACCCGGCGAAATCGTCTTCACTGCGGGCATCCAGCCAGCCGCAGATGGCCGAACGGGTCGCCCGGTCGGAAAACGCCTGGCGGACCAGGGCCGTGATTTCCCGGAAATCCGGACCGTCCAGCACATAGGCCGACGTCTCTCCCCGGTATTTGTTCCGGATGGCGATCTCTCCGGTCACCACATTCGGCAACGTGTAGACGAACAGGGCCGGACTGGGGAACTCCAGGACCGTCTGCTCATACCGGCGGTCATTGCTCAGGCAGCCCCAGCGACTCATCATCAACACAGCCCGGTCGTCCCGGGGCTCGAAGCGGTCCGGATCGCCGCCGACGAGCATTTCCGTCAGCAGGAATCCCAGCTTGGAGGAGAGGTCCATCTTGAAAAACTTCGGGTAGTCCCCCACCCGCTCCCGGTACAGGGCGGTCAGGTCCGTCCCGGCGGGAATATAGGCAAACCGTGTAATCTTCATCGGGCACCTCCTTCTTCATGGCGCAGGAGAAGGGCGCCGTTGACCCCGCCGAACCCCGACAGCAGCTTGATGAAAGCACGGCCGGTCGTCCTGCGTACTTCCGCGCTGACCTGCACCGGGCAGGAAACGCCCAGGGTCGAAAAACCGCGGGTCGGCAGCACCAGGCCGGCATCGGCGGCATGCATGGACAGGATGGTTTCCAGCACGCCCGCCGCACCCATCGTGTGGCCGAAGGTGCCCTTCAGGGCATTGACCGGCACGTCGGACAGGCCGGCCCGGGACAGGGCGATCGACTCCATCTCGTCGTTGTACAGCGTGGCCGTGCCGTGGACATTGACGAAGGCCAGCTCCTCCCGCCGGACGGAAGCCAGGACATAGTTCAGGGCCTGGTAACTTCCCTCCCCGGTCCGGGACGGCCCGGAAATATGGTTGGCATCGTTGCGGACGGCCCCGTCGGCCAGTTCCCAGCCCGGCGCGTCCAGGCCGAGGACGACAGCGGCGGCCGCCTCCCCGAGATTCAGTCCCTCGCGCTGTGCATCGAAGGGTTTGCAGGCCTGCGGCGAGAGGGCCTTGAGCGACTGGAAACCGCTGACGATGAAGCGGGACTGGCATTCGGCGCCGATGACCACGACATGGTCGCAGATGCCCGAAAGCAGCATCCGGCGCCCCTGCAGCAAGGCCGCAAGACCCGAAATGCAGGCATTGGAAACGACGACGGCCGGCTGGCGGTTGCCGAAATACGCAGCGATCTTGCCGGCCGGCACGCACAGCGGGACCTCCGTCTCATCCCCTTCGGCGAGACGCTCCACGTTGCCCTTGATGGTCGACAGCACGAAGCGGACCCGGTCGGAAGAAGGGTCGATGCCGGCGGCCGACAGGGCCTGCGCCGCAGCGCGGATGGCGATGGTCTCAAAGAAAGAACAGCCCGGAAGGGGCGTACGGTCTTCAAACAGGGAGGCATAGAAGGGTTCGGCGGCGCCGAACGTCCCTTCATGCAGCCGCAGGGCACTCTTTCCCTCCAGCACGGCCTGCAGGTTCTCCTGCACGCCCGTTCCCAGCGGGGTCAGCATCCCTTCCGATATGACGGTAACCTTATGCATCCCGTAAGGCGGTTTTGATGGCAGCCTCTGCCAATACTTCCTCTCCCCGGCAGACCCGGGCTTCCACCAGGGTAATTCCGAAGACATCCTGCCGCAGGCGGACCGTGGTCGAAAGGACCTCGCCCTGGCGTGGCAGACGATGGATATTCAAATTCTTGACCTGTCCCAGATATCCGATCCGGACCGGGACATGGTCGATATAGACCGAAATATAGCCGATGCGGGCGGCACTGCTCTGGGCCATGTTTTCCACCAGGCCGGCTTCCGTCAGGCAGCCGTCTTCCACCAGGGGGCCATCAGCCGGGACGGTGAAGGACGTTACCACCTCCTCCCTGTCGAAAGCGTCCAGCCGGTCCACGAAACGGAACGGCGGAGCCTGCAGGAGAACGGTTTCAATCGGTATGTGCCGGCAGTCTGTCATGCCCAGAAATCATAGAAGTTAAACCATTGGTCCGGATACCGGCGGATGATCCGCTCCAGCATCCCCGCATAGGCGTCCACGAGGCTCTGCAGGCGCTCGCCGCGGGTCTGTCCCTGCGGCTGGAGCTCTTCCGCATAGACGCGGTACCGGCGGCATCCCTCCTTCATGACCATGACGAACAGGACGGGAACTTCCCGCTGCAGCGCCAGGGAGAAAGGTCCGCTCGGGAAAGCGGCCTCCGCGCCGAAGAACCGGGCATGGACCGTCCGGCGGGCACCGAAGACGCGGTCCCCCGGCATGCTGACGATCTGTCCGTCCGCCAGCGCATTGCTGATTTCGAACAGGTGCGAAAGGTCTTCACGCGCTGCGATCATCGAGACATTGGTCTGGCCGAACATCCGGCTGCGATGCTTCATCACGGTCTCCGTCTCGCCCGGAAAGACCAGGGCATGGATCGGAACCGGGGACGGCAGTTGCAGTCCGACCAGTTCGAAGCAGCCCGTATGGGAACTCAGCATCAGGAAACCCTTTCCGCTGCCGGCCAGTTCATAGAACCGTTCCACGCCTTCGCGTTCCAGTTCGTAGCGCTTTCCGGCGAACGCGGCGAAACGGTCCAGGACGATCTGGCCCATCCGGTATTCATTCCGGTAGACGTAGAAAAACGAAGCCAGCCGTCCCAGGCCCAGCCGTTTGCGGGCGAACGAACGGGAGGCTCGGTATCCTTTCCGGTCCAGCAGCATGTAGAAGGGAACGACCAGCGCCATGATCCCATAGAGAACGCCGAGAGGCATCCACCGGAACAGCCGGACCAGGGTCCGTTGCATCCAGGGGGTGCCATCCGTCGTGCCTTTCCAGGCCGTATGCTGCGAATCAGCCAACCTTCCGGGCGATGAAATCACAGAACTGGCCGAAGGTGGCCAGCTGCTTGAAATCCTCGGGTTTCATCTTGAAACCGAACTCCTCATCGACCAGGACGATCACGTCGACGATCTCCAGGCTGTCGATGCCCATGTCTTCTTTGAGACGGGCCTCGGGAAGGATCTTGTCCTCGTCGATCTCCAGCTCTCCCATCAGGAAGGTCTTTACTTTCTCTTGTATTTCAGTCAATGTCATTTTTCTATGGTTTCAGTTTACAGACCATGATGCTATGTCCCTGGCCCAGCCCGTCGTGTACCGTCTCTACCGCGAGACCGGCACCGTCCACCAGGGCGGCCAGGTCGTCGGAATGGTACATCTTGGAATTTCCGTTCGCCATCACCGTGAAATACAGGCTCGTCATGGTCAGGCAGAACGAGGCCGGCTCGAAACGCTGCCGGTCCCAGAAAGTCTCCATGATGCAGAGCCGCGTCTGCGGTCCCATGATGCTGGCGGCCCGCTGCAGGATGGAAGCGATCTCCTCCTCGGAGAAGCAGTCCAGGAACTGGCTCATCCAGATGATGTCCGGATGCAGGTCTTCCGGGAAACGCGCATCGGGGTCCAGCAGGTTCATCGGGTAGCCGGAAATCCGCTCGACGCCGGGTTTGCCGGCCGTCGCCTGCTGCATCAGGCCGATCTGCTGGGGCAGGTCCACGATGGTCACCCGCACCTGAGGGTCATAGGCCACGCAGCGCTCCGCCCAGCGGCCCGTATTGCCGCCGACATCCATCAGCACGCGGGGATGGTAGGAAAACACGATCTCCAGCGCTTCCCGGAAGGATTGGTCGGAATAGAAATGGTCAAAGCCAAACCAGCTTTTCTGCACCTGGGGCGGCAGCGAAGAGAGGCCCTCATAGATCGTAGGCCAGTCTCCGAAATGGTCCAGGCCGGCCGGACGGCCTTCCCGGAGCGCCTCCTCCAGGTGGAAGAAGCCTTCATAGTTTACGTCGTGGACAAAGTCCATGTTGACCCGGGTTGCCGGGTCGTTCAAAAGGAACCAGCCGACCTTGGACAACGAATACGTGTCCTTCTCGGGGTCGACCAGTACGGTCCCGATGGACAGCGAGGCTTCCAGCAGCACCTTGACGGCGTACCGGGACAGCCCGGACGTCGCAACAATCTCATCCAGAGTCTGTTCGCCATCACGAAGGCGGGAAAGGATCCCGGTTGAGACCATCAGCCGGCTGGCCTGGAAGACGAACGGTCCGAATGCGATGAACTCGGCAAGCCGTTGGGCTTGCCGAGCCGACATCGTATCCCTGGAGTACGCTTTCTCCAGATTCGGGTGCAGATGCATGCGATCGGTTTAGAAGGAGTAGCGGACGCTCAGGGCCGGATACATGTAAAACTTGCGGTCTCCGAACGGAATCAGCGGACGGACATCCACGGAGAGCTGGAGCGGGAACCAGAAGGTGTACTCCAGGCCGAGCTGGGCGACCAGGCCGAAATAGGCCTTGTTCTCCCCTTTCTCCTTGTCATCGTTATAGCTGTAGTAGGTACCGAAAGCCGCACCGGGGCCGAGGTACAGTCCCCAGTCGCCACGCGGGGTGAAATCGGGACGGGCCAGCATGAAATTATACGTGCCTACCAGGTCGAAACCGGTGTTGCTGTTGGCATACCGGGACATACCCAGGTCGAATTCGAGGAAGTTCGGATCGCCCAGATAGTGCTCATAGCTGAGCTGCCATTGCTCGAAGAAACCACGGATACCGATGGCCTTCGGCTGGGCGGAGGCGGCAATGGACAGGCCGAGGACGGCTGCCGCAATCAAAACAATCTTTTTCATACTCTCTTTATTAAGGTTTTAATACTATGCGATACCCGAGAAGCCCATGAAGGCCATCGCGAGGATACCCACGGTGATCAGCGCGATCGGAATGCCCTTGAAGGCCTTCGGAACGCTGGACAGGGCGAGCTGCTCGCGGAGTCCGGCGAAGATGACCATGGCCAGGCCGTAGCCCAGGGAAGTCGCAAAGGCATAGAGGACCGCTTCGCCGAGGCCCAGCATGTGGGACGGAAGACCGAAGGTGTACTCTTTCTGCACCACGTTCATGGCCACGCCGAGGACGGCGCAGTTGGTGGTGATCAGCGGGAGGTAGATACCGAGGGCCTGGTACAGGGACGGGCTCATCTTCTTCAGCACGATCTCGACCATCTGCACGAGGGCGGCGATGACGAGGATGAAGGAGATGGTCTGCAGGAATTCCAGCTGGAACGGCAGGAGGAGGTACTTGTTGAGCAAGTAGGTCACCAGGGTCGCCAGGGTGATGACGAAGCAGACGGCGGCGGACATGCCGGTCGCCGTGGAGAGCTTGTTGGACACACCCAGGAACGGGCAGATACCCAGGAACTGCGCCAGGACGATGTTGTTGACGAAGATCGCCGAAACGATGATCAATAAGATTTCCATAACGTTTCCTCCTTATTTCTTAGCCACGAACTTGTTGAAAAGCACCATCAGGTAACCCAGCGCCAGGAAGGCGCCCGGGGCCATGACGAAAGCGAGCATGCCGTCGCCGGAGATGAACTTCCAGCCGAAGACGGAGCCGCTGCCGAGGATCTCGCGCACGATGCCCAGCACGGTCAGCGAGCAGGTGAAACCAAGGCCGACGCCGAGGCCGTCCAAAGCGGAGTCGAACACCGTGTTCTTGTTGGCGAAGGCCTCCGCACGGCCGAGCACGATGCAGTTCACGACGATCAGCGGGATGAACAGGCCGAGAGTCGCATAGATGTCCGGCACGAAGGCCTGCATCAGCAGCTGCAGCAGGGTCACGAAGGTCGCGATGATGACGATATAGACCGGGATATGGACCTTGTCCGGAACGACGGGCGCCACGGCGGAGATGGCCATGTTGGCCAGGACCAGGACGAACAGGGTCGCCAGGCCCATGCTCAGGCCGTTGATGGCGGAAGTGGTCGTCGCCAGGGTCGGACACATGCCGAGCAGCAGGACGAAGGTCGGGTTGTCCTTGACAAATCCCTTGGTAATGAGTTGCAGTTTAGTCATTGTTGAGCCCTCCTATCGATTTGAGTGCATTGACGGCGTTCTCCACGGCCAGGGTATAGGCACGGGAGGTGATGGTGGAAGCGGTGATCGCATCCACATCGCCGTTGTCTTTCTTGACCTTGAGGATCTTTTCAGCCGGATTGAAGCCTTTCCACTGCGCCATGAACTTCTCGTCGGTGGTGCACTTCGCGCCGAGGCCCGGGGTCTCGGAATGGGAAAGGACGGAGGTGTTGTAGACGGTCCCGTCAGCCGTGACGCCGACCATCAGGGTCAGCGGGCCGCCGAAGCCCACGACGGTGGACTTGACCGCATAGGCGGCCGGGATTCCGTCCTGGTTCAGGACATAATATTCGGAGGGCTGTCCGCCGACTTCCAGCGCCTGGGCGTCGGAGAGTTCCCCACCCTGCGGCAGGACGGCGCCGACGGCCTCCTTGAGAAGCCGGGCGTTGGTCGCGTCGATCGGAGCCTTGGTCATGGCGTACACGCCGGCCAGCAGGGCCGAGCAGACCAGGCAGGTGCCGAAGAGGCACACGAACATGTTCTTGAGATTGGATTGTACGGCCATGGCTTATTTCCTCCCGTATTTTTTCTGGTGGAACCACATGTTCAGCAGCGGAACGAAGGCGTTCATGATCAGGATCGCGAACGACATGCCTTCCGGATAGGAACCGAAGTAACGGATCATCATGGTGATGAAGCCGATGCCGATACCGAAGATGATCCCGCCCTTGACGCTCATCGGACTGGTCACGTAATCGGTGGCCATGAAGCAGGAACCGAGGATCATACCGCCGGTCAGCAGGTTGAAGAGCGGATCGGTGAAGCGCTCCGGAGCCGCCAGCCAGAAGATCAGGCTGACCAGGGCGACGGTCGCCCAGATGCTCAGGGTGATGTGCGGACGGATCACGCGGCGGACCAGCAGGTAGACAAACCCCGCCAGCAGGGCCAGGGCGCAGACCTCACCGGCGGTACCGCCGATGTTGGCGAAGAGCATCTGACTGTAGCTCAGTCCGTTGTCGGACATGATCTGCGGGACGGTCTGGCCCTGGAGCAGGCCTTCCTTGACCATGCCGAGCGGGGTCGGACCCGTCACGGCATCCACGCCGAAGAGGCCTTGCGGAGCCTCCCAGTGGGTCATGTAGGTCGGATAGGAGACCAGCAGGAAGACACGGGCGGTCAGCGCCGGGTTGAAAGGGTTCTGGCCGAGACCGCCGAAGCTCATCTTGGCCACGCCGATGGCGACGATGGCGCCGATGATCACGATCCACCAGGGGGTCGTAGCCGGCAGGTTCAGTCCGAGCAGCAGACCGGTCACGACGGCGGACAGGTCGCAGATGGTGCTCGGGGCCTTCATCAGATATCGGGTGATGACATACTCCAGCAGGACGCAGGACGCCACGCTCACGGCCAGGATCAGCAGTTCCATCCAGCCATAGAAGACGACGGAACAGATGGCGGCCGGCAGCAAGGCGATGACCACGTCACGCATCAGGCTCGTCGTGGAGACGGCCGAATGGATGTGCGGAGAAGGTGAAACCAACAGTTTATTCATCGTTCTTTGCGTTTTTCAGGTTATTTCTTGGCGGCTTCGGCCGCTTTCGCCGCCTCGGCGGCAGCCTTGGCGGCTGCGGCGCGGGCGCGGATGATACCCATCACCTGGCCCTTGGCCTGGCGGATGATGTCCAGCAGCGGGAGGTGGGCCGGGCAGGTATAGAGGCAGCAGCCGCACTCGATGCAGTCCTGGACGGCGTTGGCCTCCAGTTCATCGGTCTTGCCGGCGCGGGCGAGCTTGTTGAGCAGGAACGGTTCCAGGCCCATCGGGCAGGCCTCGGCGCACTTGCCGCAGCGGATGCAGTTGGTTTCGGGTTCGCGGCGGGTCGCCGCTTCGGACAGATACAGGATCGAGGAGGAACCCTTGACGGTGCAGGCGTCGAGGTTGGCGATCGCCTTGCCCATCATCGGGCCGCCGCTGATCAGCTTGGCAGCACCTTCCGGAACGCCGCCGGCCTGCTCGGCGATATAGCTGAGCGGCATGCCGATGCGGAACAGGTAGTTGTGCATCTTCTCGACGGGGAGGCAGTCGCCGGTCACGGTCAGGGTATTGGTGATCAACGGCTTGTTCTTCTGGACCGCCTCGTAGACGGCCAGGGAAGTACCGACGTTCTGGACGACGGCGCCCACGCTGATCGGGAGGCCGCCGGAGCCGACCTGACGGTGCATCACGGCGTCGATGAGCTGTTTCTCACCGCCCTGCGGATATTTCTTCTTGAGGCTGACGACCTCGATGTTGCCCAGTTTCAGTTCAGAGAGCGCCGCACGCATCTTCTCGATGGCGGCCGGCTTGTTCTCCTCGATGCCGATCACGCACTTGCAGCCGCCCAGGACCTTCTGCATGATGGCCGCGCCGAGGATAATCTCCTTCGGACGCTCCAGCATGATGCGGTAGTCGCTGGTCAGGTACGGTTCGCACTCGGCGCCGTTGATGATCAGGCACTCGGCCACGCTGCCCGGGGCCGGGTTCAGCTTGACGTGGGTCGGGAAGGTCGCGCCGCCCAGACCGACGACGCCGTTGGCCTTGATGCGGTCGAGGATGAACGCGCGGTCTTCGGGGATCTCGGTGACCAGGGTGTCACTCAGGTCGATCCCTTCGGCCCACTCGTCCCCTTCCACGGCGATTTCGATATGGGTCATCCAGTTGCCTGCCAAGTCCTTGCGGGGAGCGATGGACTTGACGGTACCGCTGGCCGGAGAATGGACGAAAGCGGAAATGAAACCGCCCGGTTCGGCGATGACCTGTCCGGTCTTGACCACGTCACCGACGGCGACCAGCGGCTTGGCCGGGGCGCCCAGATGCTGGGCCATGGAGACATAGACGGTCTGCGGGAGCGGCAGGACCTCGATGGGACGGTCCTTGGCGAGCTTGGCGTCATCCGGATGGACGCCGCCCAGGGAGAATGTGATCTTAGCCATTGTTTTCCTCCTTCTTTACAGGTTCAGCGGGAGCTGCTTCCGCGGCGGCCTTTGCGGCAGCAGCGGCGGCGGCAGCGGCTTCGCGTGCCTTCTTCTGGCGGTCCTGGATGCGGGTCTTCACGGCCTCCTTGTCCAGCGGCTTCGGGAAGCCCACGCCGTGGATGGCGCCGGTCGGGCACATCGCCTCGCATTCGCGGCAGAGTTTGCACTTGGTATAGTCGATGTAAGCGACGTTGTTCTCGACGGTGATGGCACCGTGCTGGCAGGTCTTCTGGCAGATGCCGCAGCCGATGCAGCCGGCGGTACAGGCCTTCCTGACAGCCGGTCCCTTGTCCTTGTTGATGCAGCTGACATACATGCGCATGCCGCGCGGGCCCTTGGCACGGAGCTCGATGACCTGCTTCGGGCAAGCCTTCGCGCAGGCGCCGCAAGCGGTACATTTGCTCTCGTCGACGACCGGCAGGCCGGTCACCGGGTCCATGGAAAGCGCGCCGAACTGGCAGGCGGCCACGCAGTCCCCGCAGCCCAGGCAGCCGAAGGAGCAGCCGGTATCGCCGCTGTACAGGGCGGCCTTCACCTTGCAGGAAGACACGCCGTCATACTCATTGGTCTTGGGACGGTTCTCGCAACTGCCGTTGCAACGGACGACGGCCACCATCGGGGCCTTCTCCTTGATTTCATACCCGAGGATCGCAGCCACCTTCTTCATCACGTCGTTGCCGCCCACGGGACAGTAATTGTTGTCCAGATTCGGCGCCTTGACGGCGGCGTCCGCAAACGCGCGGCAGCCCGCGAAACCGCAGCCGCCGCAGTTGGCCCCGGGCATCACCTTCTCGACCTCGTCGATGCGCGGGTCTTCCACTACCTTGAACTTTTCAGCCACAAAGTAGAGGACGAGCGCCAGCAGGCCACCGAGGATGGCGATAATGGCAATGGTCCAGATAATTGTTGTTGACATAAGTATTTAGGTTTTGTATTATTTCCGTCTTGCGTAAAACCGGTATTCCCGCTCGAGGGACCCGCGGAAAAACCACAGGATCCCGTACCAGACGGCCATGCCGCCCAGCCCGACGGCCGCGACCGCCAGTTCGTGCAGTTCCGTAAACGACAAAGATACAACTAAAATCAGTAAAATGAAAAGGGGAACGACATAAGCCAGCAGGACGGCTTTCGGTCCCAAGCCGCCGCGCAGCAGCACTTCCACTTCCTCGCCCGGGGTGAATCCGGCGGCGGGGTCGGTCGGGACCTCGACCTGCTTCTGCACCGACTCGAACGCCGTGCACAGGCCGGCCGCATGGCAGGAGGCGCAGGCCGACTGGGAAACGATCTCCACCGTCGTCACCTTCGGTCCGACGGAGAGTACCTTGCCGGTATGAGAGATCTCCTGGCTCATCGGGCAGGCTCCACCAAGGCGTCAAACGGGTGCTTCGCCCCGTCCCAGGCCGTCAGGCGGCCGTAGATATGACCGATCCGGATCGGGGTGTCGAACCAGACCAGCAGGCGGTTGTCATCGTCGGTGAACCACATGTCGCCGGCGGCTCCGCCATCCTCCCCGAAGACCTGGCCGGAAGCCAGGGAGACGGTAAAGCGGCGCGTGCGGACCTTTCCGATTCCCTTTATGTTCTTGACCTCGACGCCCCGGTAGATGAAATAGATGTTGCAGATATCGTCGTCAATGGCGAAGGTCAGCGGATATTTCCTGCCGGGCTCCACGCGGGAGAAGTCCAGGTTGCGGGCGAAATAGAACAGCGACAGCACATCGAAGGTACAGTCCGTCAGGGGCAGGTCCATGGAGCGCGGCCCCTTCGTCTTGCTCTCGAGGGCGGCGTGGATCTGCTTCCCGGGCCAGTCGAAAGAATACTCGTTGGTGGCGAACCAGTTGCCTTCCTTGGAATCGCGGGTGAAGCGCCGCGGCTCCAGCCCGTCTGTTGTAAACCAGGTACGGAAATCCTCCCGCATCTTGAAGAAGGGGTCGAATTTCCTGGCGTTCTGGCCGAAGATCCGGGCATTGAAAACCTTGTGTCCGTCCAGGACGGTGGTATCCAGCGACACGGAGGCCGAAGCCACGTCGGCATTGATGATGCCCCACTTGTAATGGATGACGAAGGACATGCGCTCACCGCCGTCGTAGGCCAGTTCGCTGCGCTTCAGGCCATGGACCGGGATGCACCCGCTGCGCTGGGCAGACAGGGGCAGGGCCGACGACAGGAGCGCCAGCACCGTCAGGCTCATGAGGATTCTGCGGATCATTGGAAACTGCTGTTACCGAAGTCATCGCCGCCATAGCCGCCCGTCGGGAAATCCATGTTCATGGCCGAAGGGTATTCCATCGATTCGGCCTGGGCCACGAGGGTCTGGTCGAGCTCGACGAAACGGACCTGCTCGCTCTTGAAGAGCATGTCGATATCGCAGGTCTCGCCGTTGCGGTGCTTCGCGATGATGATCTGGGTGGTTTCCTTGCCGTTTTCGGTCTCGGAAAGGCCCAGGTAGTCGGGACGGTGGACGAAGATGACCATGTCGGCATCCTGCTCGATGGAGCCGGACTCGCGCAGGTCGCTGAGCATCGGCTTGCCGTTGCTGCCGGCGCGCTTGACCGCGTCGCGGGACAGCTGGGACAGGGCGATGATCGGGACGTTGAGTTCCTTGGCGGTCATCTTCAGGGTACGGGAGATCGCGGCGACTTCCTGCTCGCGCATGCCCCGCAGTTCAGCCGGGCCCTGCATCAGTTGGAGGTAGTCGACGATGACCAGCCGCACGCCCTTGCTCTTGACCAGGCGCTTGACCTTGGTACGGAACTCCATGATCGGGAGGCCCGGGGTATCATCCACGTACAGAGGGGCTTTCGAGAGCGCCTTGAGCCGGTATTCCAGCTGCTCCCACTCGTGGGCGTCGAGCTTGGTACCGCCCTTGATCTTGTCGGCGGGCAGGCCGGACTCGGAGGTCATCAGACGCTTGGCCAGCTGGATGGCAGGCATTTCCAGGGAGAAGATGGCGACTGGCATGTTGTGGTCGACCGCCGCGTTGCGCGCGATGTTGAGCGCGAACGCCGTCTTACCCACGGACGGGCGGGCGGCCAGGATGATCAGGTCGGAAGGCTGCCAGCCCATGGTCACCTTGTCGATGGACGGATAGCCGGACGGAACGCCGCTCAGTCCGCTCTGGGACTGCATGCGCTCCACGTCTTCCATGGCCGACTTGATGACCGATCCGATTTCCTGAACGTCCTTCTTGACGTTGTTCTGGATGGCCGCGAAGATTTTCGACTGGGACATGTCGATCAGGTCGTCGACATCGACCGAGTCGTCGTAGGAATTCTTGAGGATATCGAACGAGGCCGTGATCAGGTCCCGCTGGATCGTCTTCTGCTTGAGAATCTTGATATAGTACTCGACGTGGGCGGCCGCGCCGATTTTCTGACTGAGGGCGGCCAGGCGCACCGCGCCGCCGATCTCCTCGAGCTGACCGCGTTCGTGGAGTTTCTGGGATAAGCTCAGCAGGTCCAGGGCGACATGTTCGTTGACCAGCGAGACCATGGCCTCGAAGATCATCTTGTGCTTGGGGTCGTAGAAGCAGGAGGGCGTCAGCTCCTCCATAGCCTCGTCCACGCAGCTCGGTTCAATGAGCAGCGCTCCCAGGACCGCCTCCTCGAAATCAAGAGCTTGAGGCGGTTTGTTCCCCATCTCAAGCCCCAGTGTATCCAAGTTGACGTCCTGACTTTTCCTGCGGGGGGTCCGTTTGGCGTCAGGCATGTCGTCCGGTTTTTAAAAAAGTTGTCTTATTCCGCCTGCTCGATGTCCGGGCTGACGATGATGCGGCCGCAGTGCTCGCAGATGATGAGCTTGCGGTTGGAAGCGATGTCGACCAGACGCTGCGGGATGATGGTGTTGAAGCAGCCGCCGCAGGCGTTGCCGTTGTAGACGGTCACGACAGCCAGGTGGTTGTGCACGCTGGCACGGATGCGCTCGTAGGCGCTCATCGTACGGGCGTCGATCTTGGCGGCGCAGGCTTCGCGCTTCTCGCGGAGGACGGCCTCTTCCTTGGCGGTGGACTCGACGATGCCGGCGAGCTCATCCTTCTTGGCCTGCAGGTCCTCGGTGCGGATGCCGATGCGGTCCTTGATGTCCTCGATGGCGTCCTTGCACTCGGCAATCTTCAGCTTGGCCTCGCCCATGGTCTTCTCGGCGATCTGGCGCTCCAGGTCCTGGTTCTCGATCTCCTTGTTGATCGAGTCGAACTCGCGGCTGTTGGCGATGTTCTCCAGCTGCTTCTGGTACTGGGCGATCTGGGAGTCGCACTCCACGATCTGCTGCTTGCCCATCGCGATGGTCTTGTTGTATCCCTCGATCAGTTCCGTGTTCTCGGCGATACGGTCCTTCAGACCGGCGATCTCCTGCTCGAGTTCCTCAACCTCGGAAGGCAGTTCGCCACGCAGGAAGAGGATCTTGTCGATCTCGGTATCGGCCTTCTGGAGGTCATACAGGGTGCGGAGCTTCTCCTCGACGGAGAGCTCGGAATCGGCAAAGTTCTTCTGGATCGAAACGAATGTTTCCCGCTGGTCGATCGGGGTCTCTACTTTCTTGATTTTCTTTGTAGCCATATTTTTCGGTATACCTTTTTACATTCTGATTGCAATTTGCAAAGGTAGGCAAATTTTTGCAAATTCCTTATAGGGAGGACCGTATTTCCGCCAACTGGGCGCGGATCTCCTTGAGGGTGTCCAGGGCCTTGACCCGGCTGTCCACGCTGCGGCGGTCTTCCGCCAGGCGGCGGGCCGCCCCTTCGAGGGTCATCCCCTGCTCCTTGACAAGCAGGTGGATCTGCTTGAGGGTGTCGATCTCATCGGCCGTGTAGATGCGGTTGCCCTTGGCATTGCGGCGCGGATTGAGGAACTTCTCGAAAGAATTGGTCCAGAACCGGACCAGGGAGGTCGATTCTCCGAGGATTTCGGCCGTTTCGCCGATGGTGTAATAGATCTTCTCCATATCTGTAATCTTTTATCAATCAAGCGATTGTTCCGTACTGGCCGCCATGAAGGCCACATCGGCGAAAGCCTGCGGCGCAAGCGCGGCCACGAAATACCGGGACGGGTCCTGCGGCACGCCGTCACGCAGGATCTCATAATGCAGGTGCGGGACCAGCGACTTGCCGGAAATGCCGACCAGCGCGATCCGTTTCCCTCGCGTAACCTTCTGTCCCCGAGATACATAGATATTGCCCAGGTGGCCGTACCGGGTCACATAGCCGTTGCCATGGTCGATGCTGACCACATTGCCCAGCCCCTTGCCGGAACGCGTCACCTCGCTGACGACGCCGTCGGCGGTCGCCAGCACCGGATCTCCCTGGGCGGCGATGATATCCAGGCCGCCGTGGAAGCTCTCCACCTTCGAGAACGGACTGATCCGCTGCCCCGTCGAGGCGCCGGTCAGGGTATAGGACACGTCCTCCACCGGCAGGCTCACGGGCGGAAGGACGTCCCCGCCGGCCAGGGCCGCGAAGACGGCCAGGAACGCGCTGTCGACCTCCGCCGTCCGGGTCCGCAAGGACTCGGACCGCCGGAAGGTCTCCTCCACCAGGTCTTCCTGGCGCACGGAGTCCTGGCGGAACACGATGCCCGTCCCCAGCGGGTCGATCCGAGGGGCCTGCGTATGGAAAATCCGCTCGTAGATGGCGTCGTCACGGCTGCGCAGGTCCACGGTCACGTCTTCGAGCAGCTGCTGCTTCTCCTGGAGTTCCGGATACAGCCGCGCATACATGCGGTTTTCCCGGATCATCCGCTTTTCGGTATCGGTGCTGAGGAACAGGGAAAGCACGATATAATACAGCACGGCCAGGGTCATGGTACCGAAAACCCATGCCAGCACCCGGAAGGCAATCTTCCGTGCGGAGGTCCGCGCCTTGCGGAACCGGAAATCCCTGTCGAATTCGTACTGGCTCATCGTATCCGCTGGAAAGGTTTGTTCAACACGTTCTTGGACTCGGATTCCACCTTGCGGACCATGGTCATGTACTCTTCGGTCGACATCTCCATGTCCACGTAATCCATCGGATTGACGTGGTCACCGCGGTAGAATACCTCATAATGCAGGTGCGGGCCCGTGACCTTGCCGGTCTTGCCGGAAGTTCCGAGGCACTCGCCCCGCTTGACTTTCATCCCCTCCACGACATAAATCACATGCATGTGCGCGTAACGGGTCTCGTAGCCGAAACCGTGGTCGATGACCACGGAATTGCCGTAGCCGCCCAGCTCGTAGCTCACCGTCTTGACCGTTCCGTCGCCGGTGGCGTAGATCGGATTGCCCTGGTCCATGGCGAAGTCGATGCCGGCATGGAAGGTGGAAACGCCGCTGATCGGGTCGCTGCGGTAGCCGAAGGGACTGGTCAGGCGGTATTTGGTCGGATCGGGATTGACCGGCGGGATCAGCGGGATGCACGAGGCCATGTCGCCCGCCCGGCGGGACAGGGCGTCCACGTCGTCGAAGGATTTGCTCTGCACGAAGGCCTGCTTGGTCAGCCGGTCGAGCCGCAGGGCGGTCTTCTTGAGCTGGGAATTGTCGGAGATAACGTCCAGGTAGGCATAGCGGTTGGTCCCGCCGAAACCGGCATTGCGCACTTCCGGAGCGATCGGGTTCATGCCGAAGATGTTGCGGTAGATTTCGTCATCCCGGATCCGGAGGCCCTCCAGGCTTGCCTGGGCGGCGTCGAGCTGCCGGTCCATCTGCTCGATCCGGGACGTCCACCGGGCGTTCTGCTTCTTGAGGATCAGGGTTTTCGGAGATTCCAACCCCAGCACGGAAGAATAGAACCAGAACCAGAAAAAGGACAGCAGCAGGCTCCCCGCCACGAAGCCGAGGATCCAGGACAGGCGCGTACCCAGCGGCACCTTCTCCGTCTCATAGAGCAGGGTCTGGGGATTCAAGCGGTATTTCCGGTTGCCTTTTGCCATCCAACTGTTGTTTGTAACCGACAAAGATAAGCATTTTTGCACAAATCGTTCCAATCCGGCTTTTCTCGGAAACAGACCGGTACGGATGCAGGTGTTTAACGAGAAATTGCTATCTTTGCAAGATTGAATGAAAAACACCTGTTTGTATATGACAGCACAAGAAATACGCCGGAAGTATCTCGACTTCTTTGCTTCCAAGGGCCACACCGTGGTCCCCTCCGCCCCGATGGTCATCAAGAACGACCCGACCCTGATGTTCACCAACGCGGGCATGAACCAGTTCAAGGACATCTTCCTGGGCAATACCGCCCCGAAGTTCCCCCGTGCCACCGACAGTCAGAAGTGCCTGCGCGTCAGCGGAAAGCACAATGACCTCGAAGCCGTGGGCCACGACGGACGGCACCACACGATGTTCGAGATGCTGGGCAACTGGAGTTTCGGCGACTATTTCAAGACCGAGGCCATCGACTGGGCATGGGAACTG
>JAFUUB010000020.1 GCA_017483985.1 Bacteroidales bacterium | reverse complement strand
GATAGTCGCTCATCTTGGCGTTGGAAATCTTGTAATTATTGATGGCGCGCTGTGTCTGGACACCATAATAGGCATCGGCCGGAACCTGAAGTTCGCCGAGAAGGTCGGATTCGACCCTGTACTTGAGTTCACTCATGATAAAATGTTATAGTTTTAGTTTAAAGCTGTGTATTGAAGTTTCAGTCTTGCAAAGATAATCATAAATCCTGAATCAGCCGCGCAAAAATCAGCGACATCCGGTCGGCGGCCGCATTTGCCATCTTGACGATGTGCTCGCCGTCCGTGACATAGTCATCCTCATCCGTGGCATGCGCCACATCGGTGATGACGGACATGCCGAAGCAAGGGACCCCGGCGTGACGGGCGACGATGACCTCGGGCACCGTGCTCATGCCGACGGCATCCGCCCCGATGTTCCGGAAATACCGGTACTCGGCCGGTGTCTCATAGGACGGCCCCGTGACGGCGACGTAGACGCCTTTCCGCACTTCGATGCCCGCCTCCGCGGCGATCTGTTCGGCTTTCTTGACCAGGACCGGCGCATACGGACGGGTCATGTCCGGGAAACGGGGACCCAGTTCATCCAGGTTCGGCCCGATCAGCGGATTCGGGAGCAGGTTGATATGGTCCTTGATGATCATCAGGTCACCTACCTTGTAATCCAGGTTGGTGCCGCCGGCGGCATTGGACACGAAGAGGGTCTTGATCCCGATCTGGATCATCACGCGGATCGGCAGGACGACCTGGTTCATGCTGTAGCCTTCATAATAATGAATCCGGCCCTGCATGGCGATGACGGTTTTGCCGCCCAGGGTGCCGACGATGAAATTGCCCTTGTGACCGATGGCGGTCGAAACCGGGAAGCCCGGGATGTCGCGGTACGGGATCACGAGCGGATCCTCGATCTGATCGGCCAGTTTGCCGAGTCCGCTGCCCAGGACGATACCGACGTGGGGCTGGCGGCCCTCCAGGCGACCCTGGACGTAAGCGGCCGCCTCCTTGATGGTTTCCATGATATGACTCATAATCGATATTCTCTAAAACATACAAATATACCTAAAATCTTCGAGTAAAACCGTTTTTTATCCACAATTTGCTATCTTTGGAAAAAACGAACTGATTATGAACTTCTGGGTCAAAGCCCGGGCGGTGTTCCGTGAGATCACGGACATCTCCGCCCATATCGATACGGATGACGCAGCCCAGCGCATCAAAGGCAACATCTGGTTCCGGGGCCCCAACGTCTGGATCCTTGCCTTTTCGATCATCGTCGCTTCCGTCGGCCTGAACATCAACTCGGCCGCCGTCATCATCGGCGCCATGCTCATCTCCCCGCTGATGGGACCGATCATCGGTGTCGGCTACGCACTGGGCACCAACGACATAACCCTGCTGAAGCAGGCCGGGAAGAACCTGCTGGTCATGGTGGCCGTCAGCCTCCTGGCCTCCTCCCTGTTCTTCCTGCTCAGTCCCCTTCGCCTGGTCAACCCGACCGAACTGATGGCACGTACCTCCCCGACCCTGTACGACGTGCTGATCGCCCTGTTCGGAGGCCTGGCCGGCATCCTGGAGACCTCCCGCAAGGAACGCGGCACCGTCATCTCCGGCGTCGCCATCGCCACCGCCCTCATGCCGCCCCTCTGCACCGCCGGCTGCGGCCTGGCCAAACTGGACATGCATTTCTTCCTCGGGGCCATGTACCTGTTCACCATCAACAGCGTCTTCATCGCCCTGGCCACCTATGCGGTCGTCAAGGTACTCCCGTTCCGGCAGACCGATTTCATCGACACCGCCACGGCCAAACGCCAGCGGACCTACATCTCCTTGCTGGTCATCGCCGTCGTCCTCCCCAGCATCTGGAGCGCCGTCAGCCTGGTCAACCGCAACAACCTGGAACGGAAGGTCCTGGATTTCATCACGGAGAACAAGACCTTCAGCCGCAGCTACATCTATGATTACAAGGTGACGGACGGGAAGAAGGTGGAGATCTTCCTGACCGGCGACCCCCTCAACGAAGTGGAACGCACGCAGCTCCTGCTCGCCGCCGAACGATTCGGGCTGGACCAGGAGAAGATCGTCATCAACGACCACAGTGCCACCCCCGTCAATGACGAATACGAGCAGATGGTCCGCAGCATCTACGACCGGGCCGATGAAGAACTGGCGCGCAAGGATGCCCGGATCCGGCAGCTGGAAGAACAGGTCTTCTCCCTCCGGGCACAGGACATCCCCTACGGCCAGCTGGCGCGTGAAATCCGGTTCCGCTACCCGGCCGTGGGAGAAGTGACCGTCACCCGCGGGGCTACCGTCCCCGCCGATACCCTCGGCTCCGAACCGCGGATCCTCGTCATGGCCCGGACGGGCGGGAAAATGGGTGCGAAGGAAATCAGCGAGATGAAAGACTGGTTGAAAGTCCGTTTAAACGATACAACTGTCGTCGTCATGACAGTCAATTGATTAGCTACTGAAAAATTGTAACGTTAAAAACGCCGGATTCCTTGGAATTCCGGCGTTTTTACGATTTCTTTGTATTGAACGAATTTAACAACACCCCCTATGTACTACCATTCCCCCGAAAGTCTGGTCCAGGGATTCATGGGCGAAGTCATCGCCCGCAACCCCGGCGAAAAAGAGTTCCACCAAGCCGTCAGCGAAGTCGTCGGAAGCCTTGCTGATTACCTGATCGTCCATCAACACCTGATGGACCGGAAAATCCTTGAGCGCATGGTCGAACCGGAGCGGATCATCATCTTCCGCGTCCCGTGGATCGACGACAGCGGACAGGTCCGGATCAACCGCGGTTTCCGCGTCCAGATGAACAGCGCCATCGGCCCTTACAAGGGCGGCATCCGCTTCCATGAGTCCGTTAACCTGTCCATCATGAAGTTCCTGGCTTTCGAGCAGACCTTCAAGAATGCCCTGACCACCCTCCCCATGGGCGGTGCGAAAGGCGGATCCGACTTCAGCCCGCGCGGGAAATCCGATGCCGAGGTCATGAAATTCTGCCAGAGCTTCATGACGGAGCTGCAGCGCCACATCGGCAAGGATACGGACGTACCGGCCGGGGACATCGGTGTCGGCGGACGGGAAATCGGTTACCTGTTCGGCCAGTACAAGCGGCTCCAGAACGAATTCTGCGGCGTCCTGACTGGGAAAGGGCTCAACTGGGGCGGCAGTCCGCTCCGCCCGGAGGCCACCGGCTACGGCCTGTGCTACTTCACGGAGCAGATGCTTGCCACCCGGGGTGAATCCTTCGAGGGAAAAGTCGTGACCATCTCTGGAGCCGGCAACGTCGCCCAGTACACGGCGGAGAAAGCCTTCCAGCTCGGCGCAAAGGTCGTCACCCTGTCCGACTCCAACGGCTTCATCTACGACCCGGACGGACTGGATGCGGAGAAGATTGAATACGTCAAGGAACTGAAGAACATCTACCGCGGACGGATCCGCGAATACGCCCAGAAATATCCGAAGGCCCAGTATTTCCCGGATGCCCGTCCCTGGAGCATTCCCTGCGACATCGCCCTGCCTTGCGCCACCCAGAACGAGATCAATGAGGCAGAGGCCAAAATGCTGATAGCCAACGGCTGCACCTGCGTTGCCGAAGGCGCCAACATGCCGTCCGAACCCGGCGCCATCGCCGTCTTCCAGCAGGCCGGGATCCTCTACTCCCCCGGCAAGGCATCCAACGCCGGCGGCGTCGCCACCTCGGGCCTGGAGATGACCCAGAACTCCATCCGGCTGCAGTGGACCCCGGAGGAAGTGGACGCCCAGCTCCGCAGGATCATGAAAGACATCCATGCCGCCTGCCTCCGGTATGGAAAGGAAGCAGACGGCACGGTCAATTACGTCAAAGGTGCCAACCTGGCCGGCTTCATCAAAGTCGCCGACGCCATGATGGCCCAGGGGCTGGTCTAGTTCATGCGGCGGAGAAGGGTGTCACGGACGGCTTCAACCTGTTCGTTCGCCTTCTCTACCCGCTGCCCGGCTTTTTCCCGGGCCTCGGCAGCCTTGCGGTCCGCCTCACCCATGGCCTCGACCTTTTCTCTCGCGGCCTTGTCCAACGCCTCGGCCTTGGCTTTGTCAGCCTCGGCCTTGGCCTCTTCCTTCAGCTGTTTTTCAGCTGCTTTCAGGTCCTTCTTGGCATCGTTATGCGCCTTCTTGGCGGCATTGGCCGACTTCTTGCTCGCCTTGATGTCTGAATTGGCTTTCTTGATGACGGCCTGACCTTCCTTGATCTGGTCGCTCACCTTCTTGAGCTCCTTGCCGTCCTCCTTGATCTTGGCCTCCAGCTGCTTGATCTCGGTCTCCATCTGCTTCATCTCCAGCTTGCGGGTCGAAGCGTCGGTCTCATCCAGCTTGAGGGATTTCTTCTGCAGTTTCAACGCCTGCTTCCGGAGTTTCAGGGCCTCCTGCTGCTGCTTGATGGATTCTTTCAAGGCCTTCTGGGCGGACTTGCTCTTCTCGACCTGCTGCTTGGCCTGCTTGATCTGGGCTTCGCCACGGTCGATCAGGTTCTGGGCGACCTTGGACTGTTCCCTGCTCCGGCGGGCTGCATCCTCGACGGCCTGCTGGCTCTGTTTGACAACTTGCTGCGTATTCTGCGCACCCAGGGTGACGCAAACCGCCAGGGCGGCGGCGATCATGATGAATCTTTTCATGCTATGGATTGTTTAGATTATTCAATGGTTTTGTGGTTGACGAATCTACGCAAAGTTATCGTTTTTTACCGGAAAGGCAAGTTCTTGGCCGGAAAATGTGTATCTTCGCGCCCATGATCAAGAATCTCATTTTCGACATGGGAGGCGTCGTCTTCTCCCTCGGATACGAACAGGCCATCCACCGCTTCGAGGAGATCGGTCTGGCCGATGCCCGCCGGCTGCTGGATCCCTGTGTCCAGACGGGACTCTTCGGAGACCTGGAAGGGGGACGGATCTCCTGCGAAGACTTCCGAAAGCAACTCAGTGCATGGACAGGCAGGGAATTGAGTTGGGATGAATGTGCCTATGCCTGGAAGGGTTACATCCTGGACCTGCCGCAGCGCAACCTCGACAAGCTGCTGGAACTGCGCCGGCGCGGATACCGGACCGTCCTGCTGTCCAACACCAATCCGTTCATCACCGCATGGGCCCACAGTCCGGCCTTCAGCCGTACCGCATCCGACCGGGAGCCCGGCCGTCCGATGGACGATTATTTCGACCATCTCTACTTCAGCTGTGACCTCCGGATGATGAAACCGGGAGAGCAGATTTTCCGCCACGTCCTGGATGCCGAGGGATTCCGGCCTGAAGAGACCCTGTTCATCGACGACGGGGAGCGCAATGTCGCCACCGCCGCCCGCCTGGGCCTCCACACCCTCTGCCCGCAGGGCAACAGCGACTGGACCGTTCCGATCGAGGAATTCCTGAAATAAAGAAACCCGGCTGCACGCCGGGTTTCCTGTTTTTTCTAGGCGGAATGGGCCGCCGACTGGATGACCTCGCCCAGGGTCGGATGACCGTGGATGACCGCCTGGAACTCGGCCAGCGTGGCCTTGCGGTTCATCAGGGCCGCGACCTCCTGCACCAGGTCGGCGCTGTGCGCCCCGAACAGGTGGCAGCCCAGGATCCGGCCGCATTCCCACGGGGAGCCTTCCGGCTGGCCTTCCGCCGCCACGACGAGCTTCACGTACCCGTCCGGCTCATCCATGCTCAGCGCCTTGCCATTGGCCCGGAAGAAGGATTTCAGGCATTTGACCGGGATTCCGGCCGCCTTGCACTCATCTTCCGTCTTTCCGACCGTCGCCGCCTCCGGATGCGTGAAGACCGCCGCCGGAACGATCGAGAGGTCGATGTCTCACGGCTCGCCGAGGATGGCGGCCAGCGCACGCAAACCCTGGAACGTCGCCACATGGGCCAGCATATAGCCGCCCACGACATCCCCGATGGCAAAGATATGCGGGACATTGGTCCGCATGTCCCCGTCCACGACGATGCCTCTCGGCCCGAATTCGATGCCGGCATCGGATAGGTTGACCGCCCCCACGTTCGGACGGCGGCCGACGGCCATCAGCACCTTGTCGGCGACGACCTCAACCGGCTTGTCCTTCTTCAGGTAGGTCACCTTCAAGCCTTCCTCCGTCTTTTCTATAGACTGGACCTGGGCTGAAGTTTCAATGGAGATACCCCGCTTGGAAAGGGCCTGTTTCAGGCGTTTGGCCAGGTCCGTATCGAACCGCGGCAAGATTTCCTTGCAGAATTCCACCACGCTGACCTCGGAACCGAAGCTCTTGAAGATCGAGGCGAATTCCAGTCCGATCACACCGGCGCCGATGACGCAGAGACGCCGGGGCACGGCCGTCAGTTCGAGCATTTCCTTCGAAGTGAGCACCCCTTCCAGGTCCGCCCCGGGAATCGGCAGGCTGGCCGAATACGAGCCGGTCGCAACGATGATATAATCGCCGCTGACCTCCGTTCCGTCCACCGCCGGATCCTCCGACGCAACCCGCACGGTATGGGCATCCTTGAAGGAAGCCTTGCCCCGCAGCAGGGTGATCCCCTTCCCGCCCAGCAGGAACTCAACGCCCTGGCGGAGCTGGCCGACGACCTCTTCCTTCCTGGCGACAACCTTCGAAAAATCAAATTCATATTGAAGGTTATCGATACCGAAGGTTGAAGCCTTGGCCAAATCCTCGAGCAGTTCCGCATTGCGGCAGAAACTCTTGGTCGGGATGCACCCTTCGTTCAGGCAGGTCCCCCCGACCGGGCCCTCCGAGATGATGGTCACCTCGAGGCCTTTGCGGGCAGCGGCCACGGCGGTCTCATAACCGCCGGGCCCTGCTCCGATAATGATCAGTCTCATAGCGTATCCTGGTACTTGAGGATCGGCTGGCGCGCGGCCGTCGTCTCGTCGGGACGGCGGATCGGCGCGTTGTGCGGGGCTTCCCGCAGGATTATCGGATCCTCGGCCGCTTCCGCCGCGATCTGGCGCATCACTTCGATGAAGGCATCAATGGTCTCCTTCGATTCCGTCTCCGTCGGCTCGATCATCAGGGCCTGGTGGAAGAGCAGCGGGAAGTAGATCGTCGGTGCATGGAAACCGAAGTCCAGCAAGCGCTTGGCCACGTCAAGGGTGGTCGCGCCATGGCCGTCCGGCGCCTTGTCGGCTCCGTCATTGACCAGGCCGTCATAGACGAATTCGTGCTTGCAGACCGTCGGGATCGGCAGTTTGTAGCAATCCTTCAGGGATTCCTTGACGTAGTTGGCGGCCAGGGTCGCGAACTTGCCGGCGAACTTGATGTGCTGCCTGCCAAGCATCAGGATGTAGGCATACGCACGCAGGATGACGCCGAAATTGCCATGGAAACCGGAAACGACCGTTCCGGGGAGGAACTGCGCCAGGTGGGCGGCCACGCCGACCGGACCGGAGCCCGGACCGCCGCCGCCGTGCGGCGTGGAGAAGGTCTTGTGCAGGTTCAGGTGCATGATGTCGAAGCCCATGTCACCCGGACGGACCATACCCAGCAGCGGGTTCATGTTCGCCCCGTCATAATAGAGCAGACCGCCGCATTCGTGGACCAGGGCCGCGATTTCCCGGATGTCCTTTTCAAAGAGGCCCAGGGTGTTCGGGTTGGTCATCATGATGCCGGCGATGTCGTCGCCCAGCAGCGGCTTCAGGGCCTCCACGTCGACGAGTCCCATCGCATTGGACTTGACCTCGACGACTTCCAGGCCGCAGACCGCGGCGCTGGCCGGGTTGGTGCCATGCGCGCTGTCCGGTACGATCACCTTCGTGCGTTTGAGGTCGCCGCGACTCATGTGGTACTGCCGCATGATCATCAGGCCGGTCAGTTCACCATGGGCACCGGCGCACGGAAGGAAGGTGAAATGCGCCATTCCCGTGATGGCGGCAAGCGCCTTGTCCATACCTTCATAGACCGCCTGAGCTCCAGGAACGGTACAGGCAGGCTGCAGCGGATGCAGCGCCTGGAAGCCCGGCATGTTCGCCACCTCCTCATTGATCTTCGGGTTGTACTTCATGGTGCAGCTGCCCAGCGGGTAGAAGCCCGTATCCACGCCGAAGTTCATTTGGGAAAGGTTCGTATAATGACGGACCACGTCGATTTCGCTTACCTGCGGAAGCGCCGGCGCGGATGCGCGGCGGAGTCCTTCCGGGAGTTCCTTGACACAGCGGCCATACTTGTTTTCCGGAAGGGTGAATCCCCTTCTGCCTTCTTTCGAGAGTTCGAAAACCAGCTTATCGTAATACTTCATGGCTTAGACCTCCTTTACCAGGGCGACCAAGGCGTCGATTTCCTCCTTGGTGCGTTTTTCGGTTACACAGAAACTGACATAGCCTTCCTCGGTCTGCAGGGCCGCGAAGAAACCGCCGTCCAGCAGCTTCTGCTGGAGCTTGTCGACAGGGACCAGCGGCTTGAGTACGAATTCCTTGAGAAACGGAGCGTCGAAGACTTCCTCGAACTTGCCGGTCTTCAGCAGCTCGTCGTGGAGGTAATGGGCACCGCCGTAACTCAGGCAATTGACCTTCTTCAGGCCATCCGGTCCCATCAGGGAGGCGTAGATGGTCACGAACAGGGCCATCAGGCTCTCGTTAGAGCAGATGTTGCTGGTCGCCTTCTCGCGGCGGATATGCTGCTCGCGGGCCTGGAGGGTCAGCACGTAGCAGCGCTTCCCTTCGGCATCCGTGGTCTGGCCGACGATACGGCCCGGCATCTTGCGGACATAGTCCTTGCGGCAGGCCATGAAGCCCACGTACGGACCGCCATAGCACAGCGGGATACCCAGCGGCTGACCGTCGCCGACGGCCACGTCGAAGTCCCATTCACCAGGGGTCTTGATCACGGCCAGGGCGGAGGGATCGCAGTACTCGACGACGATTCCCTTGGCCTCGTGGACCGCCTCGGCAAAGCCGGTGTAGTCCTCGATGATGCCGTACCGGTTGACGGCAGGAAGGATGACGCCCGCCACATCCCCGGCGGCCAGTTCCTTCTTCAGGCTCTCCAGGCTCGTCCGTCCATTCTCCGTCTCCACATAACCCAGCGGGGTCCCATGGAAACGGGAATAGGTCTCGACGACTTTCAGCACATTCGGGAGCAGGCCCTTGGAAAGGAGCACGCGGGGCTTCTTCTTGGTGCAGGCGATCGCCATGCGGACGGCCTCGGCAGCCGCCGTCGGTCCGTCGTACATGGATGCATTGCTGATGTCCATGCCGGTCAGTTCGCAGATCATGCTCTGATACTCAAAGATGTAGCGGAGCGTTCCCTGGGAGATTTCAGCCTGGTACGGCGTATAGGCCGTCAGGAATTCGCTGCGGGCCGTCAGGTACGGAACCACGGACGGAGTGTAGTGGTCATACGCGCCGGCGCCGACGAACACCTTCAGCTTCGTGTTTTTCTTGTCCAGGTCCTCGAAGAAAGCCCGGACCTCCTGCTCGGACATGGCGTCCGGCAGGTCATACTCACCCTTGTAGAGGCAATCCTCCGGCACATCGCTGTAGAGCGCATCGAGGCTGTCCACCCCGATCCGCTCCAGCATCATGCGGATATCCTCCTCGGTATGGGGGAAATAGGCGAATGTACCCATGGTCGCTTATTCGGTCGCTTTCTGGTAAGCCGCGGCATCCATGAGGGCGTCCAGTTCGGACTTGTCGCTCATCTGCACCTTGATGATCCAGTTCTCGTAGGCATCCTGGTTGATGCGTTCCGGCTCGTCCTCGAGGGCTTCGTTCACCTCGGTGACGGTGCCGCTGACCGGGCTGATCAGGTCGCTGGCAGCCTT
Source organism: Bacteroidales bacterium (assembly GCA_017483985.1). Next base: position 8,812 of record JAFUUB010000020.1, on the reverse strand, counting down.
GACGCTCTCAAGGGCGCCGAAATCCTCGCCGGCCTCCACCTCGTCGTCCACGTCGGGCAGGTCTACATAGGTGATGTTGCCCATCTCTTTCTGGGCGAAATCGGAAACGCCGATGACGGCGATGTCGCCTTCGACTTTGACCCATTCGTGGGACTCGCTATAAAGGAGTCCTTCAAGTACTTTGCTCATAGTTATTGAAGTTTAATTGTTTATGATTATTTCTTATAATTGGTCTGATAGAAACGTTTCTTGACCACCTTTCCGGGGAAGGTCTTCTTGCGGATATGGATCCACAGCGGGGTATCCAGGGCGGCATAAGCCTTGTCGACCAGGGCGAAGCAGATGCTCTTGTCCAGGGAGATGCTGTGGTACCCGGTCGTCACGACACCCACTTCGGTGCCGTCTTCCAGCTCCACCGGATAACCGGCGCGCGGGATGGCCTTGTCTTCGATCTCGATACCGACGAGCTTGCGGGCGATGTTACCGGCTTTCTGGTCGGCCAGGGCCTCCTTGCCGATGAATTCAGGCTTGTCCATCTTGCAGAACATGCCGAGACCGGCCATGACCGGGGAGATGTCGGCGCTCAGTTCGTCGCCGTACAGCGGCAGTCCCGCTTCGAAACGGAGGGTATCCCGGCAGCCGAGGCCGCACGGGGTCACGCCGGCCGCCAGCAGCTGCTTCCAGTACAGGACGGTCTGCTCCGGGGTGGCGTAGATCTCGAAGCCGTCTTCGCCCGTATAACCGGTCCGGCTGACGATGACCCGCTTCCCGTCCACGACGGCATTGCAGAACGTATAGAAGGTCAGTTCCGCCGCTTCTTTCATGCCCAGGATCTCCACCAGGGTCTTCTCGGCCTCCGGGCCCTGGACCGCGATCTGGCCCCAGTTGTCGGAAGCGTTGTCCACGACCACGTCATAGCCCGCGGACTGCTCCTGCATCCAGGCGAAATCCTTCGCGATATTGGCCGCATTGATGACCAGCAGGTAACGGTCCGGTTCGAACTCCTTGTAGACCAGCAGGTCATCGACCGTGCCACCGTCCGGATAAAGCATCATGCCGTACAGGACCTGGCCGTCCCGCATGCCGCGGATATCATTGGTGAAGATATGGTTGACAAATTTCTCCGCATCGGGTCCGCTGATAAAGACCTCGCCCATGTGGGAGACGTCGAACATCCCCACGTGGTGGCGGACGGCATTGTGCTCATCCGTAATGTTGGAGTACTGGATCGGCATCATGAAGCCGGCGAAGGGGCTCATTTTCGCGCCCAGAGCCACATGGCTGTCGTACAAAGGGGTAATCAGCAGGTTTTCTTCCATAAGTTTTGCGTTATTAATGGTTTATCGATGTTCAATCAAAGGGGCCCCGGGGCCCGTAAGCCAGGATCTCATCCACGGGGTGGTGACGGCCGGTCAGGAAAGCAGGGTCCAGATAGGCCTTTTCCCGCTCCCCGATCTCCGCCAGGGCATCCTCCCCCAGGACGACTTCCTGCAGGCGGCCGGCCGGGTCCGCGCAGAAACTGCGCAGCAGATGCCCGCGGAACGCCTCCAGCGATACCGGGCGGCCGATCCGCTCCAGCTCTTCCTTCACATTAGTGACCCGCTGCCGCACGGAGGCGACGCCCTTGCTCCCGATCTTTTCACGGGACCGGGTTATCGCCTGGATCATGGCCTCGAAGTCACTGTCATACAGCATGGTGCCATGGACGATACTGGCTTTCGGCAGAAGCGTATAGGCATTGCCCGAGACTTTGCGTCCCCCGACCAGGATATCGTTCCGGCCGGACTTTTCGGCATCCAGGCCCAACTGCCGCAAGGTCAGGGCCAGCCGCTGCAGGAACCGGTCGAAGGTGAAGCCCACGTCGGTCCGGTCGCAGACATAGGACAGCATGAGGTTCCCCATGTCCGCATACACGCAGCCTCCCCCGCTCTTGCGGCGAAAGAAGCGGACGCCGTGGGAGCGGCACCAAGGGACATTGACTTCGGCTTCCATATCCTGGTTCCGGCCGAAAATGACCGTCGGCGGGACCTGCCAGAGGAAGAAGGCTTCCCGCTCCCCGATGGAGGAAGCCGGGACCAGTCCGGAGAGATGATGCGCCACATATTCCTCCATCGCCAGGTACCAGACCAGACGGTGTTCTTCGGAACGAGGAAGCGCGATATGGATCATTTATCTGTCAAAATTTCCGCTAAAGCGGAAGAGTAACTTGCAAATTTAACAAAAAAGCCCACGAATTCAAGAAAACCGTAAGGATTTTACCGGATCTTCCAATCCGACGGATCATACACGGCTTCCACGCGGTCCTGGACCGCATCGTCCAGGTTGTAGAACAGGTCCATACCGACCAGGTCTTCCAGGTCATCCACGCTCATCGCATAGGAACTGAGGGACTGGGTCCCGGATTCATTGGGGAAATAGAAACCGATGGACACGTACTGCCCGTTCTTGCGGCGGGCCAGCAGCGCCTTGAAGAAGCCGTCGGGCACGACGACCTGGTTGCTGCCGATGGTCCCGTACAGGTTCCGTTCCACGACCGGACCGCAGACCACCCAGATCCGCTTGTAATAGCGGGCTTCGTAACGGACCTGCTTCTCCAGGTCATTCCAGACACCGGAATTCAGGTTGTGGTTCTGCGGGCAGATGTTCGACAAGTAGAAGCATTCCCGCTGGACCTGCGAACTCCATTTCATGTCTCCGGACGGTGCCATGTGGCCGCGGTCCCAGCCCGACCCGCGATAGTCGCTGTCGTAGGCCTGCCGGCCTTTGACGGCCGGGTCCGGCTTAAACTCTTCCCCTCGGTCGAAGTCCCCATACAATTCTGAATCAAGCAGTTCATAGGCCACCCAATTCGGAATCCGACGGGAATGGTTATAACTCAGGGTATATCCCATGTGCTCGATGATCGTATTGTCCTCGGTGGCCAGCAGATAAGGGATCTCCAGACCGAGGAGTTGCTTGGACACCTCCCCTTCCCGGGCCACGCGGACCTGCTCCGCAATGCCGCTGGCCGTCTGTTCCAGGCCATCCCGGGCGCCGTCATTCTCCCGGAAATACGTTCCGGCCAGCACCAAGGCCAGCAGGACGACGAACGCTGTGATTGAACTCTTTTTCTTTTCCATTTTTACAAGGCCAGTCTGAAACCGAAGGAAGCCTTCACATTGGTAGCCGGCACCTTCTGGCGGTTGGACACCCGGCACGCATTCCACGGGCTGGCCGCACTGCCGCCCCGCATGACATGCCACTCACTCTTTTCCACCGTCTGCCCATAGGTACCGAAACAGTCCTGGCACCATTCCCAGGCATTGCCGCTCAAATCGTACAGCCCCAACTCGTTGGCCTGCATCCGGGCGACCCGCTCCGGCCTGCCGCCGTTGCTGTTCTGCGTATATATGGCGACCGAGCCCACCTGGTTGGAGCCGGAAAAACGGTAGCCGCGGGATTTCGCACCGCCCCGGGCCGCAAATTCCCATTCCGCTTCCGTCGGGAGGCGGAACTTGCGGCCGGTCATGGCATTGAGCTTGAGAATGAACTGCTGCGCACCATACCAAGAGACATTGATGACCGGTTTGTCGGCCTCGCGCAGGTCGTTGCCCAGCGGCAGGGATCCCATGACGGCGTTCCACAGTCCGGCCGTCACCTCGGTCTTCCCGATCTCGAACGGCTTGACCGTCACTTCCCGGACCGGCTTTTCCATTTCATCGCCGTAGTCGGCCTGCTCCGGGGTCGCGCCCATGTGGAAAGCACCGCCGGCGACGCCGACCATGTCGAAACGGACATCCCCAACGGTAAAGGTCTCATTGGCACTGACTTGCTCGCGGTCCACCTCCAGGTCCACCACAGCCTTGACGACAGCCTCGGGACAGGGCTTCCCGGTACGGACAGCCACCCGGAAGCCCAGGGCGCCCGCCTTGGTATCCGGCTGTACGCCGGCCCGTTCCGTATAGGTGCGGACCACCCGGAGGGCCCCTTCTTCGGGACCGGCCGGGTTACGGGTAATGGATTCCGGCTGCTGCTCCGAATAACGGTCCCCACACCATTCCCGCAGGTTCCCCGCCGGCTCGAAAACGCCCTCGGAGACCGCGTATTCCCACATGGCCTCCGTCGGCAGGATGAACGGGACCCCCGTCATCTTGCCCAACTTCGCGACGAACTTCTGCGCATCCTTCCAGGAAACCTTGTCCACCGGCAGGTTGGGATCCTGTACGGAAGAAGGATTGCCGCCCATCACGGCCGCCCAGAGCCCCTGGCTGACCGGAGCGGTCGAAACGGCATACCCGTCCAGGACCGCCTGGCTGATGGCAGACGCGCCTTTGATCATGCGTCCATCCCGCTGGGTTCCCATGGCGAACGTGCCGCCCACGAGTTCCTTCATCGAGAATGGAACACCTTTTACATCATATACTTCCTGGACATTTTCTAAAGTGGCACTTTCGGTATTGCTCCCGTTTCCGCCACCGCATCCGGCCAGCAGCAGGAGAAGTCCCGCCGCCACCAGGCCGTTCCATCTTTTCATCTTCATTTTCGTAAAACCTTTCTTTGGGTCTTACAAATATAATGAAAAGAAATCATGAATACGACGGTTCGTTTCCCGGTTGATGGAAAAATCCGCCTCGCTGCCGCCTTTATCGGATGAGAGCCCGCCGCAGAGATCGACGCCGGCCAGGGGTTGACGGATTCCGGAAATGAATGCCAGCAGCCCGTCCAGGGTCATCGATCCCTGGTCCCAGTTGGTCCGGGCCTCCTCCCGGCGGAGGACGTCTTTGTCGATGGAAAGGTACACCGGCAGGTCGGAAGGGATCCACTCCGCAACGCCCCGCAGCTCGCCCGCGGCCGCTTCCTCCCGGTCGACGATGTGGACCCGCTCCCCGAACCCGGCACATTCACCCCGCAGCTCCGGGTTGATCCCGACCAGCCAGACGTCCCGCAGGCAGCGGTTCCCCTCCAGCGCCTTCCGGACCCAGCCGCCGCAACTGAGGATATCCCCGAAGGCCGGGACCTGCATGTCGGGATGATGGTCGGCGACCACCAGGTCGAAGGGTTCCGTCATCCGGTCCGTCCAAAGTTTCGAGACATAGTGGTAGTCCCCGCTGTCGATCCAGTGCATTCCCCGCAGCGGAAGCGACGCCAGACGGCGGGCCAGTTCCGCTTCGGCGGCAGGGTCACAATAGCAGTTCGTCCCCTCCAGGTCACGGCAGTCCACCACCTGTCCGCCGGTCAGTACGGGCAGGTTTTCGCACGCATATAAGTCGGTAAACGCGAGGATCGTGGAGGAAAAAGGCATGTTTTCCGGTTTTAACCGGTCAAAGTTAGTCATTTCAGCAGAAAGCAACAAATATAAATCCAATCAATTGTTTTTCAATGCAAGAAACATATTTGTTTATAACTGTAACATTTTTGTTTACACCCTAATCCAGCCCTTTTTATGCCGAAATCCCCCATAATTTGTTTACTTTTGTAAACCATGACGACCGAACGCCACCCCTTCGAACCCTTCCTGCCCGCGGACGCCTGCGTCCTCTTCCTGGGCAGCTTCCCGCCCCAGTCCAAACGCTGGAGCATGGACTTCTACTACCCGAACTGGATCAATGATTTCTGGCGGATCTGCGGCCTGGTTTTCTTCGGGGAAAAAGGCTATTTCGAGGTGGCCGGAGAGAAGCGGTTCGACAAGGAAAGGATCATGGCCTTCTGCCGGGAGAAGGGGTTCGCCCTCTTCGACATGGCCACCGAAATCCGCCGCCTGGCCGACAACGCTTCCGACAAATTCCTCGAAGTCGTGACCCCGACGGACCTCCCCGCCCTGCTGGAAAAACTGCCGCAATGCCGGGCCATCGTCACCACCGGCCAGAAAGCAACCGACACCCTTTGCCAGACCCATGGCTGTCCGGCGCCGCCTGTCGGCGGATGGGTGACCGTGCAGATTGCCGGACGGACGTATCAGTTCTGGCGGCTCCCCTCCACCTCCCGCGCCTATCCCCTCTCCCTCCAGAAAAAGGCGGCCGCCTACCGGACCTTCTTCGAATCCCTGGGGATATAAGGATCCGGCTTCCTGCTGCATGCATGCAGCGGGAAGCCGGATGGGTTTACGTACACGAATAAAGGAGGGCGCTACCGGGTTGTAATCTCAACCTCCGCACCCTTGATGTAAGGCGAAGTGAACCGGACCCGGATCCGTCCCGGATCGCCGGCCGTCCGCACATACGCAAGCAAACGGCCGCGGAAGGCCCGCTGGACATTGTCATTCCAGTTCCCGGTATCCGTCGTATTCGAGGATTCCAGCCCCAGCAATTGTCCGGGACCTTCGACCGTACAGGTGATTTCATTGTCGCCCAGCGGAACCAGGCGGCCATTGTCATCCAGTACTTCGACGGAAATCTGCGCCAGGCCGCCGGCCTTTATTTCCGCCTGGTAAGCCGTTGCCTTCAGGGCCGCAGGACGCAGGGACGGACGGATCTCATACTCGGAGACCTTCTTGCCGGAGGCGTCATAGCCTTCCGCCTTCAGGACGCCGGCCTTGTACGGGACATCCCAGCCGATGATACCGGTCGCATCATTATACGGGGTCATGGCGCCGACCTCCTTCCCGTCGAGGAGCAGGCGGGCCTTGGCGGCGTTGGTATAGCACACGACCCGGATGACCTGTCCTTCCTCGTAGTCCCAGGTATCCCAGGCTCCGCTGTTCTCCGTTACCGGACGACCGTCCGGGCGCGGGGCCTGCTTGGGGGACGTACCGATGTAGCACACCGGCTCATCGAGCCACATGGCAGCACGCAGGCGGCCGCGGGGCTTGATATTGCCGGCCATGTCCAGCATGCCGCTCGAAGAGCCACGGGAGGGCCAAAGCCCGGATTCGCCCAGGTAGTCGATGCCGGTCCAAATAAACTGGCCGAAGATGAAGTCGTTGTCCCTGACCGCTTTCCAGGCTTCGAAGCTCGTACTGTTCTCCGATCCGTAGATGATCCGGTCCGGATACAGCGCATGATCCTTGGCATAGCGGTTCTCGGTATAATTGTATCCGACCACATCGACGGCCTGGGGATATTCCGTCTCGTTGGACATCTCGACACCCGCGAGGGCGCCGGTAACCGGACGGGACGTATCCACGGAACGTACCGCTGCGGCCAGGCGTTTGGCGATCACGCCGATCCGCATGGCATCCGGTGCGTCCGGCTGATAGCCGCTGGACAGGGGCTGGTTGAACTGGAATTCTCCCGAATTGAGGATGGGATGCGAATAAGGATCATTCGGGTAATCCACCTCGTTACCGATGCTCCAGAGGAAAATCGACGGATGGTTCCGGTCGCGGCGCACCATGTCAGCGACGTCGCGTTCTCCCCACTCATTGAAGAAATCCGCCGTGCCGTCCATGGAAGGCTCTCCCCGGTTCCGGCCCTTGACCCATTTTTTCTTGTTGAATTCCCACTCATCGAAGGCTTCGTCCATGACCAGCAGTCCGATCCGGTCGCACAGGTCATAGAAAACGGAGGGTTGCGGGTTGTGGGCAGTACGGATGGCATTGGCGCCGATGGCCTTCAGGTTGCGCAGCCGTCTCTCCCAGACTTCTTCCGGGGCCACGGCACCCAGGACGCCGGCATCATGATGGACGCACACGCCCTTGATCTTGCGGTTCACCCCGTTCAGGGAGAATCCGGTATCGGCATTGAAGGCAAGGGTACGGATGCCGACCGTCAGCCGGGTCCGGTCCAGTTCCTGCTTGCCGGAGGCCAGGGAAACTTCCAGCGTATACAGATACGGGTCGTCAATATCCCATTTGTGCGGAGCAGGGACCTTCAGGTCCACCTCCTGCCGGGCCTGCGCCTTGGCGGAAGCCTTGGCAACCACCTTGCCGGCGGCATCTTTCAGCGAAAGGGACAGCCGTGCAGTGGGCGGGAGCGGTCCTTCGACCTGCGTGTCAACGGAAATGACCGCCTGTTTCGGCGTCACGGAAACCGTCCTGTACCCGACGCCCCACAGGGCGAAATGGGTTTCGCCGGAACTGACCAGCCAGACATCCCGGTAAATACCGGAGCCGGTATAGAAGCGGGAATCCGCCATCCGGCTATGGTCGACACGCACGGCAAGGACATTGTCGCTTTCCCGGTTCAGGTAGGGTGTCATGTCGTACAGGAAAGAAGAATAGCCGCTTGGGCGCTCGCCCAGCAAATGGCCGTTCAGGTAAACGGAAGACCGGTTATACACGCCTTCAAAATAGATAAATGTCTTCCCTGCAGGCAGGTCGCCGACCGTAAAATGCTTCCGGTACCACCCGATACCTGCCGGGAGATATCCGGTACAGGAGGCATTGTCCGGCGACATCGGTCCTTCGACGGACCAGTCGTGCGGAAGTTGGACAGGCGTCCAGGCGGCATCATCGAAAGCCGGGGCCTGGGCCCCGGCGGCTTCTTCCTGGACAAAAATCCAACCGTCATTGAACAAGGTTCCCGTCCCGAAGGAAGGCTGTGCGGTGGAAGAAACGGCCGATAAAAGGCCCCACAGCAAAACGGGCATAGTCAAAAAATTGGATTTCATACCAATATGTTTTAAAAAACAGGGAATATCCATTTATTCCAGCCGGCGGGCGCCGTCGCTGATCACGACGTCGTACACCTTCGGGGCGTGGCCGAACTTCTCCGTGAAACGCGCCACCGCCGTCGCGACGAATTCGTCGTACAGTTCGTCCTTGACCAGGTTGATCGTGCAGCCGCCGAAGCCGCCGCCCATCACGCGAGAGCCCGTCACGTCCATCTTCCGCGCCAGCTTGTTCAGGAAGTCCAGCTCCTCACAGGACACCTCGTACAGGCGGCTCAGGCCGAAG
>JAFUUB010000003.1 GCA_017483985.1 Bacteroidales bacterium | reverse complement strand
ATCTTGCTCATGGTATTTTTCTATATTGTCAGGGCGCCCTCCAGTTTTGCCAGGACGGCACGGGCAGCCAGATTGTTGATCGTATGTCCGGGCTTGAACGCCGTGATCCGGGCATTCAGCCAGCCGCAGAGCCGCATGTCGCCGATGAGGTCCAGCAGTTTGTGCCGGCCGCATTCATTGTCGAAATGCAGTTTCAGGTTGTTCAGGTAACCGCCGCCGACCACCTTCAGTTTCGGAAGGCCCATCGCAGCGGACATCCGGTCCAGTTGCTCGTCGGAAACGGGATGCTCGACGATGACGATGGCGTTGTCCACGTCGCCGCCCTTGATCAGGTTGTTGGCGAAGAGGTACTCGATTTCGTGGAAGAAAACGAAGGTCCGGCAGATACCGATTTCACGGGCGTAATCCTCCCCCGGCTCCCAGGCAGCCTTCTGCACACCCAGGACGCGGGATCCGAAATCCACCGTGATTTCATAGGAGGGTTTGTCCGCCGGTTCGATCCGGACCCAGGAACCGGACTTTTCATCATGGACCTCAACGGTCTCACTCAAGTCCAGATACTTGCGCTCCGCATCCTGCTCAACGAGCGGATCGGCGGCGAACGCCTCGACATAATAGCGGGCACTTCCGTCCAGGATCGGCACCTCGATGTTGTCGATGTCGATGACGGCATTGTCGATGCCCATGCCAGTCAGGGCGGAGAGGATGTGTTCGACGGTGTTGACATCGCAGCCGTCCGCGCTCAGGCGGGTGCTGCGGGCCGTAGAGGAAACCCGGTCCGCACAGGCGGGAATCCAGGCGTTCTCACCCTGATCGATCCTTCTGAAACGGATGCCGGTATCGGCCGGTGCCGGATGAACGGTCATCCGGGCAATCCTGCCGGTATGCAGGCCTTTCCCTTCGAAAGTGTATGATTGTGAAAGCGTACGTTGGCGCATGCGGACCTTTGTCGGTTTTTATTGGCCGGCAAAGATAAGAAAAATAATTAGATTTTCCGCTATTCCTGGCCCGCCATCTTGAACTTGGCGTAGCTCTTCATGTAATTGTTGATCTCAATCGCCGGGGATCCGACCAGTTTCAGGCCGGATTTCCGGATGCTCTTGGTCACACCGGCTTGCGCCGCGATGATGGTGCCGTCCGCGATGGTCAGGTGGCCGACGATGCCGACCTGGCCGGCAAGGATGCAGTTCTTGCCGATCTTGGTCGATCCGGCGATGCCGCACTGGGCCGCCATGACGGTATTGTCCCCGATCTCGACATTGTGGGCGATCTGGCAGAGGTTGTCGATCTTCACGCCGTTGCCGATGATGGTCGATTCCATTTCGGCCCGGTCAATCGTCGTACCGGCTCCGATCTCGACGTTGTTGCCGATGATCACATTGCCCAGATGCTCGATCTTCTCCCAGGTACCGTCTTCCTGCGGGGCGTTGCCGAAGCCGTCGGAACCGATCACGGCACCGGCATGGATGATGACGTTGTCCCCGATGACCATGCCGGGATAGATCACCACGCCCGGATAGAGGATGCAGTTCTTTCCGATGCGGGTATGGTCGCCGATATAGACATTCTCATAGATCTTGGTGCAGTCCCCCACTTCCGTATGGTGGCCGACATAGGAGAAATTGCCCAGATAGACTTTCTTGCCGAATTTGGTGGTGAGGAAACGGCGGCTGAACAGTCCCCGGTGCCGGCGGTCCTTGCGTTTCTGGGCGGTAACGTACTTGAGCAGTTCGGCGACGGCCGTATACGCGTTTTCGACCCGGATCATCGTCGGGGTGACCGGCTCCTTGGGTTGGAAATCCTTGTCGACCAGCAAGACGGAAGCCTTGCAGGTATAGACATACTGTTCGTATTTAGGATTGGCGTAGAAACAAAGCTTCCCGGGCTTCCCATGCTCGATCTTGGCGAAACCCGTCACGATGGCTTGCGAATCTCCTTCAACAGTCCCCTTCAGCACCTTGGCAAGCTGGCCGGCGGTATATTCCATACAAAAGTCAAGTTTTATTATTTTGCAAAGTAACGATTTTTCACGGAAACAACGAAATAAAACTGCCATTTCCATGCCGAAAACCCATGTTTTTCTACCATTATTTGCCATTATCGGGATTTCTTCCTATCTTTGCAAAGTGAAGTTGAGATAGGGGCCAGGACGGTTCCTGTCTTTTTTATATTTGACAGCAGATATGAACGCTCAGGATATCCGGGAAAAGATCGCGCAGGCCGTCTCTGAAAGAGGCTGTTTCATCGTGGATGTCAAGGTCAGCGCCGACAACGACATCGAACTGGCCATTGAATCCGAAGGAGGTACGGTGGTCATGGAAGATTGCGTCGCCATCGACAAAGCCTTCCACGAAATCTGGGACCAGGACGTGGAAGACTACGCCCTGACGGTCACCTCCGCCGGCCTGGACCAGCCCTTCAAGGTTCTCAAGCAGTTCCGCAAGGCCATCGGTTCCCAAGTGGAAGTCCGCCTCAAGGGCGGCCGCAAGTTCGTCGCCGAACTGATGGATGCCACGGAAGATACCGTCACCCTGCGCTACAGCGCCAAGGAGACGGTAGAAGGCTCCAAGAAGAAAGTCCTGGTCGAGCATACCGACACGGTCGCGATGGACCAGGTCAACAGCGTCACGCCCCACATAACATTTGAATAACAAGAAAAGAAAATATAACAATGGCAGAAGAAAAGATTGACCTCAAAACCGCGTTTGCGATTTTCAAGGATGAGAAGCATATCGACCGTCCGGTCATGATGGGTGTGCTCAAGGATGTGTTCATCACCCAGATCGCGAAGACCTTCGGCAGCGCCGACAACTTCGACGTGATCATCAATGTCGACAAGGGTGACTGCGAGATTTACCAGAACCTCGACGTCGTCGAGGAGGTGGAGAATCCGAACACCGAGATCTCCCTGGAGGAACTCAAGGCGATGGGCGAAGACGACTACGAACTGGGTGAGACCTTCACCAAGAAGGTGGAGCTCAAGGACTTCGGTCGTCGTGGCATCCTCAACATCCGCCAGAACCTGCAGGGCCGCATCATGGACATCGAAAAGGCCAACCTCTTCAACAAATACTCCGAGAAGATCGGTGACATCTTCACCGGCGAGGTCTACCAGACCTGGTCCAAGGAAGTCCTGATCCTCGACGAGGACGGCAACGAGCTCCGTCTTCCGAAGAGCGAGCAGATCCCGGGCGAGCGTTTCAAGAAGAACGAGACCGTCCGCGCGATCATCAAGAGCGTCGAGATGAAGAACAACACCACCCCGTACATCGTCCTGTCCCGAACCTCCGACGAATTCCTCGTCAAGCTGTTCGAGCAGGAAGTCCCGGAAATCTATGACGGACTGATCACCATCAAGAAGGTCGTCCGCGTCCCGGGCGAACGGGCCAAAGTCGCTGTCGAATCCTATGACGACCGCATCGACCCGATCGGCGCCTGCATCGGCGTGAAGGGTTCCCGCATCATCGGCATCGTCCGCGAACTGCGCAACGAGAACATCGACGTCCTCCAGTGGACCTCCAACACCCAGCTGCTGATCCAGCGCGCCCTCAATCCGGCCAAGATCTCCGGCATCGACATGGGCGAAGGTCCGGACGACAAGATCAAGGTCTACATGCACCCGGACGAGGTCAAGAAGGGCATCGGCAAGGGCGGCTGCAACATCAAGCTGGCCGGCATGCTTGTCGGACGCGAGATCGAGGTCTGGCGCGAACTGCCGAAGGATGAATACGATGACGAGGAAGATGTGCTGCTCGCCGATTTCAGCAACGAGATCGACCCGTGGATCATCGAGCGCCTGCAGGCCATCGGCTGCGATACGGCCAAGAGCGTCCTGGCCCTGAGCGAGGCCGATATCGAGAAGCGGGCCGACCTGGAGGAAGAGACCGTCAAGGAGGTCTTCCAGATCCTGCGTTCCGAATTTGAATAGAAGTTTCACTACGATTAAAAAGGGGTAATTAATGGCGGAAATCAGACTTAACAAACTGACAAGACAATTCAACATCGGTCTTCAGACCCTCGTGGACTTCCTCAACGAGAAGGGAGCCGGCGTGGACCTGAACCCGAACGCAAAGGTTTCGGACGAATACCTTCCGGCCATCGAGAAGAAATTCGGTGACGACCTCAAGGCCAAGCAGGAAGCGGAGAAGCGCGACATCAAGATGAAGGAAATCATCGAGCGCAACACCCGCAAGCAGCAGGACGAAGAGGACGAATTCGAACCGGTGCGTGAAACCATCATCAAGAACACCAGCCTGGCCGGGTCGTTCACGCGTCCCGAGCCGAAGTCGGAACCGGTCGCTGAGCCGCAGCCCGTTGCAGAACCCGAGCCCGTCGTGGAGCCCGAACCTGTCGCGGAACCTGAACCGCAGCCGGTCGTGGCACCCGAGCCGGTCGCAGAGCCCGAGCCCGTCGTGGAGCCCGAGCCGCAGGCGGAACCCGTAGCCCAGCCTGAACCCGAGCCGCAGCCGGAAGCAGAACCGGAAGCTCCAGCCGCCCCTGCCCCTGTGGAGCCTACCGTCGAGCCTGTCTCCGAGCCGCAGCCGGAAGTCCCGGCCGCCCCGTCACCGGCTCCCCAGCCCGCCGAAGCCGCCGGCCTCAAGGTCCTTGGCAAGGTGGACCTCAGCCAGTTCGCACCCAAGAAGAAAGGCAAGCGCGAGCGCATCAAGGGCGGCAGCCAGAAGGTCGACGTGACCAAGGTGGCCGCCGATGACAAGAACCGCGTCAAGGGTGGCGACGCCCAGAAGAAGGGCGGCAAGCCGGAGAACAACAAGGCCCGCGAGCAGCAGGCCGCCGGTAAGGGCCGCAAGCGCGACCGCTTCAAGCCGACCATGACCGAGGCGGAAGAGGAAGAGATGCAGAAGGAGATCCAGAAGCAGGTCAAGGAGACCTACGCCCGGATGAACGATACCAAGAAGAACAACTTCGGCGCAAAGTACCGCAAGGAGAAGCGCGAAGCGGCGGCTTCCCGTGCGATGGAGGAGATGGAGCAGGAGATGGCCGAGAAGAAGGTGCTGAAAGTCACGGAGTTCGTTACGGTCAACGACCTTGCGACCCTGATGAACAACACCCCGGTCAACAAGGTGATTTCCGCCTGCTTCAACCTGGGTATGATGGTGTCCATCAACCAGCGCCTCGATGCCGAGACCCTCGTCATCGTCGCCGAGGAATTCGGTTACAAGGTCGAATTCGTCACCGCTGAGCTGACCCAGGAGATCGAGCAGGAGCAGGAAGTGGACAATGAGGCCGATATGGTCACCCGTCCGCCGATCATCACGGTGATGGGCCACGTCGACCACGGTAAGACCTCCCTGCTGGACTACATCCGCAAGACCAACGTCATCGCCGGCGAGGCGGGCGGTATCACCCAGCACATCGGTGCCTACCACGTCGAGCTGCCGGGCGGCCGCCAGATCACCTTCCTCGATACCCCGGGCCATGAGGCCTTCACGGCCATGCGTGCCCGTGGTGCCCAGCTGACCGACCTGGCGATCATCATCATCGCGGCGGACGACGCCGTCATGCCGCAGACGGTCGAGGCCATCAACCATGCCCAGGCCGCCGGTGTCCCGATGGTATTCGCCATCAACAAGATTGACAAGCCGGGCGCCCAGCCGGAGAAGATCTACCAGCAGCTCGCCCAGATGAACATCCTGACGGAGGCCTGGGGCGGCAAATACCAGTGCCAGGAAATCTCCGCCAAGAAGGGTATCAATGTCGACAAGCTCCTCGACAAGGTCTTGCTGGAGACCGACATGATGGACCTCAAGGCCAATCCGAAGAAGCAGGCCGTCGGTGCCGTCATCGAGTCCTCCCTGGACAAGGGCCGCGGCTACCTGGCCACCGTCCTCGTGCAGGCGGGAACCCTCCACAAGGGCGACATGATGATCAGCGGATGCTTCTACGGACGTATCAAGGCCATGCTCAACGAGCGCGGCCAGATGGTCAAGGAAGCCGGCCCGTCCACCCCGGTATCCGTACTGGGCCTGAACGGTGCGCCGACCGCCGGTGAGAAGTTCAACGTCATGTCCGACGAGAAGGAGGCCAAGGCCATCGCCAACAAGCGCGAGCAGCTGATCCGCATCCAGGGCATCAAGACGCAGAAGCACCTGACCCTCGAAGAGATCGGCCGCCGCATCGCGATCGGCAACTTCAAGGAGCTCAATGTCATTGTCAAGGGCGATGTGGACGGTTCCGTCGAGGCGCTGTCCGACTCCCTGATCAAGCTCTCCACCGAGGAAGTGCATGTCAATGTCATCCACAAGGCCGTCGGTGCGATTTCCGAGTCCGATATCATGCTGGCTACGGCTTCCGACGCCATCATCATCGGCTTCCAGGTCCGTCCGTCCGCGGATGCCCGCAACATGGCCGAGAAGGAAGGCATCGAAATCCGTCTGTACTCCGTCATCTATGATGCGATCAACGAGGTGAAGGATGGTATCGAGGGCATGCTCGAGCCGGAGAAGAAGGAGGAGGTCGTCTCCACCGCCCTGGTCAAGCAGCCGTTCAAGATCCCGAAGGTCGGTACGATCGCCGGTTCCCTGGTGAAGGAGGGCAAGATGACCAAGGGTGTCAAGGTCCGCCTGATCCGCGACGGCATCGTGGTCTACACCGGTGTGGTTGCTTCGCTCCGCAGGGGCAAGGACGACGCCAAGGAGGTGCCGGCCGGCATGGAGTGCGGTATCGGTATCGAGAACTACAACGATATCAAGGAGGGCGACGTAATCGAGGCCTTCCAGATCACCGAGATCAAGCGCACGCTCTAGTTTTCTATCAACGCAGGAACCTTTCCCTGCAGGCGATCCTCCCCACTAGTGGGTCCCCTCCCTTTTAAGACCAAAGGTCTTTTCCTCCTTTGGTCTCGGGAAAAAGAAATCTTTCTTTTTTCACTCGACTTTGCGTCGGTTCGGGAGCCAATGTCGCCTCGCAGGGAAAGGTTCCTGCGTTGTATGGCATCTGATTGCTAGACGAAGAAGAGGACTGCGAAGGAGTAGAGGAAGAAGCCCCAGAAGGTCTGGCGGCCCTTGGTGCTGGCGCTCAGTTCAACTTCGGTCGCATTGTTCCGTACGATGCGGCCGAGTTTTTTCTCGGAAGGCAGGGCGCGGCGGGCCCATTTCTCGATGAGACTGCCATTGTGGAAATAGCTGGCGCCGCCGTTGGAGCGGTTCAGGGAAACCAGGGTCTTGTAGTCCGAGAAATAGGTCGAGGCCTGCAAGGCCTGACGCTCCTCCGCCGGGAGGCTTTCGGGAATCCGGAGGGTCTGGGGCGTAGCGGCCGTCAGCAGCAGCGGGGTGAAACCCGCCTGGCCGGCTGCGGCGACGAAACGGCCCAGTTCGGACCATTGCTTCCCGGAAAGGCGGTCGGGCCGGTAGACGGAGACGGCCATCACGAAACGGCCGACGGCCAGGGAATCCTGCAGGTTCCCTTCCGCGTCGGTCAGGGTCAGGATGGGATAGTTGTCGGTCGGAAGGTTGTCCTCTTTCTGGAGGGTCTCCGCCCGGACGAAGGTCCAGGTGGAGTCGGGGAGGTTGTTGAGCGTGAAGATCCCTTCCTGGCCGTTTTTCTCATAGACATAGGTCGATACGAATTCCGGTTCCTCCGCGACTTCGTCCTTCACGGCTTCATAGAGCCGGCTGGACAGGTCGAACGGGGTGAAATCCACCGGCGGGATATAGCGCCAGGTATAGACGAGGAGGGCCAGCAGGGACACGGCAACCACCCAGAAGGAGACGGCCCGGTGCTTGCGCGGACGGCCGAGACTGCCCAGGGGGAAGAAAGCGACCGATTCCAGGGCCAGCAGGATGACATTCTTTGCAAAGGTCTGGAAATGGGTCAGATGGATCGCCTCGCCGAAGCAGCCGCAATCCATGGCCGGGTTGGCGAGCCAGAGGATCAGGGTGACGACCGTGAAGAAGGCGGTCAGGAAGACCGTGATCCAGGCCGTCAGCCGGCGGTAGGCGCCGGTAACCATGGCTGCGCCCAGCAGGGCTTCCAGCAGGGCGAGGGCCGCGGCGAAGGGCTTCGCGGCGAAGGCCAGGAACCCGACATGGAAAAACTGGAAATATTCCTCGACCACGAGCCCGGCACCCACCGGATCCATGAGTTTCAGGACGCCGGCGACGAAGAATACGATGCCGACCAGGGTGGCGCAACTGCGGCGCAGATAATAGTGGAAGCGTTTCATGACAGGGAAAGGACGCCGTCAACGGCCTGCTGGATTTTTTCAAAGATGGCATCGGGCGGAAGCATGGATCCGTCGGCGGCGGCACAGTCGATCCGCAGGAAGCGCGGGTCGACCTCGCACTGGCGCAGGTACACCTCACGGACACGCATCTGGAAACGGATGTCCGCCTCATGGATGTCCCGGCTGCCTTCCAGGTAAGCCCGGTCACTCCCCTGCCGCTGGGCGGAGAGTTTCTGCTCGACGAAGCCGATGGGCACGTCCAGGAAGAGGTTCAGGTCCGGGCGGGGCAGGTCAAAGGCACCGAATTCGGTGTTGATGATCCATTCCCGCAGCTGTTCCCGTTCTTCCTGCCGGTCCAGTTTGGCGCATTGGTAGGCAATGTTGGAATAGACATACCGGTCCAGCAGGAGGGCCCGGCCGGCCTGCAGGCTCGCCCGCATCTGCGGTGCGGCGCCATGGCGGTCTTCCGCATACAGCAGGGCGACAAGCTGGGGATGGACGGCATCCAGGGTGCCAAATCCGCCCCGCAGGAATTTTCCGATGAGTTCTCCGTAAACCGGCGCATCATACCGCGGGAAATGGATGTATTCCAGCGCGCCGAGACGTTCTTCCAGATATTGCTTCAGCCAGCGGACCTGGGTCGATTTCCCAGCCCCATCCAGGCCTTCAATGACAAACAGCATGATCAGTTGGATTCCTTTGGAAGACAAAGATAGTCAAAAAAATCAGAACAATCTTTATCAATTATTTGTAACTTTGGCCCCGGTTTTTGAAACAACCCTATCAAACATAGTCTTATGAAAAAAGTAATGTATGTTGTGATGGCCCTCAGCATGATGATGGCTGTCAGTTGCAAGAATGGAAGCAAGAGCACCCCGAAGCCGGTAGACGGCGAAAAGATTGACGAGGCGATCGAGGCTGTGGAAGATGCAGCCGCCCAGAGCGCCGAGCAGGCGGGCGGAGCCGTCCGTGACCTGGCCCTCGAAGCCCTGGATGAGATCAAGGGGACTGCCGAAGAGGCTGCCGCCAAGGCGCTGGCCGAGGCTGCCGGAGCGATCCCGTTCGTCTCCGTGGAAGACAAGCCGACCTTCAACGGCGGTGATGCCAACGACTTCGCCAAGTGGGTCAACCAGAATATCAACTACCCGGCTGCCGCCAAGGAGCAGGGTGTCGAAGGCCGCGTTGTCCTCGGCTTCGTCGTGGACGAGAACGGTGATGTGAAGGATGTCAAGGTCCTCAAGGGCGCCGATCCGGCCCTGGATGCGGAAGCCGTCCGCGTCGTCTCCGCTTCCCCGAAGTGGGCCGCCGGCAAGCAGAACGGCCAGGCCGCCAAGGTTTCCTACACCTTCCCTGTGGTCTTCAAGCTCCAGTAAGCGCTCGCTTGCATAGAAAATCATTGAGCCGGTCTCCTGCGAGGCCGGCTCAACGTTTATCTGCGGATGTCGATTACATATTTCCCGTCAAAGTAAGGATCTTCCAGCCACTGGTCGATCCACCAGGTCCCCACGCTCCCGGGACGGAGCCGGTAGCGGCCCATCAGGCGGGCGGTTTCCTCGGCGACATCCCCGCCGCGCAGGTACAGGATGGCCTGCGAGAACTTTCCCTTCACCCAGGGATAGAAATCCTCCAGCGAAGCGACCGCACGGGATACCACATAATCGAAGGTTTCAGGCAAGGACTCGGCCCGGGCATTCACTACCCGGACATTCTCCAGGCCCAGGGCCTTCGCGACTTCCGAAGCGACCAGGGTCTTCTTTCCGACCGAATCGCAGAGCGTGAACCGGACCTCCGGCCACAGGATGGCCAGCGGGATGCCCGGAAAGCCTCCGCCGGTGCCCAGGTCCAGGACCGTACGGCCGGCCAAGGCGGCGTATTCCGCCGGTTTTTCAACCTTCAGGTAGGCTGCAATCGACAGGGAATGCAGGACATGGTGCAGGTACAAGCCCCCGATGTCCTTGCGGGAAATCACGTTGATCTTGGCGTTCCAATCCTGATATAGGGCATCCAGGGCCGCGAAACGGTCCCACTGCACCTCCGTCAGTTCCGGGAAGACCGTCAGTACGGTCCCTTTGAATCCTTCGAAATCCATCTTTACTCCTCCAGGTCCAGCATCATCTGGACAATTATGTTCTTTGCCCGGCTGATCCGGGTCTTGACCGTATTCATCGGAAGGCCGGTCTTTTCGGCGATCACCTTGTATTCCAGGTTCTCGATGAAACACATCTTCGCCACGTCCCGGTACAGGTCCGGCAGGCCTTCCAGGCAGGAAAGGAAATGCTCATGGTCCTGGCTGCTGATGATTTCCTCTTCCGGGCTCTCGCTGTCGGAAGGCACGTCGACCGGTTCCAGGTCGGAATAGTCGATCGTCATCTTCTCGATCTTCTGCCCGCGGACCTTCTCCTTGTCCATGTGGTCAAAGGCCGTATTCCGGGCGATCCGGTAGATCCAGGTCGAAAAGTGGTTTTCCGGCTTATAGGAAGCCAGCTGCTTGAACGCCTTTTCGAAGGTTTCCATGCAGATATCCTCCACCTCGTCCGGGTCGGAGACATATTTGGTGATGTGCGCCGAGACCCCGGCATGGTAGCGGGTATAGAGGTGGAAGAACGCAGCTTCAGCCTCCGGGGCGCCGAGCGCCATGCGGATCAGTTCGAGGTCCGTCTTGTCAGTGTGCTTCGAGCCAGTTCTTGCCATAATTGCATTGGGCGGTTAACGGGACGGAAAGGGTGATGACATGTTCCATTTCTTCGACCACGACCCGGCGCAGCGCCTCCACTTCGTCCGGGAAGGTGTCGAAGACGAGTTCGTCGTGGATCTGCAGGACCATCCGGCTGCGCAGGCCTTCGGCATCCATGCGCCGCTGGACGCTGATCATGGCCAGCTTGATGATGTCGGCGGACGTCCCCTGGATCGGGGCGTTGACGGCATTCCGCTCGGCCAGGGCACGGATGGTCTGGTTGCGCGAAGTGATGTCCGGCAGGTAGCGCCGACGGCCGAACAGGGTCTCCACATAGCCTTTTTCGCGGGCGGCGGCCGTCGTCTGGTCGATAAAGGTCCGGATGGACGGGAAGGCCGCGAAATAGTCGTCGATGATCTGCTTGGCGGCGGTCCGGGAGACCTGGAGCCGCTGGGCCAGACCGAAGGAAGAGATGCCGTACATGATGCCGAAATTGGCCGTCTTCGCGATGCCGCGCTGCTCGCGGGTCACCTCGGAGACCGGAATGCCGAAAATCTTGGCAGCCGTGGCGGCATGGACGTCCACCCCGTCGCGGAAAGCCTGCAGCAGATGGGCGTCGCCGCACAGGTGCGCCATGATCCGCAGCTCGATCTGGGAATAGTCGGCCGACAGGATCAGTCCGTCCGGTGTCGAGGGGACGAAGGCCTTGCGGATCTGCATGCCCCGTTCGGTGCGGATCGGGATGTTCTGCAGGTTGGGGCCCGAGGAACTCAGCCGACCGGTGGCGGTCAGGGCCTGGTTGAAGGTCGTATGGATCTTCCCGTCCGAGGGGGAAACATAGCCCGGGAAGGGCTCGATATAGGTGCTGAGCAGTTTTTTCACCGCCCTGAATTCCAAAATCTTACCGACGATCGGATGCCGGTCGGTCAGGTACTGGAGGGTCGTTTCGTCCGTGGAATAGCTGCCGTTCTTGTTCTTCTTGGCCTTGGCGTCGAGTTTCAGCTTGTCGAAGAGGACGTCGCCGATCTGCTTGGGCGAGGACACGTTCAGGCCGGGCTCGCCGGCCATTTCCCGGACTTCCGCCTCCAGGGCTTCCGTTTCCCGGCGAAGCCCCTCGGCATAGCTGCGGAGCTGGGCCAGGTCCACGCGGACGCCATTGCGTTCCATCCGGGCCAGTACGCGGATGAGCGGTTCCTCAATCTCCTCATACAGGGTCGTCACCCCCTTGTCTTCCATATCGGCACGGACGGCAGGGCCCAGCTGCAGCAGGATGGCCGCCTCCCGCTCGCGGCCGGGGTCGGTCTGCTCCGGCACATCGAAAAGCGAAACCGGCGCTTCCTCCAGGTCCTCTTCCATGTCAAGTCCCAGGTAAGCCTTGGCCAGGATGTCCGGCTTGTGGCTCTTCTCCGGATCGGTCAGGTAATGCATCAGGCCGATATCCAGCAGGCGGCCGGCCAGGCTGATGCCGGCATGGTCCAGCAGGTTCGCCTGGAATTTCAGGTCATGGCCGTACTTCCCGATGGCCGGATCCTCGAGGACCGCCTTGAAATCGGCGGGCGTCCCGCTGGCGACCCGGCACGGATCCCCGGCAGCCACGGTGATGCGCCGGACCGGAGCGAAAATGCCCTCCCCTTCCGGCTCGACCACCAGGGACAGGCAGCCGGACCGGGAAGCCGCCTTGGCGACCTCCGCCACGCCGGCCGCTTCGAAGGCCAGGTCTTTCTTCTGCGGAGCCTGCGCCGAAGGAGCGATGTGGGCGATGTATTTCCGCAGGGAATTGAATTCGTATTTTTCGAACAGGTCCGCGACCCGGGGGCTGTAGGCCCGGGTCAGCCGCATCTGCTCCAGGTCGGTTTCCACGGGCACATCGGTCTTGATGGTCACGAGTTCATGACTGAGGGCGATGTGGTCGCGGGCTTCCTGGAACATCGCCTGCTGGCGGGCGCTGAGCTCCCCCAGATGGGCGTAGATGTTCTCGACCGTACCGTATTTCGCAATGAGTTTGGCGGCACCGACTTCCCCGACACCCTTGACGCCGGGCACGTTGTCGGCGGTATCGCCGCAGAGCGTGAGCATTTCGATGACCTGGGACGGATCCTGGATGCCGTATTTCCCGCAAACGGCGGCCTTGTCGACCACTTCGTCTTCTCCCCCGCTTTTTCCGGGTTTAACCTGAAAGACATGGTCTGCAATCAATTGACCGTAATCCTTGTCCGGGGTCACCATGTAGACATCCGTCCCCACGGCGCCGTACCGGCGGGCGACTGTACCGATGACATCGTCGGCCTCGTAGCCGCGCTGCATCAGGACCGGGATGTCCAGCGCCTCGCAGAGCTCCGTCAACGGTTCCAGCGCATCGATGACCAGCTGGGGCGTCTCGCTCCGGTTGGCCTTGTAGGCGGGATACATTTCATTGCGGAAGGTTCCGCCCGGCGGGTCGAAGGCCACGGCCAGGTGGGTGGGCTGTTCCCGCTCAATCAATTCGAGGAGGTATTTGGTGAATCCGAACAGGATGGACATGTCCATTCCCTTGGAATTGATCATCGGACGGCGCGCGAACGCGTAGTACATCTTGAATATCAACGCATGGCCGTCGATGAGGTAGAGTTTGTCAGGCATCATTCATCAAAGGTAAAAAAAAATTTGCAAATCCATGCAAAATCACTACATTTGCAATCCATTTCGCAAAAGACGATAATAATAAAAACGACATACAATGAAAAGAACATTCCAACCTTCCCGCCGCAAGCGTGTCAACAAGCACGGTTTCCGCGAGCGTATGGCTTCCGCCAACGGTCGCCGCGTGCTGGCTTCCCGCCGCCGTCATGGCCGCAAGAAGCTGACCGTTTCTTCCGAAGACCGGTTCTAGGAACCGTACCTGAAGAAGGAGAATGAGGGTTGACGGAATGTCAACCT
>JAFUUB010000133.1 GCA_017483985.1 Bacteroidales bacterium | reverse complement strand
GAAGACCTGGACATCCTTGGCGAATATCCATCCAGTATATAAAATGAACATCCAACCAGCCAGCAGGACCGCCAGCGTCCAAGAGTATTATTTCTCCCGCAAGAACCGCGAAATCGATGCCTTGTCCCAGGAACGCAAGGCCCGCGGGGAGGATCCCGTCATCAACCTGGGCATCGGCTCTCCGGACGGCACGCCGCCCGGTGCCGCCCTGTACAAGCTTGCCCGCCAGTGCGTCAAACCCGGCATGCACGGTTACCAGAATTACAAAGGTCTTCCGGCTCTCCGCGAGGCTTTCGCGAAGTGGTATGGCCGTTATTATGGCGTGACCCTCGATCCCGACAAGGAGATCCAGCCGCTGACCGGCTCGAAAGAGGGTATTCTGCTGATTTCCATGGCTTATGTCAATCCGGGCGACCAGGTCCTGATTCCGGATCCGGGCTATCCGACCTATACCTCCGCTTCCCGGATGGTCGATGCGGAGGTCATCAAGTATGACCTCTAGGCGGAGAACGGCTGGCAGCCGGATTTCGAAGCCCTGGAGAAGATGGACTTGAGCCGGGTCAAGCTGATGTGGACCAACTATCCCGGCATGCCGACGGGTGCCAAGGCGACCCCGGAGCTCTATCAGAAGCTGGTGGCCTTCGGACTCAAGCACAACATCCTGATCGTCAATGACAATCCGTATAGTTTTATCCTGAATGACAACCCGCTTTCCATCCTGGCCGTTCCGGGTGCGAAGGATACCTGCCTGGAGATGAACTCCCTCAGCAAGGCCCACAACATGGCCGGCTGGCGCATCGGCATGGTGGCCGGCGACGCCCAGGCGATCTCCCAGATCCTGAAAGTCAAGAGCCAGATGGACTCGGGCATGTTCAAGCCCCTGCAGCTGGCGGCCATCGAGGCCCTCGGCCAGGGACCGGACTGGTTCAAGGAGCTGAATGCGGAGTACAAGGCCCGCCGCGACGTGGTGTGCCGGATCTTCGATGCCCTGGGCGCGAAGTTCGACCGGGATTCCGCCGGACTCTTCGTCTGGGGGAACATCGCGGATTCCCCGGTCCTGAAGTCCCTGACGGTCCCGCAGGGCATGACCCCGGGTGAGGCCGTTTCGGAGAAATTCCTGCATGAGGCGGGGGTGTTCATCACCCCGGGCTTCATCTTCGGAAAGAACGGAGAGCAGTATGTCCGGATCTCCCTGTGCGCACCGGTGCCGGTGCTGGAAGATGCGGAGCGGAAAATCAAAAGCGTAATCGGATGATTGTCGGAATCGTAGGGTTGGGCCTCATCGGCGGCTCCATGGCCATCGACCTCAAGCGCCGGGGGTTCGCGGAGAAGGTATTGGGTGTGGAAGCGGATTCGCTCCACGCATCGGCGGCGCGCAGCATCGGCCTGGCCGATGAGACCGTCCCGCTGGAGGAGTGCGTGGACCGGTCGGACATCGTTGTGGTTTCCGTCCCGGTGGGGGCGGCCGTCGGGATCGTCTGCCAGGTGCTGGACCGTTTCCAGCAGACCGGCGCGAAGGACAAGATCGTGATCGATACCTGTTCGACCAAGGAACAGATCACCCTGGCGACGCATTACCATCCCTGCCGCGGACAGTTCGTCTCCACCCATCCCATGGCCGGTACGGAGTATTCCGGCCCCTGGGCGGCGATGCCGAACCTCTTCGACGGGCGGGCCTGCATCTTCGCCAACCCGGCGGAATCCGCCCCCAGGGCCCTGAAGACCATCGAGGACCTGTACGACGTGCTGAACATGCGTCCGATCTATATGGATGCCTCCCAGCATGATGTCCATACCGCCTACGTTTCCCATATCTCGCATGTGACCTCCTTCGCCCTGGCCCTGACGGTCCTGGACAAGGAAAAAGACGAAAAACATATCTTCGACCTGGCTTCCGGCGGTTTTTCCTCGACGGTTCGCCTGGCCAAGTCGAGTGCCGACATGTGGGTCCCGATCCTGACCCAGAACCGGGACAATGTCCTGCATGTCATGGATACCTATATCGAAAAGATGCAGGAATTCCGCCGGGCCATCGCCGACTATGACGAGGACGCCATCCGCGGCCTGATCACGGACGCCAACCGCATCAAGAAAATCATCCGGTAACAGGCCGGAACCCTTTCATTGCCTATGAAACCTGGACTCGATATCGTCCCTACCTCCGAGTGGGGCTTCTTCACCCTCCCGCGGCCGATGTGCATCGCGGGTCCCTGCAGTGCTGAATCGGAAGAGCAAGTGATGGAGACCGCCCGCGGACTGGCTGCCTTCGGCATCCACGTCTTCCGGGCCGGAATCTGGAAGCCGCGGACCCATCCGGGCAGTTTCGAAGGCGTGGGCTCGAAAGGCTTGCCCTGGCTCCGGCGGGTCAAGGAAGAACTCGGGATGAAGATCTGCACGGAGATTGCGACGGAGAAACACGTCCTGGAGTGCATCAAATACGGCGTGGACATGGTCTGGGTCGGGGCGCGGACGTCCGCCAACCCCTTCCTGATGCAGGAGATCGCCGACGCCCTGGCCGGATCGGACATTCCGGTCCTGGTCAAGAATCCGGTCAATCCGGACCTGGACCTCTGGATCGGTGCCCTGGAGCGGCTCAACCGGGCGGGGGTGCGCAAACTTGGCGTCGTCCACCGCGGATTCTCGACGGCCTCCCGCTCGCATTACCGCAACGACCCGGGCTGGCGGATCGCCATCGAACTGCGGACCCGGTTCCCGGAACTGGCTTTCTTCGCCGATCCGAGCCACATGGGCGGCGACCGGAAATACCTGCTGGAACTCTCCCAGCGGGCCATGGACCTGGGGCTGGACGGCCTGATGGTCGAGTCCCACTGCGATCCGTCGGTCGCCCTGAGCGACGCCAAGCAGCAGCTTACCCCGGCCGACCTGCAGACGATGCTGGAGAGCCTGGTCATCCGGGACAATTCCTCGGACAGCCGCGCGTACCGGGAAGGCATCGAGCAGCTGCGCGCCCAGATCGACGTGATCGACGAGAACCTGCTCTGGCTGCTGCGTTCGCGCATGGACATCAGCCGCAAGATCGGAACGTACAAGAAGGAGCACAACGTCGCCATCCTCCAGACCGGCCGCTGGGACAGCCTGCTGGCCGATATGGTCCGCAAGGGCGGGGAGTACGGCTTGTCCGAGACGGCCATCCGCGCCATCATGACGGCCATCCACGACGAGTCCGTCCGGGTCCAGAACGAAATCCTCGAAGGGTAAGTCCTGCTCGGATGATTATAATGCCGCCCGTGACCATGCAGTCACGGGCGGTTTTTTCTGGTTCTTCTTTTTCTGGTCGCTCTTTTCCTCGCTGCTTTTCTGGCTGTTTTTCCCTGGTTGTTCTTTTTCCGGAGGGACTGACACCAAATCGCGGTCTCACGACGTATCGGTGTCAGGGGTGGCATCATGATCCGGGGCCTGACACCGCCAGCGCTTCAGCAGGCGTTTTGGTGTCAGTCCTGCCGGAAAAACCATCGTTCGATTCCGGAAATCATTCCCTCTACGTCCGATTTGACTTGTGAGTATAGGTCCCACCTTTGGGGAATGGGGAAAAACAGACCTCGTTTTGGACAACCAACGTTCTGATTATTAGCCGATAAAGCGATTATTCTGGGAAACGGATGGGAAAACGGATAAGTTTTCCGATCTTGCGCGTATGATACAAGTTACTAATCATGGAATCTGGCATCTCTTCTCGGACGGTACCCGTGCGGATATTCCCTTCGGAGGGGACGAGGATAAGACGTAT
>JAFUUB010000132.1 GCA_017483985.1 Bacteroidales bacterium | reverse complement strand
TGCGAAGCGATGCGTGGCAAAAGCAGAGCAGAGCGCAGAGCTGCCGCAGGCGCGAAGCGATGCGTGGCAAAAGCAGAGCAGAGCGCAGAGCTGCCGCAGGCGCGAGATGCGCGGCGAAGCAGAGCAGAGCGCGAGATAGGCCGCATCGGTGCGGGAAAGGGCAGGTTTTTGGGGGAAGCGAAAGAAGTTAGTATGGTTTTTGCTAACTTTGCGCTGGCTTTACATATAGAACATGAAGAAAAACACGATATTCGCCGCCGTTGCGGCGCTGCTGCTGACCGGCACGATGGCCTTCGGCCAGTCCAAGCAATTCAAACTGGGCCAGTGGGTCGAGATCCAGAATGCTATCCTCGGCGAGCTCAGCCGCAGCTATGTGGACTCCCTCCCGCTGGAGCGGATGCAGCTTGCCGGCATCGATGCCATGCTCGAACAGCTCGATCCCTATACGGTCTATGTCCCGGAAGAGGAGCAGGAAGATTTCGAGATGATGCTCGGCAAGACCTATGGCGGCATCGGTGCCATCATCTACAAGCCTGAGAAAGAGGGGAATGTGTTTATCAATGAACCCTATGCCGGCTCTCCCGCCGTCCGCGCCGGACTGCGCAGCGGCGACCAGCTGCTCGAAATCGACGGCGTCAGCACCCATGGGCTGGACGCCTCCCAGTGCAGCGAACGGATGAAGGGCAAGCCCGGTACCGTCGTGCACTTCAAGGTCCAGAAAGCCCGTACCGGGGAGATCGTCAACGTTGACGTGACCCGCGAACGGATCCACCTGCCGGATATCGAATACCACGGAATGCTCAATGAGTCCGATGGTTACATCCTCCAGACCGGCTTCACGGAGAATGTTTCCAACGAACTGAAATCTGCCTTCAACGACCTCAAGAAGCAGGGCATGAAACGCCTGGTCCTCGACCTGCGCGGCAATGGAGGCGGCCTGATGTCCGAAGCCGTCAACATCGTCTCCCTCTTCGTACCGAAAGGCTCGCTGGTCGTCTCCCAGCGCGGCAAGGACAGCACCGACTACAAGGAATACAAGACCGTCCGTGAGCCTATCGACACCGAGATCCCGATCATCGTCCTGGTCGACGGCGGCTCCGCCTCCTCCTCCGAAATCGTGACCGGCGCCCTGCAGGACCGCGACCGCGCCACCGTCATGGGCCGGCGCACCTATGGGAAGGGCCTCGTGCAGACCATCCGTCCGCTCCCGTACAACGGCCAGTTGAAAGTCACCATTTCCAAGTATTATACGCCCTCCGGCCGCTGCGTGCAGGCCATCGACTACGCCCGCCGCGGCGAGGACGGCAGCGTCTCCCACATCCCGGACTCCCTGACCCGTGAGTTCAAGACCCTCCACGGCCGTACGGTCCGCGACGGCGGCGGCATCACCCCCGATGTCGAACTGCCCGCGTACAATTACAGCCGGCTGGCCTATGCCCTCGTGGTGGGCGGCATCATCGACCACTATGCCCTGGACTATGTGGGACGCCACGTGTCCATCCCGGCCGTCGAGGACTTCCATTTCAATGAGTATGAAGACTTTGTCGAATTCGCGAAGAAACAGGAATTCGACTATCGTTCCAGTGCCATGGCCTATTTCGACCAGATGAAGAAGGAACTGGAGAAAGACGGCATGGCCGAAGGCGCCAAGGAGCAGCTCGAGGCCCTCAAGGCCGTCATCGACCGCGACAAGGAGCAGTTCCTGCGCGACTACAAGGACGAGCTCATCCCCTTCATCGAAGAGGAGATCGCCGTCCGTTACTGGTTCCAGGAAGCCGGCATCCAGGTCCGTCTCCGCTATGACAACCAGTTGAAAGCCGCCCTGGAAAAACCTATGATTAAATTCTAAACCATGAAAATCGTATTTGCTACAGGCAACCGCGGGAAACTGCGCGAGGCGCAGGAAATCCTGGGCGGTGCCTACGAACTGGTCACGCCCGCTGACATGGGCCTGACCGAAGATATCCCCGAAACCGGCGCGACCATCCGCGCCAACTCCGTCCAGAAAGCGGAATACATCAAAGACCACCTCCACACCGACTGCTTCGCCGACGATACCGGCCTGGAAGTCGACATCCTAGGCGGCCGTCCCGGCGTCCACACGGCCCGCTACGGCGGCCCCGCCAAAGACTTCGACGCCAATATGGACCGGCTCCTCGCCGACATGGCCATCGCCGAGAAAGAAGCCTCCGTCGCCCGCAGCTACGGCCTGAACATGATACACGCCAACCGCAAGGCCCGTTTCCGCACCGTCGTCACGCTGATCGTGGACGGGCAGATGCAGCTATTCGAAGGAACCCTCGAGGGGACTATCGCGTACGGAAAGAGCGGCAAGGGCGGCTTCGGCTATGATCCCGTCTTCATCCCGGACGAGATTCCGGCGGCCGGCGGCGACCTCGTGCCGAACACGGAACGCCTGACCCTGGCCGAACTCTCCGAGGAAGATAAAAACGCCATCTCCCACCGCGGCAAGGCCCTGCGCGCCATGGCGGCTTATCTCCATGAAAAATAGCACCCAGCTCATTGTCCTGAACCACACCAAGTTCGGAGAAAACAGCATCGTCGTCCACACCCTCAGCCGGGCCTATGGACGACGGGGGTTCCTCATCCGGGTCGGCAAGAAAGGCGCCATGTCCCTGTTCCTGCCGCTGAATATCCTCGAGGCCGAGGTCCATGAAAACCCGAAGGCCAATCTCTGGAGCGCCACCGCCCTGACCGCCCTCGACCCCCTTTCCGGCATCCGCAGCAACCTCTACAAGAATACCATGACCCTGTTCATGAGCGAGGTGCTCTACCGGACCGTCAAGGACGGGGAAGGCGACGAGGCGCTGTTCGACTGGTGCCGGCGGTCCATCCTGACCCTCGATGCCCTCCAGTCCGATTTCAGCAACTTCCACCTTCTCTTCCTCCTCGGCCTGGCCGGCGCGCTGGGTTTCAGCCCGACCGCCCAGGACCTCGCCCCCTTCGCCGAGCACCATTTCCGCGACATCTCCCGGCTCCTGGAAGCAGATTTCTCCGAGGCCTTGCTCCTGCCGCTCAGCGGAGAAACCCGTAACGGCATCTGCGAAGAGATCCTCCGCTACCTGGAATTCCATACCGAATCCCGCATCGACGTGCGCTCCCTGGCCGTCCTGCGGGAACTATATGCATAAACAACCCCTGGCGATGCGTACCCTCACCCCTGCCCTCCTCATTGCACTGACGATCCTTTCCTCCTGCAAGGAAAAACCTGCAACCGGCGACCTGACCCGAGGCATCGGCGTCTACCCCGGCAACCCTACCGAGTATTCCGGTCCATCGGAAGAAAATGGCGGGGACGCCTACCGCAACGTGGCCCTGCGGCGTGCGGTCCACCACTCCTCCAGTATCGACTACAACCTTACCGGTCATTTGATTACGGACGGCATCGTAGCCGATTCGTCGCCGTATTACATCGAAATGGTGACGGACAAGGGGCCCCTGGCCAAGCGGGACAGGGAACGGCTTTTTGACGATAACACGACGTCCCTCACCGTGGAAGGAGGCCCGGACGCATTCCTGGCCTTCGTCCTGCACAACGGCCACATCGACGCGGATGTCCTCAACCTGACGGGAAGCGTCCAGTGCGATCCGGAAAAAGGAACGGGCTATGACATCGTCCTCGAAGCCAGTGAAAACGGGACCGACTGGACGGTCCTGAAAGAATTCAAGGGCAACGACCTCCCCGGCACGCCGCGCATGAACCGCTTCCGTACGATGCCGGGCGCGGGTTCGCAGAACGTTGCGGTGTCCGCCGGTCTCGGCGGCCCGGCGGCGCAGACCCGCCCGCAGATGACCCCTGAGATGGAAGCCCAGATCCGAAGGATGATGAACAACCGGATGGTCGATTTCTCCGCTCCCCTGCCCGCCGGACAGCGGTTCCTTACCTATCGCATCCGGCTGAATGCTCCCTGCGCCACCACCTGGACCTTCCAGGAAATGAATTTCCTCCGCAAAGGGCAAGAAATCAAGGTGCTTCCTTCTTTCGGCTATTTCAGCGCCTGGATGCCGGAAGGGCAGACCGGAGAATGGGTCTATGTCGATCTCGGCGCCCCCGCCGCGTTTGACAAAGTCACGCTCCGCTGGCTCGAGAAACCCGCCGGCGGCGTAGTGGAGGTTTCCGATGACGCGGCTTCCTGGAAGAAAGTTGCCGATCTCCCGCAGGGAGACGCCCTTGTGGATGAAATCGCGGTCTCCGCGACCGCCCGTTATGTCCGCCTCTCCGGACTGGACGCCCGGAAGGATGGACGGATCTCCCTGACGGAAATGGAAGTCTACGGCAAGGGCGGCGTGACCGTCGAGTCCCAGCCGCAACCGCAGGCCGAGGGCAACCGGCTCTATCTGAGCGGCGGAGAATGGAAACTGCAGCGCGCCTCGCAGGTGTCCGGCAGCGGCGAAGAGATCGCGGCCGCCGGCTATGACCCGTCCGACTGGATCATCGCGACCGTTCCGGGTACCGTGGCCACGTCTTACTATAACATCGGCGCCATCCCGGACATCCGCTATGATGACGACCAGCTGCAGATTTCCGAATCCTTCTTCCTCTCGGATTTCTGGTACCGGGATGCTTTCGAGCTTCCTGCCACGTTCCAGGGCAAGGACCTTGTCCTGAACTTTGACGGAATCAACTGGAAATCAGACGTCTATTTCAACGGTACTTATGTCGGGCACATCGATGGCGCCTTCACCCGGGGCCGGTTCGATGTGACCAGCCTGGCGCAACCCGGCACCAACTACATGGCTGTCAAGATCTACAAGAATGACAATCCCGGCATTATCAAGGAACAGAACCGGATTACTGCCGACACTAACGGCGGTGTGCTGGGCGCCGACAACCCGACCATGCACTGCTCCATCGGCTGGGACTGGATCCCGACCGTCCGCGGCCGCAACATCGGCATCTGGAACGATGTCTGGCTGGCGGCCTATGACGGCGGAGTCAGCATCGATGACATCTTTGTCGATACCGATCTCCCGCTGCCGTCCACCGATTATGCGGACCTGAAGCCGACCCTGACGCTGACCAACCACTCCGACTCGCCGAAGAGTGCGGACATCCAGCTCAGCTACGGTTCCGTCAAGCTGGCGGGTGAGGCCGTCCTCGCCCCGGGCGAAACCCGCGACGTGGAAATCATCCCCGGAAGGCTCGCCAAGCCCGAACTCTGGTGGCCCGCCGGCTACGGCGACCAGCATCTGTATGAAGTCACGGCGGAAGTCCGTGTGGATGAGAAGGTTTCCGACAGCCGGACCCTCCTGTCCGGTGTCCGCGAAATGAGCTACACCACGGACGGGGGCATCCTGGACATCTACGTCAACGGCCGCCGCCTGATCGGCAACGGCGGAAACTGGGGCTTCCCGGAAATCAACCTGAATTACCGCGCCCGTGAATATGACATCGCCGTCGCCTACCATGCGGACATGAACTATACGATGATCCGCGACTGGGTCGGCCAGACGGGCGACGAAGAATTCTACGAAGCCTGCGACTGCCACGGCGTGATGGTCTGGCAGGACTTCTGGCTCGCCAACCCGGCGGACGGTCCAAACCCGGATGACGAAAAGATGTTCATGGACAACGCCGAAGACTATGTCCGGAAAATCCGCAACCATCCGAGCATCGCCCTGTATGTCGGCCGCAACGAAGGCAATCCGCCGGAGACCCTCAACACGGGTCTCGAGCAACTGGTGAAGAGACTGCATCCGGGCATGTATTACATTCCGCACTCTTCCTCGGGCATGGTCAGCGGCAACGGCCCTTACCGCGCCTTGCCGGTACAGGATTATTTCACCGCCGAGAGGGGCAAGGACCGCCTGCACAGCGAGCGCGGCATGCCGAACGTCATGACCTATGAAAGCATGAAACGGATGCTCCGTCCGGAGCACCA
This sequence comes from Bacteroidales bacterium, assembly GCA_017483985.1. The sequence goes on along the minus strand of JAFUUB010000132.1, from coordinate 13,700 downwards.
GTGGCCGCAGAACAGCGTCTGGGGCATGCACGACTACACCCTGGAGAACGCCCAGAGCTGTGCCACCTTCAACGAAATGATCCAGAAAGCCTTCGGAGAGCCGCAGGACCTGAAGCAGTTCACGCAGTGGGCCCAGTGGATCAATTACAACGGCTACCGCGCCATGTACGAATCCCGCAGCTGGAACCGCAAGGGCCTGCTGATCTGGATGAGCCACTCCTGCTGGCCGTCCATGGTCTGGCAGACGTATGACTACTACTTCGAGCCTACCGCCGCCTACTTCGGCGTCAAGAAGGCCTCCGCGCCGATCCGCATCCAGTGGAATCCGGTCTCCGGCCAGGTGGAAGTCGTCAACAACAACGCTTCCGACCAAATCGGCCTGACGGCCTATGCCGCCATCGTCAACTACGACGGCAAGGTCATCGCGGAGAACCAGGCAACCCTGGACAGCCCCGAAGACACGACGACGCCCCTCTTCCCGCTGACCTTCGACAGCCCGGAACTGTCCGACGTGTACTATATCAAGCTCCGGCTGACCCAGGGCGAAAAGCTCCTCGCGGACAACTTCTACTGGGAAGGGAAGGAAGACGGCAACTACAGGCAGCTGCTGACCCTTCCGCAGGTCCGCCTGTCCCTCTCCCGGAAGGTAACCTGCGAGAACGGCACCTTCAAGATGACGGCGACGGTCAGGAACGGAAGCCGCACGCCGGCCCTCATGGTCCGTCTCAAGGTCCAGGGCAAAGAAAGCGGCGAGCGCATCCTCCCCGTCTTCTATGAGGACAACTACTTCTCCCTCCTCCCCGGAGAAGAGAAGACGGTCCGGATCACCTTCAAGGCGGAAGATGCCCGCGGCGAGACCCCGGTCCTCGAGATGAGCGGTTTCAACATAAAGAAAGTAACAAAATAAGCGTCATTGTCCCCTCTTCCCGTTGAACTTTGAAGAATTCTGCGTACATTCGCAAACATTTTTAAAGGAAACACTGGAACAATGGCCAAAATGAAAGCCTCCACCCGCTCGACCCTCGAAGCCGTCATCTTCCTGGCGGTGCTGGTCGGCATCTTCTGGGCGCTGGGCAGCCGCATGGGCAGCGGCAACATGCTCAAGACCCTGATGAATACGGCCCACGACCTGCTGCTCAACACGGTATTCTACCTGATGGGCATCACCGTGCTGACCGGAGCGCTTTCCAAACTGATGGCCGAATTCGGCGTCGTCACCCTGCTGGAGAAATTCCTCCGCCCCCTGATGAAGCCCCTCTTCAACCTGCCCGGCGTCGCCGCGCTCGGCGCGGTCATGACCTTCCTGTCCGACAACCCGGCCATCATCGCCCTGTCCAAGGACCGTTCCTTCGCCTCTTATTTCAAGAAATACCAGCTCCTTTCCCTGACCAACTTCGGCACCGCCTTCGGCATGGGCTTCGTGGTCATCATCACCATGATCGGCTTCGGCAACGGCACCGCCGCCCTGATCGGACTGGCCGGCGCTTTCTGCGGCTCCATCATCTCGACCCGGCTCATGCAGCGGTCCTGCCGCAAAGCCTGGCCGGCGGAAATGGAAGAACCGGTCGTAGAAGCGACCCAGGAGCAGCTGGCCGAGGAACGGATTGAGAATGAAGCCCAAAACGGCATCTTCATGCGTTTCCTCAACGCCCTGCTGGACGGTGGCAAGAACGGCGTGGAACTGGGCCTGCAGATCATTCCGGGCGTGCTCATCATCACCACGGCCGTCATCATGATCACCTTCGGGACCGGGGACGCGGGCGTCTACAACGGCTCCGCCAACCAGGGCGTACCAATCCTCCCCTGGCTGGCCGACAAGGTGCACTGGGTTTTCGAATGGCTCTTCGGATTCAAGCACATGGAACTCATCGCCTTCCCGATGACCGCCCTGGGTGCGGTCGGCGCCGCCCTCGGCCTGCTGCCGACCTTCGACGCCGCCGGCATCCTCGACGGGAACGCCATTGCCGTATGCACCGCCATCGGCATGTGCTGGTCCGGCTTCCTGTCGACCCACACGGCGATGCTGGACTCCCTGGGCTGGCGCAAAGCCATCTCCAAGGCCCTGGGCGCCCACACGGTCGCCGGCCTCTGCGCAGGCGTCATCGCCCACTTCCTTTTCCTGCTGGTCAATCTTCTTTAGTCCCCGATCTTCTGTAGCCCCCGGCCGAAGCTCAACGGGGACGAGGAGTCACGGAGCAGGACAATCTCTGGACTGCGCTCTTCCGGGGACGCGGAATCCCGGAGCCGGACAATCCAACCGTACAAAGAAAAGCGTTTAGAATGTTTTTTTCTGAACGGTTGGACGCAAATACACGAGAAAACGGCAAATTCACATCCAACCGTACATTTTTGTTTGTCTTCAAAGCCGATTTTATGGATTGTTGGATTTGATTGAGGATTGCGCTGGACAGTGTTCCCTCTTTCCACAATAAACAAGCATTATTTTTTGGATTATTTCGCGGTAGTTCGTATCTTTAATCATACATTCCTGGCAAAATGAAGACACTGAAACATATTTGCTTCACATCCCATGGAGAAGTCATGTTCCGCGACACGGAGGATGTCCGGCTCTTTTTCAATCTGATGGTCATTTCAGCATGGAAATACCAGATTCAGCTACTGGTCGATACAGAAATGTCGAACCATGTCCACCTGATTCTCCTTGGAGAACAGGTCGGGAACTTCGTCAAAGAATTGAGGAAACGCTACACCATGCATTTCAACCACCGCTACGGAAGGAGCGGCAAGTTCGGAGAGAAGGGATACTTCTGCCTGGAGATTACCGGTAACAACCATATCATCGCGGCAATCAGTTATGTCCTGCGGAATCCGCTTCATCACGGAGTGACCGGGACCGCCTTCGCATACCGGTTCAGTGCCATAAACGACCTGTTCCGGGAACAACTGGGGAAGTTTGACAAACCGACCCTGCTGAAAAGCCGGGAAGATATCGCCCGGGAACTCCCCCGCAGAGCGGAATTCCCGGATTCCTTCCGGATGACGACGGACGGCTGGTTTACACGGGAATCCACGATGGAACTCCGGCAGACGGAGCTATTGTTCGTTTCACCGGCAGCCTTCGAATACAACATGTTTCGGAAAACGGATGAACGCTGGAAAGAAGAGCAGATGCGGGATCCCCACAGCCGCCAGCCCATATCGATAGGGGATATCGAGCCGGAGAATGCTGAGCGGTTCATGCAGGAATACCTGAAAAACGAGAAAGCAGGTACATTCCTGGCTCACAGGGCGCCGGACGATTTCGAACTCTGCCGGATCATTGACCGGGAAATACTCCCGGCGATGGGCAGACAAAGCGTCTATGAGCTGTCTCGACAAGACCGGATAGACATCTCGCGGTTCCTTCAGTTCCAGAAGAAAGCGACGATTCCTTCCATTCAAAGATGCCTTGGTTGTTAACAGCTCTTCCCTACCCGAAACCCTTGCTCCACCTGATTCTTCTTACCCGATTCACCAGACGCGATTCCCCTGACCCCGGGCCCTATACTGGATTCCGAATCCAGATTCCCACCTTCTCCACTGCGAAACAAAAGGCCTGACTTCCAACCGGATGTAAAAACGGCCATAGAGGGTATTATGGCTGTACGGTTGGACACGAAACGGATGCAAAAGCGCGGTTTATCGTCCAACCGGACATACCAAACGTCGCCAATCGACTTTTTATTGGATTGTTGGTTCAAACGCTTAGCAAGAATCTGCATCGCAACTCACTAGGGTCGGGATAATCGATTCGAATGAAGTGTATCAGGGGTCGCCGCGGAAAGCGTTGCCAGAAAGTCGCTCAAAGGGGTCCAGTCATGATTTGAAACCATTTGCAGCCTTGTTTCAAGCATGGATTGAAGGCGCGGAGATATTCTCCCAACTATAGAAAACACAGCGGATTATCGACTTCGGCGTCGTGGTTTTGAGGCCGGGATGCTTCTCCGTCCACACCCTTTTTTCAACCGTTCACACCGAAAACTAAAACGGTTTGTTTATAATTATAAGGTGCCATCTTACCTTTGGGCCACACTGAACAAATAACACAAGTTTCATGAAAAAATTATTGACTTTCCTAACCGGCATGGTGATTCTTTTTGCCATGTCTGTCCGCGTATCCGCCCAAAGCGGGTATGAAGTGAGAGGTGTCATCGTGGATGCCATCGGCCCGGTGGTCGGCGCTTCGGTTATCGAGCGTGGCACCAGCAACGGCTCCGCGACCGGTCCGGACGGCAATTTTGCCCTCCGCGTTTCCAATGCCCGCGCGATCGTCGAGGTCAGCTGCATCGGATACCAGACACTGACCTATGTCGCCTCCGAACTCCCCTCCCGGATCACCCTCCAGGAAGACACTGAAATGATTGAGGAAACCGTCGTCGTCGGTTACGGTTCGCTGAGCAAGAAGGAGGTTTCCTCCGCCGTCGTCAGCGTCCGCGCCGAAGACTTCAACAAGGCTCCGTCCGGAGATGCCATGCAGCTCCTCGTCGGTAAGGTCGCCGGTCTGAACATCGACGTCAGCGCCAACGGCAACAGCTCCTCGTACCAGATCCGTGGCGCGACCTCCATCAAGGGCAGCAACTCCCCGCTCGTCGTCATCGACGGTATCATCGGCGGTGACCTCGAAGATGTCGCAACCCAGGATATCGAGTCCATCTCCGTCCTGAAGGACGGTGCTTCCGCCGCTATCTACGGTACCCGCGGTGCGAACGGTGTCATCCTCGTCACCACCCGCAGGGGCGCCGGCACCGCCGGTCGCGTGCGCGTGACCTATGATTCCTATATCGCCGTCTCCGCGCTCCACAAACTCCCGGATGTTTACAACCTGGAAGAGTGGCGCGAGCTGAACAAGGAGAAAAATCTTGGCAAGACGGACTACGGCGGAACCATCGACCGGGAATACTGGAAGGAGCTTCGCAACGACAAGCCGAACTATGACCACAACCAGCATATCACCCTGGCCGGCTCGACCGCCAAGAGCAACTACAGCCTGTCCCTGAACTACACGGACCGCAACCAGCTCTACAAGAACAACGATTCCCAAAGCTACAGCGCACGTTTCACGATGAACCAGAAGATGCTGAACGACTTCGTCGAGACCAGCACCGTCGCCAACATCCGCGCCAACGTCAGCGAAGGCAACAGCGGCAACCTCGCCGGTACCATCTTCATGAACCCGACCATTCCGGTCTATGACAAGACGGGTGAAACCGGCTCCATCACCGGTTACTATTGGCCGACCAATACGCAGAGCTCCACCAACTCCGTGGAAAACAACCGGCTCCCGACCAACAAGAGCCATTCCACCAGCATTACGTTCCAGCAGGATGTGAAACTCAATCTCCTCAAGACTGACAAGCACCTCCTGACGACCAATGCCAACGCTTCCTTCCGCTACAACTCCCGCTATAACCACAGCTATACCCCGTCCGTCATGCAGCGGATGTACATGTGGAGCACCTTCGACAGCGAAGCTTCCCTGAGCTCCAGCAACGGTCTCAGCAGAGGTTTCGAATGGCTGATCAACTACAACTTCGCCAGCGAAGACCATAGCGTCAAGGCCGTGGCCGGTTATTCCTTCACGGACTCCACCAGTGAAAGCATGAGCCAGACCAACTACAACTTCCAGTATGACCAGTTCCTCTGGTACGATATGGGCAGCGGCACCGCCCTGACGGACGGTCTGGCAGAAATGGGCTCCAGCAAGAGCTACAGCAGAATCGCCGGCGTCTTCGGCCGTGCGACCTACAGCTGGAAAAACCTCCTCACCGCCACCGCTTCCCTCCGCTACGAAGGCAGTTCCAAGTTCGGCGCCAACAAGAAGTTCGGTTACTTCCCGGCGGTCTCCGCCGCATGGACCATCTCCAACATGCCGTTCATGGCTGGCGCCCGCGACTGGATGGATGAACTGAGACTCCGCGTTTCCTACGGTGTTACCGGACGTAACGCCGGCTCCGACTACGAATCTCTCTCTGTGTACGATGCCAAGGGTACCAACTACCTGTTTGACGGTGTATGGCAACCGGGATACGCCCTGAATAAGAATGCCAACCCGAACCTCGGCTGGGAGACCGCCGTCGTTTACAACTACGGTATCGACTTCGAACTCTTCAAGCGCCGTCTCACCGGTAGCATCGAATACTTCGACCGCCGTTCCGAAAACCTGCTCTACGAATACGACGCTCCGCAGCCGCCGTATGTCTACGACAAGATCCTGCTGAACCTCGGTTCCACCCAGAACAGGGGTGTTGAACTCGCCCTGAACTGGCGCGACAACATCAACCGCGACCTGCGCTACAGTATCGGCGCGACCTATTCCTATAGCGACGCCTTCCTCCGCAAACTGGGCGATGACCTCTTCAACGCTTCCTATGTCGACCTGTACTCCTCCGGCGGTCTGGGTTCCAGCGAATACTACTTCCGCCTGGAAGAAGGCACCCGCATCGGTTCCCTCCGCGGTTTCGAATACGCCGGTTACAACGATGAAGGCCAGATCCTTCACTATAAGGCCGACGGCACCACCGCTTCCAAGACCGGCCAGCTCGATGACGATAAGGTCATCATCGGCAACACCCTGCCGAAGCATAGCTTCTCCCTCAATTTCACGTTGAACTACAAGCAGTGGGACCTGACCGTCAACGGCCGCGGCCTTGCCGGCATGGATATCTGGAACGGCCAGAAGCAGTCTTACGGTTATCCGGGCGTCACCTCCGACAACCTCCTCAAGAGCGCGTATGAGAAATACCCGTACCTGACCGCTGACAACGGCTACATCAACTCCTTCTTCCTGGAGAAGGGCGACTGGTTCAAGATCGAGAAAGTCTCTGTCGGACGCAACTTCAACTTCAAGCCGAACAAGTTTAATTTCGAACGGCTCTACATCTATCTGGCAGCCACCAACCTGCTGACCCTGACCAAGTTCTCGGGCATCGACCCGTCCACGGTCACGTCCATCGGCCTCACCCCGGGCATGGCTGGCTCTACGGTCCTCTACACGACGAAGTTCACCCTCGGCGTCACCGCCAACTTCTAAAATGTCCAACTTGATTCAAGAAAGTCGCAATATGAAAAAGATAAGCATCATTCTGTCTCTCCTTGTCGCAGGATTCGCTGCAACAAGCTGCTTCGACATGGAGGAGCATCCTTTCACCCTGCTTGATTCTGAAAACTACTACACCAATGAAGCAGCTGTCCAGCAGGTTATTGCCAATATCTATGCGGCGGAAGAGATTCCGGTCAGCAAGGAGTATTGGTATGCACAGGACGTTTCTGCCGACCAGATTACCTGGCGTACATGGAACGGCGGCAACTACGGCTGGGACGGCGCTTACAAGTTCGTCATCTCCACCCATACCTGGACCCCGCTGGCAACGATGATCAACGACATCTGGTCCCAGTCCTGGGAGGCCATCGGTATGTGCAACATCTTCCTCGATGACATGAACAAAATCGACGCCGAGTCCATCGGCATCACCGAGGAGAAGAAGCAGGCCTACATCGCCGAAGTCAAGAACTTCCGCGTCTACTGCTACTACAACGTGTTCGAGCTGTTCGGCGGCGCGATTCCGCTGTGCCTCGAGCCCGGTACGACCGAGGTCCCGCAGAGCGCTTCCTACGGCACCACCTTCGAGGAAGGCTGCAAGATTGTCAGCGACTGGATGGAACAGGAACTCGATGAGAACCTGAACCTGCTCCCGAAGAACGGTTCCGTCAACCGCGTCAGCCAGGCCTTCAACCGCATCCTGAAGATGCGTATCCTGCTCAACTCCGAAATCTTCACCGGCACACCCCGTTTCTCCGAGGCCAAGGCCGTCGCCAAGGACATCCTCGACGGTAAATACGGTACCTACAAGATCGTGGACAAGTATCAGGACATCTATTCCTGGAACAACGAGACCTGCCCGGAAATCATCTTCGCCTATGCCCTCGAGCAGCGCTACAACAAGTCCGACGCGACCAACCAGCGCAACGTGCCGTTCATGACGAACACGTTCACGAAGTATTTCAACTGCACCCAGATCAACGGTGCCTGGGACTGCACCACTTCGACTCCTTCCTTCGACAACAGCAACAACTTCTACGACCAGTGCGTACCCGAACTGAAGTACAACGACGCAGGAGCTATCGACCGTGAAGCCAGCGTTGTCAAGGACATGTACAACCCGGAACTGGCCAAGTGCTTCCTCGATCCGCCGTACAATGACAAACTCGGCGCCGTCCACGAGCGTTTCGACCCGCGCGACATCCGCCTGGTCAAGCCGTACTGCGACGACGAAGGCAACTGGGGCGGCCTCTTCATGGTAGGCGTCATGCGTGAGAACTATGGCACCGGTGCCGTCCAGGATGCGAAGCAGGACCGCAAGAGCCAGCCGCAGGTCTATGTCGACCAGATCGGCAACTTCCAGGGCAAGGGCAACCACCCGGTCCAGGTCGTTGAGAATCCGCGCTGGGGCGAGGAGAACTCCGGTCTTCGTACCGTACGGTATCCGTTCTACACGACCGCTTCCGGTCACAACGTAGCAGAGCCTGACCAGGTCGAGTTCCGTCTCGCCGAGGTGGTCTACACCTACGCCGAGTGCCTCCTCCGTGAAGGCAAGGCCGATGAGGCCAAGGAGTGGGTCAACAAAGTCCGTAAGCGCTACTTCTCCGATGCAGACTGGAACAACGCGGGTGTCCACCCGACCACGGGCAAAGCCCTCGTCGGCGCAAAGGACCAGGCTCCGCGCGGCTTCAGCGATGCGTTCGACATGGACCGTATGCTGAGCGAATGGGGTCTTGAGTTCTACGATGAAGGCCACCGCCGCCGCACCGACCTGCGCCGCTACGACAAGTTCACCCAGGGCCAGTGGTGGTTCTTCGGCCGTGCCACGGAGCCCGGCTACGACCTCCCGGCCAAGCGTGACCGCAAATATGAGTGGTATCCGCTCCCGCAGCGTGCCCTCGATGCAAACCCGGGCCTCGTCCAGAACCCGAACTACAAGTAATCTTTCAGAAAGGGCGCGAATTCCTTTCGCGCCCTTTTTCTAAATTATTCGTATCTTTATCACGATAATACCCGCATTATGAAGCGTCTGAACGACTACGGCGTCATCCTGTTGTTTGCCTTGCTGCACCTGGCAGTCTCGATTCTGTCGCGGCTGGTCGGATTCCACAACGAACTGGCGCTGACGCTTCTTACCATGATCTTGTCCGTATGCCTTTCCCTGCGCAAGCGGATGGGCATTCCCTTCATGGTCATCGCGGTGATCCTCGTCAATTTCGCCGGTCTGTACCTCGGCCGCTTGATGGGAGAGTTCCTGCGTTTCTTCCTCCATCCCGCCCCGGCGATCCGACCCTATATCATCAGTCCGCTTGCCACCTTCCTGACGACAGGAATCGTCGGCCTGGTCCAACTGGGCTGCTCCGCGCTGGTGAAGAAAAGCCGGTTCTACAAGGAAACCCCGGAGACCGGCACGGTCTGGCTCATCTTCGCCTTCGTCACCATCCTGGTCATCCGGCTGATCATGACCCTCCGGTCCTCGACGACGTTCTTCAGCGAAAATGTCGAATTGAACATCGTCATCGATTATGTATGCAGCTTCGCCGCCGTCCTGTGGATGGCCAGTTATACCCTTCATGCCCAACAGGATGCCCAGACAGAAAAGAAAAAACGGCACGAAGCCCAGTACAGCTACGAACGGCTCAAGCAGCAGATCGAGCCGCATTTCCTGTTCAACAGCCTGAATTCCCTGGACAGCATCGTGGTCTCCGGCCAGAACGTCCAGGCCTCCCAGTTCATCCACAAGCTGTCCGGCATCTACCGGTACCTGATTGAAACGGAAGACGAACGGCTGGTCTATCTGGATGACGAACTGCGGTTTGTCCGCCAGTTCATCGACTTGATGAAAGTCCGGTTTCCGGAAGGCCTTCAAACCGAAATTGACATCGAAGAAGACGGCTACTGCCATTTCATCATTCCCTGCTCCCTGCAACTGCTGGTCGAGAATGCGACCAAGCACAACACCATTTCGGGGGAAACGCCGCTGCGCATCCGCATCAGCATCGAAGGAGACTATATCCAGATCTCCAACAACCGCAATCCGAAGATTTCCTCCCAGCCGTCCACCGGCAACGGCCAGCGGTACATCCGCCAGCGGTACCGCGACGAGGCCGGCAAGGAAATCCTCGTGACCGAAGATGAACAGACCTATACCGTCAAGCTCCCCCTTTTGTAACCGAGTATGAAAGCCCTGATCGTTGAAGACGAAAAACTGGCCCAGCAGACCCTCAGACGGGCCCTGGAGCGGAATTTCCCCGATATCGAGGTCGTTGCCATTACGGAATCGGTAAAGGGGACCCTCGCCTGGCTGCGAACGCCGGGGAACACCGCCGACCTGATTTTCATGGACGTGGAACTCCAGGACGGCAGCGCGTTTGAAATCTTCAAGCAAGAAACCATCACGGCGAAGGTCATCATGACCACCGCCTTTGACAAATACGCCGTCAAAGCCTTTGAAGCCGGCAGCATGGACTACCTGCTCAAGCCCTATGACGACGAAGCCCTGCTGCGGGCCGTCAGCCGCTGCCGGGCCGCATCCGAGAATTTCGACATCAATGTCATCCTTTCCGCCATGCAACGCTTCGCCCGGGAAAGGGACAGCAGCCAAAAGACCTTCCGCCGGCGGTTCATCGTCCGGCTCGGCCAGAAGATCATTCCGATCGAAACGGCCGACATCGCCTATTTCTACGTGGAAGGGAAAAGCAAGTACATCGTCAAGAATGACGGGACCCAGTATTTCTTCGACCAGCAGATGGAGTCCATCCTGGATGAACTGGATCCGCAAGTCTTTTTCCGGATTTCCCGCAATTTCATCATCTCCTCGTATGCCATCCAGGGCATCGAACGCATCTACGGCGGACGCCTGAAAATCCTGATGACGACTCCGCCGGAGACGGATATGATCGTAGCCCGCTCCCGCGTCAGCGACTTCATGGCCTGGCTCGCTTGAGAACTTAACAATCCAACACATGAAAAGAAGCCTGATCCTATGCCTTGCCCTGCTGGCCGCCGCGTGTACCAGCCGGACAGTTCCCGAAGCCGTCTCCATCCCGGCACCGGCAGACGTTGTCATGTACCAGGTCAATCCCCGCAACTTCGCTTCCGAGAACGCCTTCCAAGCTGTTGACGCTCGCCTGGACGCGATTTGCGACCTGGGCACCAACGTCGTATGGTTCATGCCGATCTGCGAAATCGGCATCGAAAAAGCCGTGAAGAGCCCGTACTGCGTCAAAGACTACCGGGCCGTCAATCCGGAATTCGGAACCCTCGACGATTTCAAGACCCTGGTCTCCCATGCCCATGCAAAAGGGATGGCTGTCATCATCGACTGGGTCGCCAACCATACCTCCTGGGACAATGCCTGGATCACGGAGCATCCGGACTGGTACACCCACGACGAAGACGGTGTCATCATCCACCCGGCCGGTACCGGCTGGAACGATGTCGCGGACTTGAATTTCGACAACCCGCAGCTCTGCCAGGCCATGATCGACGCCATGAAATTCTGGGTCGAAGAGGTTGGCGTCGATGGTTTCCGCTGCGATGCGGCCGACTATGTGCCGTTCGAATTCTGGAAAGACTGCGTCGCCCAGCTCCGGGCGACCGGACACGACCTGCTGATGCTGGCCGAAGGACAGCGCAAGGATCATTTCGAGGCCGGTTTCGACATGAACTATGCCTGGGGCTGGCTCTCCGCCCTGCGCCGGGTATACACCGGTGTGACCGAGATGGTCCAGCGTCCTCCCCAGATGCGCCCCCGCACCGTCAACCGTCCCGTCCCGGTCAGCACGCTTTTCGCCGCTGACTCCAGCGAGTATGCCGGACTTCCCGCCGGGAAGGTCAAGCTCCGCTTCACCACAAACCACGACGAGCATGTCAAGCAGTCCCCCGTACGGGAATTCTTCGGCAACGACGGTTCCCTTGCTGCCTTCGTGGCCACGGCCTTCATCCACGGCGGCATCCTCGTATACGGCTGCCAGGAAGTGGGCTACCCGGGCAAGATCAATTTCTTCAATCCCGTCGAAATCGACTGGAATGCCAACCCCGGCATGGTCAAGGAATATAAAGACCTGATCGCCCTGTACAAGAGCCATCCCGCCCTGCGCCAAGGCGCCCTTGTTCCCTACCCGCACAACGATGTGCTGACCTTCGAGCGCAAGACGGACGGAGAATCCATCCTGGTCATGGTCAACCTGCGTGACACCCAGATACAAGCCCCCGTTCCCACATCCTGGCAGGGCAGGCAGGCAACCGACCTGCTCTCCGGCAAGGCGGTCAGCCTCGGCGAGAACGAACTGCTCCGTCCCTTTGAATATCTCATTGCAAAATAACCCTTCATTCCCATGAGTATGCATAAACTCCTCTCCGCTGCTGTGGCGCTCCTGTTTAGCGTCAGCGCGCTGGCCGTCGAAATCGACCGGATGGATCCTCCCTTCTGGTATGCCGGCATGAAGAACCACGAACTCCAGGTCATGTTCCATGGAAAGAACATCGCCGCTGCCGAATTCTCCCTGAAAGATTATCCGGGCGTAACCGTCAAAGAAGTTGCGAAACTCAAGAATCCCAACTACCTGGTCGTCTATCTGGATGTCTCCGGAACCGCCCGTCCGGGCACGATGACCTTCCAGTTCAAGGAAGGCCGGACCACGACCCAGAAGACCTTCGAACTCCGCGGCCGCAACTACAAGGTCGGCGCCCAGGGCTTCACCACCAAAGACGTCCTCTACCTGATCATGCCGGACCGCTTCTCCAACGGCAATCCCGGGAATGACAACCTCGAGAACTGGACCGTCAACCGCGAAGGCGGCGGCCGTCACGGCGGCGACATCCAGGGTATCAAGGAGCACCTCGACTACATCGACGCCCTCGGCGTAACGGCCGTCTGGCTCAATCCGGTGCAGTTCAACCGCGGCAACAACTCCCACGGCTACTCGATCTCCGACTTCTACCTGATCGATCCGCGCCTGGGCTCCAACGAGGAATACTGTGATTTCATCGACGCGGCCCACGGCCGGGGTATCAAGGTCGTCATGGACATGATCTTCAACCACTCCGGCAGCAGCCACTGGTGGATTGAGGATAACCCGGATTCCGACTGGTTCAACCAGAACGATTATGCCGTCAGCCTCGGCGAACGCCAGCGTGCCCCGCAGACGCCCGGCCAGCCCGGTCAGCCCGGCCAGCAGCAGTTCCGCCGCGGACAGCAGGTCCAGTTCCCCGCCACCATCGAAGAATTCAACGCACTCCCGGCCGACCGCCGCGAAGCCCTGCTCCGCATGGGCCGGCGCCAGCCTGGCAGCCTGATCAATACCACCCACTACAAGTGGACCCTCATGGATCCGCACGCTCCCCAAAGCGAGAAGGACATCCTGGTCGAAGGCTGGTTCTCCTGTTGCATGCCGGACCTCAACCAGCGCAACCGCCACCTGGCTACCTACCTGATCCAGAACAGCATCTGGTGGATCGAGTATTCCCGCATCGACGGTATCCGCATGGACACCTATCCGTATGCCGATTACGACTTCATGGTCCGCTGGTGCCGCGAAATCGAAGACGAGTATCCCAACTTCAACAGCGTCGGTGAAGGCTGGTATCCGCGCAACTCCGCCGCCGGCTGGTGGCAGCGCGGCTCTTCGGTCAACCCCAACGACCCGTATCTGAAGAC
>JAFUUB010000131.1 GCA_017483985.1 Bacteroidales bacterium | reverse complement strand
TCACCTGGAAGGATTTCCAGCAGCGCAACAACTCCGAGCTGGTGGCCATCTTCGGCAACTTCGTCAACCGCGCCGTGGTCCTGACCCACAAGTATTTCGGCGGCAAGGTGCCGGCCAACCTGAAGCCCGAGGCCGTCGATGCCGAGACCCTCGCCCAGATCATTCCCGCGAAGGAGGCCCTCGAGAAATACATCGAGACCTACCATTTCCGCGAGGCCCTGAAGGAGGCGATGAACATCGCCCGCATCGGCAACAAGTACATCTCCGATACCGAGCCGTGGAAGGTCGCCAAGACGGATATGGACCGCACGGCTTCCATCCTGTATACCTGCCTGCAGATCTGCGCCGACCTGGCGCTGGTCTTCGAACCCTTCACCCCGTTTGCGGCCGAGCGCCTGCGCACCATGCTGCGCGTGGGTGTGAACGCCGGTACCGACCACCGCGCCGGCGAGGGAACCGTCCCTGTCTCCGATTTCGGTGTCAAGGGTACCCCGGGCGAAAATTTCTACCGTCCGGACGAGGGCCAGGCCCTGCATACCGGCAAACCTTCGGAATTCCCGCTGGTGCTGGACTGGAACATGCTCGGTGCGGACGAACTGCTGCCGGCCGGTCATGAACTCGGCACGGCCGAGCTGCTGTTCCAGAAGATCGAGGACAGCGTCGTGGACGCCCAGATCGCCCGGCTCGCCGCCATCAAGGCCGAACGCGAAGCCGCTGCCGCCGCCAAGGAGGCCGAAGAGGCTGCCAAGCGGGTCGAGCCGCAGAAAGAGGAGGTGACCTTCGAGCAGTTCGGAGCCATGGATATCCGCACGGCGACCGTGCTGGCGGCCGAACGGGTTCCCAAGACCGACAAGCTCCTGAAACTCACCATCGATACCGGCATCGACGAGCGGACGATCGTCTCCGGCATCGCTGAATATTACAGCCCGGAAGACATGCTGGGCAAGCAGATCTGCATCCTGGCCAACCTGGCCCCGCGCAAGATCCGCGGCATCGAGTCCAAGGGCATGATCCTGATGGCCAAGCAAGGCGACGGGAAGATGCGTTTCATCACCCCGGCCGAGGTCGTGACCAACGGTGCCCAAATCGGATAAGACCATGAAAATCAGCTACGACGTCGATCTGCAGCCTTGGAACACCTTCGGCATGAAGGTGCGGGCCGCCGCGCTGTTGGAATACGACTCCGAGGCGGAACTGGCCAGCCTGCTGGCGGATCCCCTGTTCGTGGCGGAACTGCCGCTTCCGCTGCTGCCGGTCGGGGGCGGGAGCAACTTGCTGTTTACCGGGGACTTCCCCGGGACCATCCTGCATTCCCGCATCCGTTTCATCCAGCCGTCGGACGGCCGGGTCCGTGTCGGCGCGGGTGTGGTCTGGGACGAATTCTGCGCCTGGGCGGCCGGGCAGGGCCTGTGGGGTCCGGAGAACCTTTCCCTGATTCCCGGTGAAGTCGGGGCGGCGGCCGTGCAGAACATCGGCGCCTACGGACGGGAGGTCTGCGAACTGATCGAGACCGTCGAATGCTTCGACCTCCTGCACCGTCACAAGGTCGTTTTCCCGGCTTCGGAATGCCGCTATGCCTACCGGAATTCCCGGTTCAAGGAGGAGTGGAAAGGCCGGTATGTGGTGCTGGCCGTGGTCTTCCGCCTGTCGCAGGACTATGCACCGGTCCTGGATTACGGCCACGTCCGCCAGGCAATGGAGAAAGCCGTCGGGGCGGAACCGTATACCCCGGCGCAGGTGCGGGACGTAATCATCGCCATCCGCAAGGACAAGCTGCCGGAGCCTTCCGAGGTCGGGAGCGCCGGGAGTTTCTTCCGGAATGCCTTCGTCCTGCCGGAACAGTACCGGAAGGTTGAGCAGATCGCGGCGCAGGAGGGCTTGGGCCCGGTGCCGCATTTCCTGACGGAAGACGGCCTGGTCAAGATTCCGGCGGCCTGGCTGATCGACAAATGCGGCTGGAAAGGCGTACGCCGCGGCAACGCGGGGGTCTGGCCGGTGCAGCCGCTGGTGCTGGTCAATGCGACCGGCAGCGCAACGCCGGAGGAAATCCTGTCCCTGGAGGAGGAGATCGTCGCCTCGGTCCGCGGACGGTTCGGGATCACCCTCCGGCCGGAAGTAGAACACATATAACACTGAGATATGGCCAGTTTCATCATTGAAGGCGGACACAAGCTGTCCGGCTCCATCCAGCCCCAGGGCGCCAAGAACGAGGCCCTGGAGGTAATCAGCGCCGTCCTCCTGACCCGGGAGGAGGTCGTCATGGAAAACATTCCGGAGATCCTGGATGTCAAGAACCTCATCGTCCTGCTCCAGAGCCTGGGTGTCAAGGTGCACCGGCTGGAGAAAGGCAAGTACAGCTTCCAGGCGGACAGCCTGAATGCGGAATACGCAGACAGCGAGGAATTTATCAAGACCTGCGCGAAGTTGCGCGGCTCCGTGATGGTCGCCGGCCCGCTGTTGTGCCGGCTGGGCCATGTCTGGTTCCCGAAGCCGGGCGGCGACAAGATCGGCCGCCGGAGGGTGGACACCCATATCATGGGCATGGTCAACCTGGGTGCCCAGCTGTCCTATGACAGCACCCGGAAGGCCTACCGGCTGGATGCGCCGCAGGGACTGAAGGGAACGTACATGCTGCTGGACGAGGCCTCCGTGACCGGTACGGCCAACATCCTGATGGCGGCGACCCTGGCGAAGGGAGAAACGACGATTTACAACGCGGCCTGCGAACCCTATATCCAGCAGCTCAGCAAGATGCTGGTGCAGATGGGGGCGAAGATCGAAGGAATCGGATCCAACCTGCTGAAGATCAGCGGCGTCGAGACCCTTGGCGGAGCCTCGCACCGGATCCTGCCGGACATGATCGAAGTGGGTTCCTTCATCGGCATGGCCGCCCTGACACGCAGCAGCCTGACCATCAAGGATACCTCGTATGACGACCTGGGCATCATCCCGGCCCAGTTCCGCCGCCTCGGCATCAACATCGAGCAGCGCGGGGATGACATCTTTGTGCCGGAACAGGAAAGCTACGTGATCGACTCCTTCCTCGACGGCTCGATCATGACCATCGCGGACGCCCCGTGGCCGGGCCTGACCCCGGACCTGCTGAGCGTGATGCTGGTCGTGGCGACCCAGTGCAAGGGCAGCGTGCTGATCCACCAGAAGATGTTCGAGAGCCGCCTGTTCTTCGTGGACCGGCTCATCGACATGGGCGCCCAGATCATCCTGTGCGACCCGCACCGCGCCGTGGTCATCGGCCACGACCACCATTTCCAGCTCCGGGCGGGGCGGATGTCCTCGCCGGATATCCGGGCCGGTATCGCGTTGCTGATCGCCGCCATGTCCGCCAAGGGCACGAGCGTGATCGGCAACATCGAGCAGATCGACCGGGGCTACGAGGACATCGACCTTCGCCTCAATGCCCTGGGCGCCCATATCATCCGCCAGAACGACTAGGCCATGACGCAGGAAGCCTTACAAGCCATTGCCTCCCGGTTCGCCATCCGGGGACGGGTCGTGGCGGTCCGGCCGCTGGGCAGCGGATTGATCAACGACACGTTCAAGGTGGAGACGGACGGTCCGGAGGACTATGTCCTGCAACGGATCAACCACGCCATCTTCCAGGACGTCCCCCTGCTGCAGCACAACATCGAGGCGGTGATCCGGCACATCCGCGGCAAGTTGGCCGGGGATCCGGACATCGACCGCAAAGTGCTGCGGTTCATTCCTTTGCATGATGCCTCACAAACCTATTTCCCGGCTCCGGACGGGACCTTCTGGCGCCTGTCCGTGTTCATCCGGGATGCCTATACCCACGAGGCGGTGACTCCGGAGTCGTCCTATGATGCCGGCAAGGCCTTCGGCCAGTTCGAAGCCATGCTGGCGGATCTTCCCGACCCGCTCGGGGAGACCATCCCGGATTTCCACAACATGGAACTCCGCGCCCGCCAGTTGCGGGAGGCCGTCGCGGCGGACAAGGCCGGCCGGATGGCGGATCCCGCCGTGCGGGACCTGGTGGAAGAAGTCTTTTCGTATGAATGGGAGATGTGCAAGGCGGAGCGGATGCACCGCGACGGAATCCTGCCGAAGCGCATCTGCCACTGTGACACCAAGGTGGGTAACATGCTCTTCGATGCGAAGGGCAACGTCCTCTGCGTCATCGACCTGGATACGGTGATGCCGAGTTTCGTCTTTTCGGATTTCGGGGATTTCATGCGGACGGCCGCCAATACCGGAGCGGAGGATGACCGGGATCTGGGGAACGTCCATTTCAACCTGGAGATTTTCAAGGCCTTTTCCAAAGGCTACATCGAGTCGGCCTCCGTGTTCCTGACCCCGGTCGAACGGGAAAACCTGCCGTTCGCCGCCCAGCTGGTCCCGTACATGCAGTGCGTGCGTTTCCTGGCGGATTATCTCAATGGGGACACCTACTACCGCATCCGGTACCCGGAACACAATTGGATCCGCAGCCTGGCCCAATGGAAACTCTTCACTTCCGTACGGGCCCACCTGCCGCAGATGAACGACTGGATCGCTTCGCTATAGGAAGACCAGGGTGCTGAGACGGTCGGGGGCGAAGATGCGGCAGGCTGCCGCCCGGAGGTCTTCAGCCGTGAGGGCTTCGATGCTGGCGCGGGTCTCTTCGCTGGAGGAGACGCGTCCGAAAGAAAGCAGGCTCTTTCCCATGCTGAGGCATTGGGCCTCACCGGATTCGCCGCTGATGGCCAGCTGGCCGAGCAGCTGTTTCTTGGCTGCCCGCAGTTTCGCGGGGGACAGCGGCAGGGTCTGGAACCGGAGGATTTCCTTGTGGACGGCGGCCAGGCACCGGTCGAGGTTGGCCTTGTCGCAGCCCAGGCAGACGGCCATGACGCCGGTCTCCGCATACGGGGTATAGGATACTTCCACGCCATAGACCCATCCGTTCCGCTCGCGCAGGATGCTGCCGAGGACGGAGTTGGATGCCGGTCCGCCGAGGATGTTGCCCAGCAGGTTGGCTGCCAGCCGCTCCTCCTCATCGTACAGCGACGGGGCGAAACTGCCGATGACGGCGTTGACCTCGTGGTTCTTCTTGTCCACCTTCTCCTCGAAACGGGCCCCGGCGGGAACTTGGATGTCCGCCGGCTGGCAACCGGTCAGCGGCTCCCGGTCCGGTGCGTCTCCGAACCATTTCCCGATCAGCCGGAGGACCTCCTTTTCCAGTTTCTCCTCCGGCAGGTCCGCCACCAGGGTGAAGGCCATGACCTCCGGACGGAACTTCTCCGCCACGAAGCGGCGCAGTTCCTCCGCCTTGATCTTCTTCACGGATGCGACGGTCCCGAGGATCGGACGGGAAAGGGGATGGCCGGCGAACAGTTTCTCTTCGAACCGGTCGTAGACGTCGTCGGCCGGACTGTCTTTGTAGGAAAGGATTTCCTCGATGACCACGCCGCGTTCCGTCTCGATCTCCGCCTCGGGGAAGGTCGCTTCCGTCGCCAGCTCGAAAAGCAGGCTGCCGGCCTTGCGCAGGTCTTCCTTGAGGACGGTGGCATGGATGACGATCTCCTCCTTGGTGGTATAGGCGTTCAGCTCGCCGCCCAGCCGTTCCAGGCAGCCGTTGATGGTGGCGGCGCGTTTGCGGCGCGTCCCCTTGAAGAGGGTATGTTCGGTAAAATGGGCGATGCCCGCATGGTACCCGGCTTCATCCCGGGTGCCGCAGCGGATGCTGAGGGCGCAATAGGCGGCGGCGCTTCCGCCGCGACGGACGGCATACCGGATGCCGCAGGAAGTTTTTCCGATGATCATCAGCGCGGTTTGACAAGGTCGTTCAGGTCGGATTTGAGCAGGCCCGCTCCGGTGCTTCCGCTGATCTTGTGCTGCTTGTACCAGAGGATTTCATGGGTCCGTGCATCCACGTAATATTTGTAGCAGGAGGCTCCCTTGACGATTTCGGCCGGGTAGATGCAGAAGGCGACGATGGCGTCCAGCGCGTCCCGGACGGCGGCATCGGCCGTAGCGGCATCCACCTGGTGGATCTTTTCATCGAACTTCTTGTCGATGAAGTCTTTCCCAATCTGCGGGGAGAGTTCGTCCGCGACCAGGTATACGTCTTTCCCCCCGGTCTTGCGGAGGGTTCCGATGGCCGATCCGAAGCGTTTGAAATCGCTGCTGCGGGCCTCCTTGACATAGGTCTGGAAGGTTTCCAGCAGGGCGGGGAGCAGGGCGGCTTCACGCCCGGTCGGCGCACCGGCCGGACAGAGGGCCAGACGGGCGACATCCATCATGTCATCCACTTTCTTCCCGCCGCCCTTGAGCAGGTGCAGGAAGGTCACTCCGCCGGGTTCCTTCTTCCGGTCGGCTTCCCGGGTCACCAGGAAATACCAGTTGTCGCTGGTGCGCAGCCGGTCGAATTCTTCCTTCGTGCAGGTCTCGAAAGGGGAGAGGTACCATGCATTCTTGGCCGCCTGGCGGAGCGCTTCGTCGAGGATGGGGTCTCCCGGCAGGACCACTTTCAAGGTCTTGCTGTCGAAGTCGCTGAGTTTCTCTTTCTTCGTCGTGATCTGCGCCTGGCCGGTGGCGGACAGGCACAGCAGAAGGCCGAGGAGGAATGCAAAAATTCGTTTCATAAGCACAAAGGTAATCAAAATAATGCGTACATTTGTAAACTAGGCTAAACAGAAAGAACCATGTCGCAGTATATCGTCTCCGCGCGCAAATACAGGCCGGACTCCTTCGAGTCCCTGATCGGTCAGGACAACATCGTCCAGACCCTCAAGAACTCCATCATCCGGGGGCAGCTGGCCCATGCCTACCTCTTCTGCGGTCCCCGCGGGGTCGGCAAGACCAGTGCGGCACGCATCTTCGCCAAGACCATCAACTGCGCCCACCCGACGGCGGACATGGAACCGTGCGGCGAATGCGAATCCTGCGTCTCTTTCCGGGAAGGCCGGTCCTACTGCATCCATGAACTCGATGCCGCCTCCAACAACAGCGTCGATGACATCAAGCTCCTGATCGACCAGGTCAACATCCCGCCGCAGGTCGGCCGGTACAGCGTCTACATCGTCGATGAGGTCCACATGCTCAGCCAGGCCGCTTTCAATGCCTTCCTGAAAACCCTCGAGGAACCGCCGGCACATGCCATCTTCATCCTGGCGACCACCGAGAAGCACAAGATCCTCCCGACCATCCTGTCACGCTGCCAGACCTATGACTTCAACCGGATCGGCGTCCCGGACATCGTCCGCAATTTGCGGGCCATTGCCGGAAAGGAGGGGATCACGATCGACGATGAGTCGCTGCATGTCATTGCCCTGAAGGCGGATGGCGCCATGCGTGACGCCCTGACCATCTTCGACCAGACGGTGGCTTTCTGCGGGACGGAAGTCCGGTATGAGGATGTGCTGCGCAACCTCAATGTCCTGGACTACGAGCATTGTTTCCAGCTGGTCGACGCCTTCCTGGCCGGGGATTACCCGTCCGCCCTGCTGAAATTCGACGAAATCCTCTCCAAGGGGTTCAACGCCCTGCACTTCGTGGCGTCGCTGAGCAGCCACCTGCGCGACCTGATGGTCGCCCGCAGCGGCGGACTCGACGCCCTGCTGGAGCTCCCGGAATCCCTCAAGGCCAAATACCGCGAGCAGGCCGCGCGCTGCCCGATGCAGTTCCTGTACGATGCGCTGGCGACGACGACTGCCTGCGAAGCCGGCTACAAAGCGGCTGTCAACCCGCGCCTGCACATCGAATTCGCCTTGATGCGGCTGAGTTTCCTGTGCGGAAACGGCGAGGTCTCCCTCCGCCCGGCCGCTCCGGCGGCCCCTGCCGCCAAACCGGCAGCCGTTAAGCCTGCCCCTACACCCGCCGTGGCTCCGGCCCCCAAACCGGCTGCTGCCCAACCGGCTCCTTCCGCCGAACCGGCCCCTGCTGTTCAACCGGCTCCTTCCGTCGAACCGGCACCGGCCCGCCGCCGCTCCGCCAAGACCAGCGGCGCCCTGTCGCTGGGCAGCATCAAGGAAGCCGAAGAGACCGCCCGTCCCACCTTCGATCCGGCCGCCGGCGGCGATGCCCTCCCCGACGATGCCAAGGTCGCCGAGATGTGGAAAGAACTGTCGAAGGATTATGCCGGCCGTCCGCGCCTGGCCTCCATGCTCTCCACCTCGAAGACCGAGATCGGCGAGCAGGACGGTACCAAGGTCCTCTCCTTCTATGTGATGAACGTCTCCCAGCAGGATTGGATCAAGGAGAAGATGCTCACCGAGTTCGAAACCAAGATCCGCCGGCTGCTCGGTACGGCGAAAATCCGCCTGGAGGTCCTCGTGACCCCGGACGAAGAAGTCAAGAAAGTCAATTATACCCAGCAGGAACAGGCCGCCGCCCTGATGCAGGACAACCCGGAGGTCAAGAACCTGGTCACAGACATGGGACTCGATATTTAAGCGTATGAGACTGCACTGCGAAAACCTCGTCAAGAAATATGGCGTACGGACCGTCGTCAAAGGCGTGTCCATGGAAGTGGAACAAGGAGAAATCGTCGGATTCCTCGGCCCGAACGGCGCCGGCAAGACGACCAGTTTCTACATGATTACCGGCCAGATCGTCCCGAACGACGGCCGGATCTTCCTGGATGACACCGAAATCACCGGCCTCCCGATGTACAAGCGTTCCCAGATGGGCATCGGCTACCTTCCGCAGGAAGCCTCCGTCTTCCGCAAGATGAGCGTTGAGGACAACATCCTGTCCGTCATGGAAATGCATGACATGACTCGGGCCGAACGCCACGACCGGCTGGAATCCCTGATCGGCGAGTTCAACCTCAGCAAGGTCCGCAAGAGCCTGGGTATCCAGCTCTCCGGCGGCGAGCGTCGCCGCTGCGAAATCGCGCGGGCCCTGGCCATCGATCCCAAGTTCATCCTCCTGGACGAGCCCTTCGCCGGCGTCGACCCGATCGCCGTCGAGGACATCCAGTACATCATCGCCAAGCTGAAATACAAGAACATCGGCGTCATCATCACGGACCACAATGTCGGCGAGACCCTGGCCATCACCGACCGCGCTTACCTGCTGTACGAAGGGACCATCCTCCAGCACGGTACCCCGGAGGCCCTGGCAGCCGACGAGGATGTCCGCACCAAGTATCTCGGCTCCGGCTTCGTCCTCAAGCGTTCCGTCTCCGTTGACCGCGCCCAGCGGGAGCATGAAGAAACGCTGAAAGCCCGGGCCGCAGCCCAGGCTTCCGCTCCTTCCGAAGAATAAGATTATTCGGCTTCCAGCCGCAGGACGCGGCTGGAGTAGCCCTGCATCCGGACCTGTTCGGCATAGCCGGACGGGTAAGCGGGTATGTCCAGTCCGCTTTCCATCAGGAAGGCGCCGCTGAACGACTGCCCTTCAAAGGGAAGGGGCTCCCCGATGCGGTCCAGTTCCGTCACCCGGTACCGGCGCTCCGGGTCCAGTCCGGCCATCTTCACGCGCGGCAGGTGCTGGTCGTAGTAGTGCTCGGTCTTCCACCAAAAGAAGACGGCCTCGTCCTTTTTCTCCGTCACATACATCAGCGAGGCCAGTCCCTGGCGGTCATACGGGGAGACGAGCCGGTACTGGTCGCCCAGCTGGACGACCGGGCGGATCTGCTTGTACTCCGCGATGGCCTGTTTGCACTGGGCGATTTCCTGCTCGGTCATGTCCTTGGGCTGCAGCTCCATGCCGAGGCGGCCGCTCATGGCCACGTCGATGCGGAATTTCAGCGGGGTGACCCGGCGGTTGGTGTGGTTCGGGACGGCGCTGATGTGCGAGGCCATGGCGATGGCCGGGAAGAAGTAGGACGTGCCCCACTGCATGTAGATGCGCTGCAGGGCGTCGGTGTTGTCGCTGACCCAGAACTCGTCGAACCAGGGCAGGATGCCGTAGTTGGCACGGCCGCCGCCGCTGGCGCAGGCCTGGATGGTCACGTCCGGATATTTCGCCCGGATCCGGTCACAGACCGCGGCGAATCCGCGGTGGTATTCGATGAGCAGCTTGCTCTGGTCTTTCAGGTAGGTGCTGCCGTGGCTCTGGATGGGCATGTTTGCATCCCATTTGATGTAATCGATGCCCGGATAGTTCGTCAGCAGGTCATCCACGATGCCGAAGGCAAAGTCCTGGACGGCGGGGTTGCCCAGGTCGAGGACGAGCTGGGTGCCGCCGCGTCCTTCCGAGAGCGGACGGGCCGGGGCGTTGAGGACCCAGTCGGGATGCTTTTCGTAAAGTTCTGATTTCGAGTTGGTCATCTCCGGCTCGATCCAGATGCCGAAGCTGATCTTGTGACCCGTGGCGGCGTCGACCAGCCACTGGATGCCGTGCGGGAGTTTGTTGGTGTCGACCTGCCAGTCGCCCAGGGAACTGTTGTCGATGTTGCGCGGGTATTTGACGCCGAACCAGCCGTCGTCCATGACGAAGAGTTCGCCGCCCATCCCGGCGATGTCGGCCATCATCCGGTCCATGGTGGGTTCGTTGATGTTGAAGTAGACGCCTTCCCAGCTGTTGAGCAGGATCTTGCGCTCCTTGTCGCCGTGGGCGAGCCTGTGGGCGCGGGCCCAGCGGTGGAAGTTGCGGGAAGCGCCGCTCAGGCCTTCCCCGGACCAGGTGAAGGCGAGTTCCGGGGTGCGGAAGGTCTCGCCGGCGGCCAGGTCATAGGCGCTGTGGTCGGGGCTGATGCCCGCGAAGAACCGGTGGTAATCGGTGTCGTTCGTGACAGTTTCCAGGTGGTAATTCCCGCTGTAGCAGAGTGCGGCGCCCAGGACGGCGCCGGTCGTCTCCGAGGGCTGACCGTCCAGGCTGAACATCATTTCGGCATGGGAGGTGTGGGAATTGCGTACGCCGTCTTTGTTCTCGATCTTGAGGATGCCCGGCTGGAGTTCTTCCTGCACCAACCGGCCCTCATTGGCCCAGGTCCCGGTCAGGTGGGAGGCCCAGACATGGCCGCGGCGGATCGGCAGGCAGGCCGAATCAAAGCGGCGCAGCAGGACGGATTTCTTTTTCTCCCCGTTGGAGATTTCGGTCCAGGTCTCGACCATGTCCACATCTTTGAAGGCCTTATAGAACACTTTGACGGTGAAGGGATAGACCTTGTCTTTCAGGATGATCGTCGCCAGGGTCGCGTCGCAGGCGGCGTGGATGCCGTCGGCCGGCTCATGGATGTCCCGGACGGTCCAGCTTTCGACGGCCAGGTCGAGGGTCATGTCGCCGCCCGGATGGGTCACGGCCAGGGCGTCCAGGGTGATGTTCCCCTGGCCATAGGCCGGATAGGCGTCCTGGGCCGGGTAGCCTGCCGCCTCCAGGGACGGGATGTCGGCGTCGGCGAGTTTCGCACCGAAATATACGTACTTCAGGGGACTGCCGCCTTCGGCCTTGAGCACCAGGGACGTCCCGGGGGTCTTGAGGTGGATGTTTTCTGCGGAGAGGTTGGCTGCCAGCATCAGCAGCAGGAAAGGAAGGAAGAAGCGTCTCATTGGTCAATCCGTTTTGTATCACAAATATAAATAAATGATAGAAAAAAGACGGGCCCGGGCCCGTCTTTGATAAGATAGTATGAAACTTCGGCAGGATTATACATAATCCTTGACATCCTGCGGGGAGATGACCGGCCCGCCGAGGATGAGCAGGCGCTCGACGACATTGCGGAGTTCGCGGATGTTGCCGGGCCATTCCCGCTGCTGCAGCAGGGTGATGGCCTGCGGGTCGAACGTGCGGACCGGCTTGCCGCTTTCGGCGCAGATCTGCTCGGTGCAGTAGCTGACCAGCAGGGGAATGTCATCCTTGCGCTCGTCCAGCGAAGGGACGCGGACGATGATGACGGAGAGGCGGTGGTAAAGGTCTTCGCGGAAGGTGCCTTTCTCGATCTCGGCCTTGAGGTTCTTGTTGGTCGCGGCCACGACGCGGACGTTGACTTCGATGTCCTTGTCCCCGCCGACCGGGGTCAGCTTCTTTTCCTGCAGGACGCGGAGCACCTTGGCCTGGGCGGCGAGGGACATGTCGCCGATCTCGTCGAGGAAAAGGGTGCCGCCGTCGGCCTGCTCGAACTTGCCCTTGTGGTCCTTGACGGCGGAGGGGAAGGATCCTTTCTTGTGTCCGAAGAGCTCGCTTTCAATCAGTTCCGAAGGGATGGCCGCACAGTTGACCTCGATGTAGGGCATGGCGCTGCGCTGGCTCTGCTGGTGCAGGCTGCGGGCGACCAGCTCCTTGCCGGAGCCGTTGGGGCCGGTGATCAGGACACGGGCGTCCGTCGGGGCGACCTTCTCGATGATGTCGCGGATGTGCAGGATCGGTTCGG
>JAFUUB010000130.1 GCA_017483985.1 Bacteroidales bacterium | reverse complement strand
GTTGTCGAACTATTTGCGTTGCACCGACCCCTTTGTTGAAATAAAGATCCATAGCAGTATCATAGAACTGCTCTACTTTTGTTGACCTGTAATAAAACATAAACTGTGTTTTTAACAGTCAACTTTTTTCAGGGTAATACACTACTCACAACTCAGACAGGATTTTACTCAGACAGGAGGTATTTCAGCCAGAACTCGCGGTTGGCCAGCTGGAAATGTGCGCCCTGGTACCCGCGGTAGCCATGCATGCCGTCCGGGTAGATCATGAACTCGAACTTCTTGCCATGGCGCTGGAGCTCGTCGATCAGCTGCAAGGTATTCTGGAAGTGGACGTTGTCATCGCCCGTTCCGTGGGTGATCCTCAGCATGACGGGTTCCACGGCCCGGGCGGCCTCGGCAGCGGAGCCGGAAGCCGGCGCAGCCGTGGAAGGCTCGACCGGGTAATTCACGGCATGGCTGATGGCACGGGTACGGGCATATCCTTCCGGATTGTTCTGCGGCGTATCCATGAACCGCTCTGTATAGTGGGTATCATAGAGGCTCCAGTCGTACACGCCGCCGCCGGCGATCCCGTAATGGAACTGCTCGCTGTGGTCCATGACCAGCAGGGCCGTCATCGTGCCGCCGAAGGAGAAACCCTCCACGCCGATCTTGTCGGCCCGCACGTACGGCAGGCTCTGCAGCCACTTGGCCCACTCCACGAAATCTTCCACCTCAACTTGGTCCAGCTGCCGGTAGATCTGGTCCAGTCCCAGGCGGCCGTTGTGACCGGCGGCCCGGCAGTCCGCCGTGATCTGGATGATCCCGTGATCCGACCACCACTGGCTGGCCTCCGTCGGACGGCGCCAGTTGTCCCGAACCTGCGGGGTGTCCGGTCCGCCATAGATGTCCATGTGGACCGGGTACTTCCGGGACGGATCGAAATCCTTCGGATAGACGATCGAAGCCGGCAGGACGAGTCCGTCGTGGGTCGTCAGCGTAATCATCTGCGGAAGGGCATAGTCGGAGGCCTTGAATTCCGGACCGGCGGCATCCGCCACCAGGTAGGGTTTCGACGGCCGGGCGGTCTCGTACAGCAGCACCCGGGTCGGCGTCACGGAATTGCCCAGCGCGGCGACGAAATGCTTTCCGTCCGGGGAGAAGCGGGCGGAAACCGCATCATAGGCCGGATCCGTCAGCGCCGTGATCACGCCTTTCTTATCCACTTTATAGACCGCACCGCGCACGGTCGCATCCCGCCGGGCCAGGAAGAACACATCGCCCTTTTTCTCATCGACCCGCAGGAGCTGGACCCGCCAGTTCGGGCCGTCGGTCAGCCTGCGGAGCACTTTTCCGTCATATGAAAGGAAGTAGATCTGCTGCCAGCCGGTCTCGAAGGAGCGGACCATGTAGAGGCCCTTCTCCGTGAAGATCATGCCCTCGATCCAGTCCAGCCAGGTCTTATAGGTCTCGTGATAGATATGGGTCTTGGAACCGTCCGCGACGGACACGCTGTACAGGTCCAGCGTATTCTGGGTCCGGGGTTCGCGGGAGATGAAGAACGACTGGCTGTCAGCGCCCCAGAACGGGGTACCGAAATACTGGTCATCCTTTTCATTGAAGTCCGCCCAGACGATCTCGGACGGCCGGTCCAGGTCGACGATGCCGATCCGGACTTCGGGATTGGGCTCGCCGCATTTGGGATAGCGGGTCTGGTTCAGCGAGCCGTCCTGTCCTTTCGGAGAGTAGATCGGGAACATGGGGACCTGCGTATTGTCAAACCGGTAGAAACCGATCTTGCGGCTGTCAGGCGACCACCAGAACGCCCGGTACATCGAGGGCCTGCCCAGGATTTCTTCGTAGTAGACCCACGAGGCATATCCGTTCAGGATCAGGTCCGTACCGTCAAACGTAAGGCGGGTTTCCTTCCCGGTTGCGATGTCGGCGACGTACAGGTCATTGGAACGGGTAAACGCCAGCATCGTCGAATCCGGCGAATAGGTCAGGTTGACCGCACCTTCCGGACGGATCGGGAATTCGGTATACTTGGCCGGAGCCTGGGCCGGACGGCGGGAATGGGTCTTGGCATCGACGGCGAAATCCCGCTCCGACGCGAAACGGCCGTCATACGAAAAAGCCACCTCCCGGTCCGAAAGCCATTTCCAGGCAGCGGGAACGTCATTGAAAACCTGCGCCGAGGCCGACAGGGCCAGCGCCAGGAGACAGAGGGAAACCAAAATCTTTTTCATATCAATCGAAACATTCATTCTTGAAATTTACCAGGAACACCTTTTCGACCCCACGGGTCACCGCCGTATACAGCCACTTCAGGTCGTCCAGCGTCAGCTCGTCCATCCAGAACGGATTATCCACGAACACACAGCGCCACTGGCCGCCCTGGGATTTGTGGCACGTGATGGCATTGGCGTATTTCAGCTGCAACGCATTGAAATAGGGGTCCTCCCGCACCGCGTCATAGCGTTTTTTCTTCGTCGTCAGATGGGCGTAGTCCGCATTCACCCCCTGATACAGTCCGTTGGACTGTTCATAGGAAAGCGACGCCGCTTCCGACTCCAGGGTATCCAGGCAGACCTTCGCCACGATCTCCGCATCCCCGTAATCCGGGAAACGAAGGCGCGCATCCGCGAACTCCAGGCCATACCGCTCCTCGAAATGAGAGATCCGTTCCAGTTTGGCAATGTCGCCGTTCGCGATATAGGGCATGCTCTCGATGCCTTCGACGAACTGGTAGCAGTTCTTGACGATCATCAGTTTGTCGCCTCGTACCAGCCGTTCCTCCTTCCATTGTACCTGGGCGCGGATCCCGGCATTGTAGCGGTTCGCCCGCTTGTTGGAGCGGCAGAGCACGACCACCTCGTCCTCGCCGTACTGCCCATAGGCATCCGTCAGCGTCTCGATCAGTTCTCCGCCCGAAACGCGGACCACATCGTCAAAACGGGACACGCAGAGGCCCAGTTCCGACAGGGCCAGCGACTCCGGTGCCTCGGAGATCCGTTCGCGCAGCCGGGTGGCATTCCACAGGATGCCGGATTCCTGCTGCTGACGGACGACCGTGGTCAGGGTGGAAAAACGCACGCCGCCGAAACCGGCCATGAACGCTTCGGAGAGGGCCGGGCTCTGGTCCAGGCCGATCGGAGGCAACTGGGCGGCATCCCCGATCAGGACCAGCCGGCAATCCACCCCGCTGCGGACGAAACGGACCAGGTCTTCCAGCAGGTTGCCCGATCCGAAATTCGTACTCCCGCCACCGGATTCGATGCCGATCAACGAGACCTCATCCACCACGAACAGCGTGTCCTTCGCCTTGTTCGGCGCCAGGGAAAAGGATCCGAAACCGTCGTCTCCCATGCTTTTCTGGCGGTAGATATGCTTATGGATGGTCGATGCCGAACGGCCGGCGTAGGAAGAGAGCACCTTGGCGGATCGGCCGGTCGGAGCCAGCAGGACACAGGGAACCTGATACTCCCCCAGGGCGGCGATGACGGCAGCGATGGCCGTGGTCTTTCCCGTACCCGCATAGCCGTTGACGACCAGGATATCCCCGTCGTCCGAGGTGATGAAATCGGCCATATCCGCCAACAGTCCCGCCTGGCACGCCGTCGGGGCGTATTCCATGTGCGAGAGGAAACGTTCGTGGAGGAATCGGGCCCGGCTCATTTGCGGGAACGCGTGAACAACATCGAAACGACAGCCAGGATCGGATAGATCTCGATACGGCCCAGGAACATGTCCAGCGAGAAGATCAGCTTGATGGCCACAGGCTGGCTGGCGTAATTGCCATAAGTACCGATCCGTCCCATCGAAGGGCCGACATTCGTCAGCATGGAGACGGATCCGGTGATCGCATCCTGGTTGTTTCCGGAAATGGAAAGGCACAGCAGGATGGAGACCAGCAGGAAGAGGAAGAACACCGCGATGTAGAGGATATGCGGATAGGCTTCCTCATCATGCATGATGTGGTGACCGACCCGGATTTCCGAGACGGAAGAAGGATGGATGGCCAGGCGGACCTGCCGCTGGAGGGACTTGAACAGGACGATGACGCGGTCGCTCTTCAGACCGCCGGTCGTCGATCCGGCCATGCCGCACTGGACACCGACCACGAGGAGCAGGATGCACGGGAACAGGGGCCATCCGGCGTTGTCGCTGATGGCGAACCCGGTTGTCGAGGCATAGCTGACCACGTGGAAAAGACCGTCCATGAAGGCCCGGTTCCAGCTTTCCTGGACGGAGAAGAGCATCAGGGAACCGGAAACGAAGAACGTAATTATCAGGATCGAAGCTACATAGTAGCGAAGCACCGGATTGCGCAGCGGCTTGAGGGAACGCGTGGCCAGGACCATGTAGATGATGGCGAAATGGATCGAGGCCAGGAACATGAACACGATCGTGATCCAGTTGATCAGGTCGGACTGGTAATAGCCGATCGAGAGGTTCCGGGTGCTGAAACCGCCGGTCGCGCAAACGCTCATCGCGTGGTTCACCGCATCGAAGGCGGACATCCCGGCGACCCAGTAACAGATCGCGGCGGCGGCAGCCAGACCCAGGTAGACGACCGTAAAGACCATGACGGTCTTGTTCGCCCGGGAACGGTAACCTTCCCGGGAAAGGGAGGACAGTTCCATATTGGTCAGCCGGAGCCGGACCGGACTGGACGACGGAATGATCAGCAGCAGGAACACCACGATTCCCAAACCGCCGATGAAGTGGGTCGAAGACCGCCAGAAAAGCAGGCTCTTGGGCAGCTGCTCGATGTTTTCCAGGATGGTACCCCCCGTCGTCGTATAACCGGATACACTTTCAAACCAGGCATTTACGACGGTAAACGGACCGCCCCACAGCACGTAGGGCAGCATCCCGAAGATGAAGGAGAGGGTCCAAGCCAGGAAGATGATCATGTACCCGTCCTTCAGGGAGATGGCCGCATTCTTCCGGACGAAGATAAAGGGAAAGATACCGACGGTGAAGGTGATGACGAAACTGATCATCAGGGCGGCCAAGGCGCTGTCGTGTCCGTTCCAGAGCGAAACCAGCACGGACAGGAACATGAACAATGCACTGACGAGCAGCGCATAACCCACGTTGCGCGATATGACCTTTACATTCATCGCTCGGCAGATTCTTGCCGTTGGATGACGGCCTCGCGCAGGTCTTTGACACGGCGGCGGAACTGCCAGTTCTCCTCTGCCAGTTCTGTGATCCCGTCATTCAGCTCGCGCAGCTGGTCGTCCCCCTCGAAGGTATAGTTATACTTGGTATTGAAGGACCGGTAGCTGTCCAGGCCCTTGAGCATCTTGTAGATCGGATTGACGTAGTACGTCAGGATGAAGAACAGCAGGAGCAGGACCAGGGTCAGTCCGACCGCGACGGTCACGGCACTGGGGATCACGCTCCGGTAGAAGCCGCGCTCGAAGGTGGCGGAGTTCTTCTGCAACTCATTGTATATGGCCGTATTCAGGTCGTCGATATCCTCATGCAGGCGTCCGTAGACCGGCTGCAGGCGCTCGAAATACCAGGACCGGGTATCGATGAAATCCGAGACGATCACGTTCGGCAGTTCCAGGGAGGTCAGCATGTAGGCCGACCAGGAGTAGACGACCGAATCCGCCAGGTGCTGCAGGTTGATGGAACTGAGGGAGGCGTGGATGCTGTCGCAGTGGGCCAGGAAGGCCTCCCGGTTGAAATCCGGCAGGTCGTTGTTGTTCTCGTCACCGATGACAGTCAGGATCTGCAGGTTGTAGGCATCGGTCAGGTTGGAGAGCTGCTGGGCGGCATTGATGCTTTCGATGTTGTCGGCGATCAGGGCGGAGACATAGTTGCTCATGCTCCGGTATTCCAGGATGGAAATGATGCTCGACACCAGGAGGATGACCGCGATCGCGCTGAGGCTGAGGGTGATCTTCATCCGCAGCGTCAGCTTGAAATCCCGGATCCATTGTTGCAGTTTTCTGAACATGTCTCAGCAAATTATCCTTGTAAAAGACAAAGATAGCAAAAACCGGGGATAATATCCAATCAGTCTTTGAAGGCGTAGCGGAAACCGTCGATCCGGTCCCAGGCGCCGCGGGTGAAATCCGGGACCTCGACCGGGGCGCTTCCGTTCTCCAGCGAGATGCGGGAGAGTTCCGTCACGCAGCACCATTCGGCCAGGTCGTACACGTCCATGTCCAGCGGAAGTCCATTGTTCAGGCAGTAGACCAGCCGGTAATCCATGATGAAGTCCATGCCGCCGTGGCCGCCGACCTCCCGGGCCAGGGCCTCCAGTTCGGGCGTCAGGATCGGGTTGCGGTACTGCGCCATCAGTTCCTCCAAGGCGGCGCCGCTGTAGATTTTCTCGGAGCCGAGGTTCTGGTAATCCACGTTTTCCGCCCCCTCTTCACGCAGGCAGACCTGCTGGATGGGATATTTCCCGGCATATCCGTCCGTCCCGACCAGCTGATACATGCGGTTATAGGGGCGCGGGGTCAGGACGTCATGCTCGACCAGGATGGTTTTTCCCTTCTGGGTACGGAGCATGGTCATGGTCACGTCGCCGTTGCGGAAATCCGACCCGTCCCGCCCCGTCATGGCCTTGACGTGCTTCGGCCCGTTGAACGGGTCGGTATCCATGGCCACCAGGGTGGTCAGGCGGTCGCCGCGGTGGATGTCCAGCGCTTGGCAGACCGGTCCGAAACCGTGGGTCGGGTACAGGTCGCCGCGATGCTGCTCATTGAAATCCAGCCGCCAGTTGGACCAGTACGTCTTCCAGAACGGGTCCAGGTTGTGCAGGTAGGCGCCTTCCGCATGGATGATCTCGCCGAAGACGCCGGCCTGGGCCATGGTCAGGGCGGTCATTTCGAAGAAGTCATAGCAGCAATTCTCCAGGATCATGCAGTGACGGCGCGTCCGCTCGGAGGTATTGACCAGGTCCCAACAGGCCTGGAGCGTCTCAGCGGAAGGGACTTCGATGGCCACATGCTTGCCGTGTTCCATGGCGTAGAGCGCCACGGGGACATGGTGGATCCAGTCGGTGCAGACGTAGACCAGGTCGACGGAAGGGTCTTCGCACAAGGCTTTGTAGGAGTCCTCCATGCCGCTGTAGACATGGGCATCCAGCCCCTTCCCCTGCAGATAGGCCAGGCTGGCCTGGGCCCGGTCCGTTTCCACGTCGCAGACGGCCGCCACGTGGCAGCCCGGAACGAAGGTCAGGCGTTCGACCGCATCGCCGCCCCGCATGCCGAGCCCGACGACTCCGATGCCCACATCGGCGATCGGCTCTGCTGCGAACTGCAGCATATCCTGCTGGCCGGCCGGGCGGGCAGGCACTTCCGTCCGGATGACCGTCTGTTTTTCGGAACACGAAAGAAGGGCTGCCACCAGGACAATCCCCGCAAGGAAACGCTTGATCATATGCTTGTCTATTTAAAGGATCAGAGGATGTTCATGCTCTGTTCCCGGATCTTCTCGAGTTCGTCTTTCATGCGCACGACACACTGCTGGATGCCGGCATGGTTGGCCTTGGATCCGGTCGTATTGATCTCACGACCCATCTCCTGGATGATGAAACCGAGTTTCTTGCCCGGATACGGCTCGCCGTCGATCGTGTCCATGAAATACTTGCAATGCTGGCGCAGGCGGACCTTCTCCTCGTTGATGTCGTATTTCTCAAGATAGAAGATCAGTTCCTGCTCGAAACGGTTCGGGTCCGGCTTCTGCTGCAGGTCCTCCAGGTTCTTGAGCAGCCGGGCTTTCACCGTCTCAATGCGCTCGGGCTCAAAGCCTTCCACCTCGTCATAGATGGCCAGGATCTTCGCCACGCGGGAGGTCACGTCCTTGTACAGGACGGCGCCTTCCTGGGAACGGAAGGCCTCGACCGCCGCCAGGGCGGAATCGATCGCCGCTTCGACACGCGGCCAGTTCTCTTCCGTGATGATATCGGCTTTCTTCACATCCAGCACATCCGGGAACCGGAGGATGGAGGCCAGCACCAGGCTGTCGGAGGCAGGTGCACCTCCGATCAGGACACCATCCTTCGCGCAACGGAGATAGATATCCCGAATCTGACGGAAATAGGCTTCCACCAAATCACCGTTGACCGTCTTGGCATTCTCGGCCGCATTCGGCTCCCAGGTCAGGAAAACGTCGATGGTACCGCGCTGCAGGACCTGGGCGATCTTCTGGCGGACCCCGATCTCCTTGTCTTTCGGGAGCAGGGTCGTCTTGAGATTGATATCCGCGCTCTTTCCGTTGAGCGTGCGGATCTCGACCGTCAGTTTTCCGTTGTCAAGCAGGGCTTCGGCCTTTCCATAGCCGGTCATGGATCGGATCATACGGATGCTATTTAATGATATCCAACTCCTTGAATACGCGGGTCAGCGCCTCGACGGCGCGGTCGACCTGCTCCTTGGTATGCGTGGCCATGAGGGCGAAACGCACCAGGGTGTCCTGCGGCGCACATGCCGGAGGGATCACGGAATTGATGAAGACGCCTTCGTCAAAGGCCCGCTTGGTGACCATGAAGGTTTTCTCCAGGTCGCGGACATAGAGCGGGATGATCGGGCTCTCGGTTTCCCCGATCTCGAAACCGGCGGAACGGAACTTCTCCAAGGCATACCGGGTCACCTCCCAGAGGTGCGCGATCCGCTCGGGTTCGTTCTGGATGATGTGCAGGGCCTCCAGCGCACTGGCCGTCGCAGCGGGCGTCGCACTGGCGCTGAAGATATAGGTCCGCACATTGTGGCGCAGGTAGTTGATGATCGTGCTGTCGGCAGCGATGAAACCGCCGATGGAAGCCAGCGACTTGCTGAACGTGCCCATGATCAGGTCGACATCGTCCGTCAGGCCGAAATGGTCGCAGACGCCGCGGCCGTCGCGGCCGAATACACCCAGGCCGTGGGCTTCGTCCACCATGACGACCACGTTGTGGAATTTCTTCTTGATGGCGATGATTTCCGGCAGCGGGGCCAGGTCGCCTTCCATGGAGAAGACGCCGTCCACGATGATCAGCTTGACGGCATTCTTGGGAGCACGCTTGACCAGGCGCTCCAACTGCTTCATGTCGTTGTGCTTGTATTTCTGCTGTTTGGCGAAGGAGAGCCGGCGGCCGTCCACGATGGAGGCGTGGTCACGGTCGTCGCAGAAAATGAAGTCGTTCTTGCCGACCAGGCAGGGAATGACGCCGGAGTTGACCGTGAAACCGGTCGACAGGCAGAGCGCCTCGTCCTTACCGACAAACGCGGCGAGTTCCTTCTCAAGCTGGACATGGAGATCGAGGGTTCCGTTCAGGAAGCGCGAGCCCGCGCAACCGGAACCATATTTTTTCATGGCTTCGATGCCGGCCTTGATGACACGGTCGTCCCCGGTCAGACCGGTATAGGCATTGGATCCGAACATCAGGACGTTGTGTCCCTCCATCTCGACTTCAGTGCCCTGCTTGCCCTCAATCTCACGGAAATAGGGATAGATCCCCTTTTCCTTCATCTGCTGCGGCAAGTCATACTTGGCGAGTCTTTCGTGCAAAAGATCCATTATTGTCAGGTTTTAGTAACCTGCGAAATTAGTAACAATTTGGAAATTGTGCAAACTTCGGCTGAAAAACGACATTCCCCCATCATGAATGATATTTTTTTGCTAAATTTGGCAGTTTTTAACAGATTATTTAATCATTACTATATGGAAGAGGTCAACAAAACCACCCAGGAAGAACCGCGCAAACTGAACTTCCTTGAAGAAATCATCGAATCAGACCTGGCGTCCGGCAAGGTCCAGAGCGTCATGACGCGTTTCCCTCCGGAGCCGAAC
>JAFUUB010000129.1 GCA_017483985.1 Bacteroidales bacterium | reverse complement strand
TTCACACCTTTATCAATGAGATAACGGCAAATCCCCTTGCCGGGTCAGACTTGGGCGGCGGTATCAGAAAAGTCCGCATGTCCATCAAGAGCAAAGGAAAAGGAAAGAGCGGCGGAGCCAGAGTAATCACTTTCAACATGGCCGTTGATGCCGACCATCGAAACATTACCCTGCTGACCGTCTATGACAAATCAGAGCGGGAGACGATTTCTGATGCAGAGATTATTGCACTGCGCAACAAAGTTGAAGAATAATCTGTTTCAGAAATCGTGCATCTGTAGACCCCGACCTTGGCAAGGTCTGGGTCGCGAGTTCAAGTCTCGTTTTCCGCCCCAAACGGCGCTCCAGAAACATCTGGGGCGCTTTTCTTTTGCCCAAAATGCCCGGACCCGAGATGTCCATCCACGAAAAAGGGCAGGAATCGTGGACAAGAAGGCTGGGAAGACCCATCCGTCCACGAAAAGGACCGAAATCGTGGATGGGAAGGTGAATCCGGCCATCCTGTCCACGTTTCAGGGCGTTATCGTGGATGGACAGGGAAAGGGACCGAACCCATCCACGAAAATGGGGCGATATCATGGACAAGAAGGCTGGGAGAGCCCACCCGCCCACGAAAACGACCATAATCGTGGATGGAAAGGAGGATGCGGTTGTTCATCCACGAAAAAGGGCCTGATGCGTGGACGGATAGTGGGGGCCACCTGCCGTGGGGGCCGGGCGATAGAAGAGCAGTTACCGGGGCCGGGCCGGGTGGGCGGCGGCGAGGGCGCGGGACCAGGCGGTGAAATCGTCCCAGCGGTAATAGGGGCCGCTGACAGGGTTCAGTTGAGGGAGGGTGACCTCAGCGCCGTTGCGCAGCACCTTGAACAGGATATCGGGGCTTTTCCGGGAGCGGTACAAGATGAACAGGAGGGTGGAGGCCATGGGGGTGTCGTAACTGTGGAACCAGTATTTCACCTCGTCGGCCGTCTCGGGCTCGTGGCCGCAGCCGTCGATGTCCAGGAGCGGGCAGAAGGCGTTCAGGACGAAATCGTGCCCGAAACGCAAGTCGGCTTTGGAGCCGCCGGTCCGGATGGCCTCGTCAGCCCGGTCGATGATGTCGGCAAGGAGCGGCAGGTGGCGGTAACGGGCGGCGGAATGGCCGGCATAGAAGGCGTAGTTCTCCGATTCCCAGAGCCCGGCGGCCTGCGCCGACGTGAAAAGGTCGTCGAACCGGCCGTCCTCGCAGTAATTATGGTAGCCGCACCAGAGGGTGAAGAGTTCGTACACGAAGCGCCAACGCCCGCCGGTCTCCTCCAGGAAACGCCTGTCAGAAAAGAGCTTGTCCAAGATACCGTCCACATCGACCTTGCGGGCCCGGAAGGAATCCACACTCTCGGGCACATGGATGCGTCCTGCATAGCGAACTTTGCTGTCGAGGGCCGAGCGTGTCGGGCAGGTGGCCGGCATGTCGGTGTGGAGGGAGCGGACTTCGATGTCCAGGCGGGGCGCTTCCCGGAGCAGGCCGAGGGTGAAAGCGTTCATGCTCACGATGACCCGCTCGGAAATGGAAGCCCGGGCGAGGACGCGGCCGCCGCCTGCGAAGACCTCCGGAAAGGCCTGGACCATCCCGGCCGCAATGGCCGCGTGCTGTTCCCGTCCGAGGTCGGTCAGGTCGCCGGTATTGAGGACGGGTATGGCCTGGAAGTCCTGGTAATCGGCATAGAACTTCTCTCCCCGCTCCGTCAGCGAACCGCTCGCCCGGGCGGCCTCCAGCGTCTTTGCGATGACAGAATAGGTCTCGCCGTTCCAGGCATAGCGGGACCCGTGGCGGCCGTAATGGCTGATATAGAACGGGACATACCCCTTCGGTGCAGGGGTCAGGGCCGGGGCATCGAACCGGTAAGGGCCCTCGTTGCCGGCCGCCTTGTTCCGGTCGGCACGGACGATATCGAGGACGTCGTAAGTCTGGGCCCCCAGCATCAGCGCCGGCAGCACGGCCAAGAGGGATAGGAGGAGTCGTCTCATGCTCAAGCGATATAACGAGAAGACGGCCGGCACAAGGTGTATGCTGACCGTCTTCCTGACTTCAAAACGATTTATTTCTTCGCCGCCTTCTTCTTGGCAGCGGCTGCCGTAGCATCGAACATGACCGGCGTACCAATCATGATGGAAGCGTAGGTGCCGATGACGATACCGAGGCAGAGGGCGACGGCGAGACCACGGATGGATTCTCCGCCGAAGATCGCGATGGCCAGCATCGGAAGGAGGGTGGAGACCGAGGTGTTGACCGTACGGGTGAGGGTCGCGTTGAGGGCGGTGTTCACCGTCTCGCGGAAGTCTGCATTCGGATGCAGGCCGCGCTGCTCACGGATCCGGTCGAAGATGACCACGTTGTCGTTGATGGCGTAACCGATGATGGTCAGGATGGCCGCGATGAAGGTCTGGTCGATGTCCAGGTTGAACGGCAGGATGCCGTTGAACAGGGAGAAGAAGCCGATGACGATGATGGCAGTATGGGCCAGGGAGACGACACCGCCGAGACCCCAGGTCCATCCCTTGAACCGGACAGCGATATAGGCGAAGATGCCGAGCAGGGCGAGGAGTACGCTGATGACGGCGCTGCGCTGGATATCGCGGGCGATGGTCGGACCGACCTTGTCGGAGGAGATGATACCGTTCGGATTCTCCAGGGTAGAGGTGAAATCGGCCAGGGCGATACCTTCCGCATAGAACGGCTGGAGGGCATCGTACAGGAGGCCTTCGATTTCGGCGTCGACGGCGGAATCATCCGTGTTGACCTTGTACTGGGTCGTGATCTTCATCTGGGCATCGCCGCCGAACTGCTTGACTTCGACAGAGAACTGCTCCTCTCCGGCCTCGGCTGCCGCCACTTGGAAGGTGTTCTCGACGGCGGAGCGGACCTCCTCGGCCTTGACAGCCTGGTCGAAGCGGACGATGTAGGTACGGCCGCCGGTGAAGTCGACACCATAGCTGAAGCCCTTGAAGGTGATGGAGGCGATGGCGATGACAATCAGGGCGCCGGATATGATATAGGAATACTTCTTGGCACCGACGAAGTCGATCTTCGTGTGCTTGAGGAAGTTCTCGGTGGCCTTGTTGGAGAGGGAGACCGTCTTGCCCTTCTGGATACGGTCGTCGAAGATGAGCCGGGTGATGAAGATGGAGGTCAGCACCGAGGTGATGATACCGATGATGAGGGTGGTGGCAAAGCCCTGGACCGGACCGGAACCGAAGATGTAGAGGATGATACCGGTGAGGAGGGTCGTCAACTGGCCGTCGATGATGGCGGAGTAGGCGTTCTTGTAACCGTCGGCCACGGCCTTGCCGAAGCCCTTGCCGGCCGCAATCTCTTCCTTGATACGCTCATAGATGATGACGTTGGCGTCCACGGCCATACCGAGGGTCAGCACGAGACCGGCGATACCCGGCAGGGTCAGCACGGCACCGAAGCTCACGAGGGTGCCGAACAGCAGGAGCACGTTGCAGAGCAGCGCCACGTCGGCGATGAGGCCGGCGCCCTGGTAGAAGAACACCATGTAGATGAGCACCAGGAGGAAGGCGATGACGAAGGAGATGAGACCGGCGCGGATGGAGGCGGAACCGAGGGACGGACCCACGACCTGCTCCTGGATGATGGTGGCCGGTGCCGGGAGTTTACCGGACTTGAGGACGTTGGCGAGGTCTTCCGCCTCCTGGACGTCGAAGTTGCCGGTGATCTGGGAGTTGCCGCCGGTGATCTCGTTCTGGACATTCGGGTAGGAGTACACGAGGCCGTCGAGGACGATGGCGATCTGCTTGCCGATGTTGTCCTTGGTCAGGCGGGCCCAGATGGAGGCGCCCTCGGCGTTCATGGTCATGGAGACGGACGGGGAACCGCCGCGGTTCTGGCCGTTGAAGTCCACGCGGGCGTCGGTGACGGCGCCGCCGTCGAGCGGGGCCTTGCCGTCGCGGGAGGTCGCCTTGATGGCGACGAGTTCATAGACGTTGCCGCTCTGGACGAAGTCGCTCGGCTTGACGGTCCACAAACCCCGGAAGCCCTGCGGAAGGACGTCCTCGGCGAGGGCTAGGTAACTGTTGACGGTCGCGGTGTCCACCCCGTTCGCGAAGCCGATGCAGGCATTGTTCCAGCCGCTCGGGGAAAGCACGGAGAAGAGCGGGTTGGCAACGGCGGTGCTGTCGCCGAGGTTGGCGAGCACTTCCGCTACGCGGGCGTCGACCGCCTGGAGATTGACCTCGTTGGCGGTGAAGGTCGGCCAGAATTCGAGGGAGGCCGTACCCTGGAGGAGTTTGCGCACACGCTCCGGATCCTTGACACCCGGAAGTTCGATGAGGATCTTGCCGCTGTTCTCGATACGCTGGATGTTCGGCTGGGTGACGCCGAAGCGGTCGATACGGTTGCGGAGCACGTTGAAGGAGTTGTCGATGGCGCTCTTGGCCTCTCCGCGGATGACGTCGACGACTTCCTTGTCGGTGGATTCGGGCTTCACCTTGTCACGAAGCTCGTAGGTGCCGAAGATTTCGGCCAGGCGGCGTCCGTTCGCGGTCTCGGCCCATGCCGTCTCGAACAGGGCGATGAAGTCCTGCGAAGAGTTGACGTTGTTCTTCTTGGCCTGGGTGAGGGCAGCGACAAAATCAGGGTCGGAACTGCCGCCGGAGAGCGCCTTCACGAGGTCCTCGAGCTGTACCTGCAGCATGACGTTCATTCCGCCCTTGAGGTCGAGGCCGAGGTTGATCTCCTTCTCCTTGACGGACTGATAGGTATATCCGAGATAGACCTTCTCGCCGCTGATGGAGTCGATATATGCCCTGTTCCTGATGTTGGCCACGGAGTCAAGGACATATTCCCGGACATCCGCGGCGACATTGTTCGCCTGGACGAACTGCTCCGCCTTCTGCGCTGCATACCGGGCAGCCTTTTTCTCCTGGATGCGGGTCACTGCTGTGAAGGAGAGCTGCCAGATGCAGGCGAGGGCGAACAGGATCGCCACGAGTCTGATTGCACCTTTGCTTTGCATGTCGTTTGTATGTTAAATTATCAATTTCTGCGTATCTCGGCAAAATAAGGGTACAAAATTACAACTTTTTTCTGATAAACGAACTTTCTGCCAACTATTTCTTGTCTTATGCCTCTCCTTCCTCTGCACCGGAAGTCGGTTCGGACGGGATTCCGGGTCCTTTTCCGGCAAAACGGGACCGGACCGGGCGGCCGGTGTTGGGAAAACGGTACGAAATATGTATTTTTGCATGCTCGAAACGAAGGCGAACCGGTGAAAGGGATATGGATCTGCATATTTGGTCTGCTGCTGGCGGGGGGGAACCTGTCGGGGCAGGTCCTGTTGTTTCCGGGGGCCGATTCGACCGCCATCGTCCGGGACAGCCTCGTCCAAGGGGCCAAGACCCGCACCGACCTTCCGCCCTTGGAGAATGGCACCCCGGAAAGGAGGGACAGCCTCCCGGTCCTCTTCCCCGGCATCCGGGCAGTCCCGGAACCTGAACCTGCAACAACGCCGGCGACGGCTCCGGCTGCAGCCGCCCTTCCAGAACCGGCTTCCACGGCTGCAGAGTTGTTGGAAGAAGGCCGCCGGCTGCATCGCAGCTACTGTTTCGAGGAAGCCATCGAGCGTTACACGGAAGCCTATGCCGCCGCGGACCGGGACGAGGTCCTGCCCGCCCTGGAGGAGGGCATGCGGCTTGCCCAGAACGGCCTCAACATGACGGACTTCTGCTGCGAACCGGTCGTTGTGGCCCGGCAACGTTTCTCCCGCAAGGATTTCTTCCTGTTCTACCCCCTCCGCAACCAAAGCTGGCGCACAGCCCCCAATCCGCTGGACCCCTCCGACGAGGGGTTCCCGACCTATGCGCCGAAAGGGGGCCGGGCTGTCTATTTCTCGGCCCCTGACGAAACCGGCGCCCGCAACCTGTATCTGAGCCAGGACCAGGACTCCCTCTGGTCCGCCCCGGAACTGCTCGGCGAGAAACTCGTGACCCTCGGCAACGAAATCTTTCCGATGCTCTCGCCCGACGGAAAAACGCTGTATTTCGCCTCCGACGGCCTGTACGGCATGGGCGGCTACGACCTCTACAGTTCAGCCTGGGACGA
Source organism: Bacteroidales bacterium (assembly GCA_017483985.1). Next base: position 5,675 of record JAFUUB010000129.1, on the reverse strand, counting down.
GACGACAGGCTCTTGGGGCGAGCCGGTCAACCTCGGCTTTCCCTACTCTTCGCCCGCAGACGACCTGCTCCTGGTCCATTCCGACGACGGAAAATACACCCTCTTCGCCTCCAACCGGGACTGCTCCCGCGACAGCGTCTACCTGTATGTCCTTGAATACAAGGAACAGCCGGAGCGGAAGGCCGTCCGCAATGTGGACCAGCTGAAGCGTATCGCCTCCCTCCTTCCCCTCGACGATCCCGCCCGCATCGACAACGGTTCGGCCGTCTCGGGCGGCGTCCCGGACAACGACGACACGCGCCTGTATATGCTCAAGATGGATGAGGCCCGCGCCCTACGCGATACCATCTATGCTTACGAGCGGGCACTGGACGAGATGCGCCTCCTGCTGTCCCAGGGCGGCGACGGCCTGGTGGCGCTGACCGCTTCCATCCAGGAGAAGGAAGAGGCGCTGAAACCGCTCCGGGCCCGGTTGGAACTGACCAGCCGGGAAGTACGGCTCATCGAACAGGCGTTCTTGCGCAGCGGGGTGGTCTCGTCCTCGGGCCGCGCGGACCGGGAAGTGGTCGGGGCCTCCTTGAGCTACACCTTTACCAAGAACAGCATGGGCGCGCGCCTGCGCATGAAGGTCGCGGGTCCGCCCGACACCGGGGAGTCCTTCCGGGTGGCCCCGGTCGGACGCTTTGCCCCGGCAGGATCGCTCCCGGCCGGACTCATCTACCAGATCCAGCTGTTCACCGCCACCCGCCATGCCGCTCCGGATGACCTCAAAGGCCTCTCTCCCGTCTATGAACGGCTGACATCCACATTGAAATATGTCTATTCCGTAGGTGTTTTCACGATGTATTCCGAAGCGCTGCGACAGCTCAACAAGGTCCGCAGCCTGGGATTCCCGGAGGCGCAGGTCACCGCTTTTCTCGACGGGCGGCCGCTTCCTGTGGACGAGGCCCGCGCTCGATCAGGCAGGTGAGGCCGAGGAAGGTCAGCCCGGCATTGAGCAGCAGGAGTTCATAACTGAAATGATACCCTCCGAACCAACGTTCCGCATTCATCTGAAGGATGAAGCAGATTACCGGTGCGGCCAGGGCCACGATGGGAACATACCGGTCGCGGACCTTCGCGCGGGTGAGGATACCGAAGCTGAACAGGCCCAGGATGGGGCCGTAGGTATAACTGGCCAGTTTGTAGACAGCATCGATGGCACTGGTGCTGTTGACAGCGTTGAAGACGGTGATGGTAAGGGCCATTCCGGCTGCCATCGCCCAGTGGACCCGCTTGCGGGTACGGGTGACAACCGCTTCGTCCCTGCCCTTCGTCCCCAGGATATCCACGGAAAACGAAGTGGTCAGGGAAGTGAGGGCGGATCCTCCGGCCCCGTAGGCGCTGGAGACCAGGCCGATGATGAACAGGATGCCGACCGCCGCCGGAAGGCTGCCCTCCGTGGCCACGGCAGGGAAGAGCCGGTCTCCGGTCTCGGCGATGCCATGCACGGCGGCGTACTGGTAGAGCAGGGCCCCCAGACAGAGGAAGAGGGCGATGACAGCGGCCTGCAACAGGCTGCTGACCACGAGGTTCTTCTGCGAATCCCGCACATTCTTGCAGGCAAGGGTCCGCTGCATCATGTCCTGGTCCAGGCCGGTCATGGCCACGACAGTGAAAAGCCCGCCGACAAGCTGCTTCCAAAAATACTGCGGATGGTTGACATCATCGAAAAAGAAGGTCTGCTCATGGATCCGGATGCCACCGAGGTCCCGGGCGATGAAATACAGGCAGAGAGTCACCGCCAGCAGCATGCAGCCGGTCTTGAGCACATCGGTCCAGATGACGGAGCGGACCCCGCCCCGGTAGGTATAGAGGAGGCAGACAGCGACGTTGCAGAGCGCATTGATCCAGAACGGGACACCCCAGGGGCCGAAGACCAGCAGCTGGAGGGTCAGGCACAGGAGGAACAGCCGCACGGAGGCTCCCAGCATCTTGGAAATGAAGAAGAACCAGGCACCGGTCCGGTAGGCGCCGAGGCCGAAGCGCTGCTCCAGGTACTGGTAGATGGACACGACCCCGAGCCGGAAATACAGCGGCGTCAGGACGAAGGCGATGACAAGATAACCCAGGAAAAAGCCGATGCACATCTGGAGGTAGCCGAATCCGCTGACCCCGACCATCCCCGGCACGGAGACGAAGGTAACCCCGGACATGCAGGCACTGACCATCGCCAGGGCCACTACCCACCAGCGGGAGCCATGTCCTCCGCTGAAAAAAGCGGCATTGTCGGCCCTGCGGCCGGAAAGGAGGGAAACGGCATACATGGCCGCGAAGTAGGCCAGGATGGTGAGAAGAATCGTTGTCGGGGTCATTTCAGATTGTCCTTATGGGCCCTTCCGACCGGGAGCGGAGTATCGACGCCGACCAGCTTGACAGCGGTCGCCTGCTTGCGTTCGATGCGGTAGGCAGGGATGATGTAGGAGCGGTGGATCCGGATGAACTTGCCTTCAGGAAGCTGCTCCAGGAGGGCTTTCAGCGTAATCTGGGTGACCACGTCGTCCTGGTGGTCCAGATGGATGCACGCATAGTTGTTGCGGGATTCGATATACTGGATGCCGGCGAGAGGGATCGACACGTCCTCATAGCCGGCCTTGACGGTGATGGTCTCCCCGGCTACGGCATCACGGGCCCGCAGTTCCACGGCCCGCCGGGTATCCTGATCCTGCTCTTCCTGTGCCTGGCGGCCCTCCAGCGACCGGATGCGTCTGGCAAGAAGGCCGATGGAAAGGCTGGATGCTGTCACGACGATGTACAAGATCCAGATAGCCTGCTGGTAGAGTTCGATATGTGGCAACTGTTCGATATCCTTTGGAAAGGGAACGTCCTGGATGGTCATCAAGAAGGTGACGACCGTCATCAGGAACAACAGGGCCATAGCCGACCACAACCGCCGGGCGCCACCCGTCAGCCAGCGGCTCAGCACCAGCCGGTCCAGGAAATAGCACCCGTACAGCCACAGGATGAAGAGCAACACGTAACCGGCATGCCATCCCGCCCATTCCTCCAGCGGGAAAATGAACAGCAGCGCCGGCAGCACGACCCCACAGAATCCCAGGTCCACACCCGTCTCCAGTTTCACTTTCATGCTGCAAAGATAGCAAAATGCGTTCCATCCACAAAACAGCAGGGAAGCACCTATCCTTCTCCGTAGCAAGCGATTAAAAGAAACCGGGTGCAATTCCGCTTGCTCCCGGTTTCATGCAAATCGCTGGTGTCCAACAGGAAAGGTGCTTCGTCAGTCGCCGTAGGGCGTCGCGTCATTCCAGTCTTTCAGGAGGTAGCCGTGCCGGTCGACACAGTGGTCATAGATGGTCTGGCGGGTGGTCTCATCCAGGCCGTTCCACCACTGGGTGCAGGCCGGATACCGGACGGCGGCTTCATCCACCGTGCCGTCCGCAGATGCCTTCGCAGCCGCTTTCCGGGCAATCCGCTCTTTCTGAGCGATGGTCAGGGACGACCACCACGTTTCAAGTTCTCTGCTCATATTGTATATCCTTTGGATTCTCTGCAAATTTAGCAATTTTCCGGGAAAATGGAGAAGAACCTGAAACCGGCTCAACGGCGGGGCAGCGGTGTCATGCGGGCCCAGGGCATGACCAAAGCTGCAGCCTTCTGCTGGAGCAGCGCCAGGTCGGCCAAAAGGGTCCGTCTCATGTCAATGCTGATAGAGGGTGATGGTTTTGAAGGCATCGCCGACCGTCAAGGTGACATGGGCCTCCCGGGGCGCCGTGCCGGGGTTCGGCTGCGCGGTCACGGTCAGGGTGTTGCGCGCGCCTTCCGGGATGACGGCCTCGTACCACGCCCCGGCGATATGATACACCGTGCCTTCTTCGGGATAGACCAGCCCTTGGTACTGCCAACCGTCCGTCTCCGACCACGCGACCGTGTCATAGGCCTCGCAGAGCCACCACGACTTGTAATTGGTCATCCGGACGGTCTGCGTCCCGCCCGCCTGTCCGAAGGTCAGTTGCTCCTGGTCCGTCTGGATCGGGTCCCAGTCTCCGTCCAAAACCTCGGGGTCGCAGGCTACGACAGCCAGGGCCAAAGCGGCCCATGTCCACATTTTTTTCATCTCGTTTCCGTTTTTACGTTTGGCGGAAATAGAATCCGCCACCCCCGTCTATCTTGCATGGAATTTACCTTAAGTACCCGTACAGGCCCTGATCCTCCCGGCTCCGGACGGGATCGGTGTAGCCGTCAGACGTTCCACAAACCTGCCTTTCCCGATTCTCTCGGGCTATTATTTACACAAAATGCCTCACAGAGTAATCTGCAAGGCATTCATGCGGAGAGGACGAGAATCGTAAACCAAGTACGAACCCCTTCATAAACCCGTGCAGGAATACTTTCTATTGCGTATCTTTGCAAACGACGTTGTTCGACTGCGAGCATTTTTGGGATATTTTTGGGCCGCGTTTTTTAACAAAGAGACGCCATGAAGATCAAGAGAAATGTCGCTTTCAAGCTAAGGGCTTACGGGAAAAACAATGATCTGTTCCAGATCCGGCTCCGGAGCCAAAGAAGGAGCGCAAGCCCAAAGAGCATGACTTCTTCAAGGTCTATGATATGTTCTTGAAGGAATGCGGCGAAAAGAACGCATGGACGGAAGCCACCTTCGAGAAGATGGAAGCGATGCGTGTGGATCTGACCACCTTCAAGAAGAACATCAAGTTTTCCGACTTGACGGAAGCCACCCTGACGGAGTTCGTCGCGTACATGCGCGACAGCAAGAAGCTTCGCACGCCCCGGAAAAAGAAGGGAGAAAGAGAGGATTATGACCAAGAGGATCTGGTAGGTCTGAAGAACTCCACCATCGAGAAGAAACTGGGCTACCTGCGATGGTTTCTAAACTGGGCTACCGACCGCGGCTACAACTCCAACCTGGACTATAAGAAATTCCGCCCGACCCTGAAGATGACGCAACGCAAGGTCATATACCTTACCAAGGAAGAGATCGCCCGCGTCCGCGACTTGGAACTCTCCGAATCCCAGGCCTATCTGGATCCCATCCGGGACATCTTCCTTTTCTGCTGCTTCTCCGGGCTCCGACACTCCGACGTCAACAACCTCCGCCGCAGCGACGTCAAGGGGGACCACATTGAGATCACGACCCAGAAGACCGCAGACAGCCTCTCCATCAAACTGAACAAAGTCACCAAGGCCATCCTGGAGAAATACAAGGACACTCCCTTCAAGGACAACAAGGCCCTGCCGAACTACACCAACCAGGCGATGAACCGCGACATCAAGGAACTGTGCAAGCTCGCCGGCATCAATGAGGAGATTCGCGTCACCACCTACAAGGGCAACGTCCGCACCGATAAGATCCAGCCCAAGTGGGAACTGGTCGGTACCCACACCGGTCGCCGCACCTTCATCGTCAACGCTCTCTCCCTCGGCATCACCCCGAACATCGTGATGAAATGGACCGGCCACTCCGACTACAAGGCCATGAAACCTTATATTGATATCGTGGACTCCATCAAGGCGAGCTCGATGACGAAGTTTGATGGGTTGCTTTGATGTGTTGTTTACTAAGAATTATTTAAAAATGTTGAAAATAAAACAATTATCACTATATTTGCATAGTTTCAAACAATATGAAATCGTGCATAATGGATGAAATTATCGTA
>JAFUUB010000019.1 GCA_017483985.1 Bacteroidales bacterium | reverse complement strand
GGACATCGCCATCCGGATCCGGTTTACGCCCAAATACCTGGCCATTTTCACGGCCCTGGTGCTTGTGGTCGGGTTGCTTTCCGGACTCCTCCCGGCCCTGTTTTCCAGCCGTTGGAAGCCCATCGACGTGGTCCGCGGCGACTTCAGGGCACAAAGCAAAATGACTTTCAGCAAGGTGTTCATCGTCTTGCAGAGTGCACTGTCGGTTTTCCTGATTGCCTTGGCCCTGGTCATGGAAGCGCAGTACCGGAAATCGCTGAACCGGCCCGTCCACGCCGATATCGAAGACAAGTATATCCTGAAATCTGCCTCCTTCGGTCTGGAATCTCTCAAAAGTTCACTGGAGGCATTGCCTTTTGTCAGAAGCACCGGTCTGGCTGTTCAGGTGCCCGGGCAACAAGCCGGTGGGCAGTATAGCCTGACGGCGGATGGGAAAGACATCCTCTACCGGGTTTACCACATGGACAAAGCCGCCTTTGACATGCTGGGATTTGAGGTGCAGGCCGATTACAATGCCCCGTTGAACAATACCGTCTGGTTCGGAGAAACAGCCTTCGCGGCTTCCGGATTCACCGATGCGTCTCACGATATCGGGGTTCTGCGTCAAAGGATGGGCAATTGTGAGAACATCGGCGGCGTCATTGCCGACTTCCCGGTATCCTTGAGCAATATGGGTGCTAAAGAAAACATGATCGTCCTGGTGGAGGACGTGCAGATATCGTATCCTTCTGTTTATGGTATCCTGATGGAAATCGGCGGAGACCACGAGGATGCGCGTAAACAGATCAGGGAGACGTATGAGACCTGGAAGAAAGACAACATGGTCTTTAACGAGTTTGCCGACGGTTACCTGATGGAATTCTACGAAAAGGCGCTGAGGCCCACCCGGAACAACATGCGGCTGATGGAGGTGTTCATGATACTGGCCTTGCTGCTTTCGCTCCTCGACCTGCTGGCCATGAGTACCTATTTTGCCGATGAAAAAGCCCATGACATCGCCGTACGGAAAGTGTTCGGAGGCACGGTGGACTCAGAGACCTGGCGGACGATCCAGGATTATATGATCCTGGTAGGCATCGCCTGCATCATCGGCATCCCTGTCGCTGTCTGGGCGACTCAGAAATACCTGGAGAGCTATATCTATCGGCTCGAAAACTATGGGTGGATCTTTGTCCTGGCCGTGATCCTCACGTTTGCCATGGCTTTCGGGTCTGTTCTCTGGCAGACAATGAAGGCTGCGAAGACAAATCCGGCGGTGGAACTCAAGAAGGAATAATAAGCCGAAAAAAGGGTTGGGGCTCTTATCCCATTACCACATCCAGGACCATCATCAGCGCGAAACCAAGGGCGAAACCGATGGTACCCATATTGGAATGCTCGCCTTGGGACATCTCCGGAATCAGCTCTTCCACAACCACATAGAGCATAGCACCTGCAGCAAAGGAAAGCATATAGGGCATAATTCCGAGCACCGAGGAAGCCAGCAGCAGGACCAGGGCGCCGCCGATCGGCTCGACAATCCCGCTCAGGGACCCGATCAGGAATGAACGCATCCGGCTGTTACCGGCCGCACGCAGCGGCATGGCGATGATGGCGCCTTCGGGGACGTTCTGGATCGCGATACCCAGGGAAAGGGCCAGGGCTCCGGCCATGTTGAAATCCGCCGTCAGGGCACCGGCAATGGCGACACCCACCGCCATCCCCTCCGGGAAATTGTGGATGGTCACGGCCAGCGAAAGCATGGCCGTCCGGGAAAGTTTGCTCCGAGGACCCTCCGGACCGCCCAGCGGATGGATGTGCGGCGTCACGTAATCAATCAGGAGCAGGAACGCAAAACCGCCCAGCAGACCGATGACAGCCGGTACGACGGCCTCCGTCCCCTCTCCCATTTCCAAGGCGGGGATCAGCAGCGACCAAACGGAGGCCGCCACCATCACACCGGAAGCAAAGCCCATCAGGATCTTCTGGACCAGGGCCGGCATGTCTTTTTTCATGAAGAAGACAAAAGCCGATCCCAGGGTGGTACCCAGGAAAGGAATCAGAAGGGCTGTCAGGATCGCATACATGTCTTGTGCATGAAAAGAGTTACCCTGCAAAGATAGGACATTTCAGGAAAAATAAGCCCTGGACATCCCCTTTCTGGCAGATTATTCAAAAAATATCTTTATTTTTACCAATCTACAAAAAAACAGAACACCTCTAATACATTCTACTATGGGACATATGGACATTCGTGAAGAAGCCGGCAGATGCCTTTTATGCGTAGATGCGCCTTGCTCCAAAGCCTGCGGACAGGGAGATCCCGCCCGCGCCATCCGCGCCATCCGATTTGACAATACGACGCTGGCCTCACGATGGATTGACGGTTGCTCGGAAGAAAACCTCCGGGCAGCGGAAGAGGCCTGCATCCATTATGACCGTCCCGTCCGGATCCGGGAAATGCTCCGGGATCTGCCTGCCGCACCGGACTCCGGGGTGAACCCGGACCTGGGCATCGAGTTCTGCGGAATCCGGTGCGAGAATCCGTTTTTCCTGGCATCGTCTGCCGTCTGCACGAATTACGAAATGGTCGCGCGGGCGTTCGATGCCGGTTGGGCCGGGGTCTTCTATAAGACCATCTGCCTGCAGGAAATCCGGGAAGTCTCTCCCCGGTTCGATGCCGTGGGAGAAGGTCGGAGAGGCGATTTCGCCGGATTCAGGAACATGGAGCAACTATCTGAGAATCCAGCAGATGTCGATTTTGACATCTTGCATCGCTTGAAGCAGAACTATCCCACCAAGGTGGTCGTTGCCTCGATCATGGGACAGGACGAGGAAGATTGGATCAAGTTGGCGAAAATGGCCGAGAAATCGGGCGTTGATGCCATCGAGCTCAATTTCTCCTGCCCGCAGATGCGACTGGCGGGAATGGGCTCCGACGTGGGACAGAATCCGGAACTGGTCACTTTCTACACCGCCTATGTCAAACGGACCGTCAAGATCCCCGTCATCGCCAAGATGACGCCGAACATCACCACCATGAACCAGCCGGCGATGGGCGCCTATTTCGCCGGAGCCGACGGCATCTCCGCCATCAATACCATCAAGTCCCTGACCATGAATGAACGGAGCAGCGTATCGGAAAAGAAGACAATTTCCGGATACTCCGGCCGGGCCGTGAAACCCATCGCCCAGCGCTTTATCCTGGAAATGGCGTCCAACCCCCTCATGAAGAAGGTCCACCTCAGCGGCATCGGCGGAATCGAGACCTGGCGGGATGCTCTGGAATACATCCAGCTGGGTTGTCGCAACGTTCAGGTATGCACGGCCGTCATGCAATACGGATACCGGATCATAGACGACCTGGTCAGCGGACTGCATGCCTATATGGCCGAACGCGGCATCGGGGATCTGGCCCAGCTGGTCGGGGAGCAGATCTCCCGTTTCGTCCGGCCTACGGATCTGGACCGAGACACGGTCGTCTACCCCAAGATCGACCGCGATGTCTGCATCGGCTGCGGACGCTGCTATACCTCCTGCATGGACGGCGGCCACCAGGCCATCGAGTTTGACCCCCAGACCCGCAAACCGCGGATGATCGGTCCCAAGTGTGTCGGCTGCCTGTTGTGCAGCCTGGTCTGCCCTACCGGTGCCATCGGCATTACCCGCCGCTCCGCAAAGAAATCGTAGGCCGCAGTTTCCCTGCATGAAGCGCGACCTGCACCCCTCCGCCGCATCCCTTCCCGCAGCGGGAATCGCTGACGCAGTCAACCGCAAGTTGGCGGAAGCGGCGCGTTTGGTCGTGACCGCACCTCCGGGTGCCGGTAAATCCACCCTGTTGCCCCTCACGATCCTGGAAGCCCTCCCGGAGGGGAGCCGCATCCTGATGCTGGAACCCCGCCGCCTGGCCGCCCGTCAGGTGGCGGAACGGATGGCATTCCTGCTCGGCGAATCCGTCGGAAAAACCGTCGGATACCGGATCCGCTTCGAAACGCGCATTTCCCGGGAGACCCGGATCGAAGTCCTGACCGAGGGGATCCTGTCGCGCATGCTGGTCGAGGATCCGACCCTAGAAGGGGTCAGCGCCGTCCTTTTCGACGAATTCCACGAGAGGAGCCTGCACAGCGACGTGTCCCTGGCCCTGACCCGGCAGGCACAGGACCTCCTGCGCCCGGACCTGAAGATCGTCATCCTGTCCGCGACCCTGGATGCCGCGGCACTCTGCCGGTCGCTGGGAGCGGAATCCATTGACAGTGAAGGGAAAATGTTCCCGGTCCAGGTCTTCCACCTGCCCGAGCCGGAGGACCCGGTCGCAGCCGTGTCCCAGGTCATCCGGCAGGTACACCGGGAAGAAGGAGGCGACATCCTGGCCTTCCTGCCCGGCGAGGCGGAAATCCGCCGTTGCGCCCAGCGGATCGGCGATGCGCTGGAGCCCACCCATGTCCGGCCGCTGTACGGCATGCTCTCCAATCAGGAACAGCAGGCGGCCATCGCACCGAGCCGGCCCGGGGAGCGGAAAATCGTCCTCGCCACGCCCATCGCAGAGACCTCCCTCACCATTGAAGGCGTCCGTACCGTCATCGATTCCGGGCTCTGCAAGAAGTTGGTTTTCAGTCCGCAAAGCGGGCTCAGCCACTTGGAGACCGTCCGGATCAGCCGCGACATGGCGGACCAGCGCAGCGGACGCGCCGGCCGGGTCGCCCCCGGAAAATGTTACCGGCTCTGGAGCACGGCGACGCAGGCCCGCATGGCCGCCACCCGGATGCCCGAAATCCTGGATGCCGACTTGGCTTCCATGGTACTGGAAATCGCAGCCTGGGGCGAAAACCGCCCGGAACGCCTTCCCTGGCTGACGCCTCCCCCTCCGGCCCATCTCGCACAGGCCCGTCAGCTGCTGGAAGCCCTCGATGCCGTTGACGGGGAAGGCCGGATCACCCCGCATGGAAAAAGGCTGGCCGCCCTCCCCTGCCATCCGCGCATCGCCCAGATGCTCTGCCGCGCCGGGACCGCTGCCCAGAAAGCCCTGGCCGCGGATATCGCCGCCATCCTGGAAGAAAAAGACCCGCTGGCCGACACGCGGCAAAGCGGTCTGGACCTGCGGGTCGACGCCCTTCGCAGGGCCCGGGGACGCCGGGAAGAAGGGAAATGGAACCGCTTGATCCGCAGTGCCGAACAGTACCGGAACATCGTACATGCCGCGGTGGACGATTCCCTCCCGGATCCCTACGAAATCGGAGCGCTGCTCGCTGCGGCGTACCCCGAACGGATCGGCCGGACCTGGCCGGAAGGCCAGGGTTGCTTCCGCCTGGCCGGAGGCGAACTGGCGGCCCTCGACCCCGCGGATCCGCTGGCCGGGAACGAATGGATCGCCGCGGCCGACCTCTCCGTCGGGAAGGAAGGGACCGGACGCATCTTCCTGGCCGCGCCGGTTTCGGTCGAGGATCTCCGCCCGCTGGCCCGGCAACGGGACAACATCTTCTGGGACAGCAAGGCCGGCCGGGTCGTCGCCCGCCGGGAAGAACGGATCGGAGGGCTGCTCCTGTCGGAGAAACCGCTTTCCGAAGCAAGCGGGCAGCGCACCCTGGACGTACTCTGCCAGGCGGCGGTCAAAGATGGGACTTCGATGTTTGACTTTTCCGAAGCCGTCCTGGACCTGCAGCGGCGCGTGGCGACGGTCGCAGCCTGGCATCCCGAACTGGACCTGCCCGACCTGGGCACCCAGGCCGTCCTCGAACGGGCGCCGCAGTGGCTCCCCGCCTTTGCCGGCAACGCCACGACGGTCCCGGAGCTGAAAAAGATCGACCTCTGCAACGTGTTGTGGAGCCTGCTGGACTATCCCCAGCAGCAGACGGTCGACCGCCTCGCGCCCACCCATCTTGCCGTCCCGACCGGCAGCCGGATCCGCCTGGAATACCGGCAAGGGGCCGAAGTGCCGGTGCTGCGCGTACGCTTGCAGGAGTGTTTCGGGCTGCTGGACACCCCCTGCGTCGATGACGGACGGCGCCCGGTCCTGATGGAACTCCTCTCCCCGGGCTACAAGAGCGTCCAGCTGACCACGGACCTGCGGAGCTTCTGGAACGGAACCTATTTCGAGGTGCGGAAGGAACTGCGCCGGCGCTACCCCAAACACGCCTGGCCGGACAACCCGCTCGCCGCGGATCCCGTCCGGGGCATCCGTCGCAAGAACTGATCTTTGCAACCGGGTTGCATGGGAGATGCCGTACTTTTGTCTCCGGAAAAACATCAGACCATGTCACACGAGCATCATCACCATACCCACGCAGAGACCTGCGAACATTGCCATCACGAAGAAGAGGAAAGCGCAAAGGGACGGATCATCAAGATCCTGGCCGCCGCCCTCCTGCTGGTCGCAGTCGTCGTCATTGAAAAGAAGACCGACTGGGCGACCTGGCAATACCTCCTGCTGTATCTGATCCCCTATCTCATCGTCGGCTGGGACACCCTGAAGGAAGCCGCCGAAGCCCTTGCCCACGGCGAAGCGCTGGACGAAAACTTCCTGATGAGCGTCGCCACCCTGGGCGCCCTCGGCATCGGATTCCTGCCCGGCGCCGCCACCCAGTTCCCGGAAGCGGTTTTCGTCATGCTTTTCTTCCAGGTCGGAGAACTGTTCGAAGGGGTCGCCGAAGGCCGGTCCCGCCGTTCCATCGCCCACCTGATGGATCTCAGACCCGATACCGCCCACGTCGAGAGGGACGGTAAGCTCCTGGATGTCAGTCCGGAAGAGATCGCCATCGGAGAGATTGTACTGATCCGTCCCGGCGAAAAGGTTCCCCTGGACGGCGTTGTTATCGAGGGAGAATCCTCCCTGGACACCGTCGCCCTGACCGGAGAAAGCGTCCCCCGCAGCACCCGGCCGGGAGCCGAGATCCTCTCCGGCTGCGTCAACCTGTCCGGTGTCCTGCGGATCCGGACCGTCAAACCGGCCGGAGAATCCACCGCCGCCCGGATCCTGGAACTCGTCGAACACGCCGCGGACAGCAAATCCCGCAGCGAACGTTTCATCACCCGCTTCGCCAAGGTCTACACCCCGGTCGTCGTCGGGCTGGCCGTCCTGCTGGCCGTGGTCCCTTCGCTCATCACCGGCCAGTGGGCCGTCTGGATCTACCGGGCCCTGATGTTCCTGGTCGTCTCCTGCCCCTGCGCCCTGGTGATCTCCATTCCGCTGACCTTCTTCGGCGGCATCGGCGGCGCCTCCCGGAAAGGCATCCTGATCAAGGGGGCCGGCTTCATGGACACCCTCGCCCGCATCCGGACCGTCGTCTTTGACAAGACCGGGACCCTGACGGAAGGGGTCTTCACGGTGACGGCCGTCCATCCCGAGCAGATCGACGAACAGGAACTGCTCCATCTGGCCGCCCATGTCGAGCGGCATTCCACCCACCCGATCGCGGCCGCCCTCCGCATGGCCTATCCCGACGAGCAGGACGACTGCCGGGTCGGGGACATCCACGAAATCGCAGGAAAGGGACTGACGGCTTCGGTCAACGGGAAAAAGGTTGCGGTCGGCAATGAAAAGATGATGGACGGGGTCGGAGCCGCCCGGCATCCCTGCACCCATACCGGCACCATCATCCATGTCGCCATCGACGGCGTCTATGCCGGCCACATCGTCATTTCCGACCGGATCAAGCCCGATGCCGCCCAGGCAGTCGAGGGGCTGCACGCCGCCGGTGTCAGCCGGGTCTGGATGCTGACCGGCGACCAGGAAGGGATCGCCGCCGCCGTGGCCCGCGACCTGCATCTGGACGGCTGGAAAGCCGGGCTGCTGCCGGAAGGCAAGCTCCGGCAGGTTGAATCCCTCCTGGGAGAAGGGCCGCTGGCCTTTGCCGGGGACGGGATCAACGATGCCCCCGTACTCGCCCGCGCCGACATCGGCATCGCCATGGGCGCCCTGGGTTCCGATGCCGCCATCGAAGCGGCCGATGTCGTCCTGATGGATGACAAGCCCTCCAAGATCGTCACCGCCCTGCAGACGGCCCGACGGACCCTGCGCATCGCCTGGGAGAACATGGGACTGGCCATCGGCATCAAGGTCCTGGTACTCATCCTGGCCGCGCTGGGCTGTGCTACGATGGGGATGGCCGTATTCGCAGATGTCGGCGTCACGGTGCTGGCCGTCCTGAATGCCATGCGCGCCCTCCGATAGTTTCACTTTTTATCCATTTTCTGATACACCTGTCCAAATTCTTCCGAAAAGGAGTTTGGATTTATTACGGATTTCAAAATAATTTCTTAACTTTAACCGATGTTCCCTGCCCAAGGGGAATGTCGGTTAAATCGTATTGACAGAAAAATCATAAAACGATAATTTGAATTATGGACAAACTCCAGCAACTCACTGACAAACTCTACCAGGAAGGGCTGTCGAAAGGCAAGCAGGAAGGGCAGGCCCTCCTTGCAGAGGCGAAGAAACAGGCCGCCGGCATCGTCGATGAAGCCCGCAGCCAGGCAGAAGCCATCCTGGCCCAGGCCCGCAAGGATGCTTCCGACTACAGGACCAAGGTTGAGAGCGACCTGAAGATGGCCTCCGCACAAGCCCTGCAGGCCACCCGCAAGGATCTCGAGAACATGGTCGTCAGCAAACTGACCGACACCCAGGTTTCCAAGGCCCTTTCCTCCCCGGAATTCATCAAGGGCATCATTACGGAAGTGGCCCGGAAATTCAACGCCGAGCAGGCGGTCGACCTGGACCTCGTGCTTCCGGAGAGCCTCAAGAAGGAACTGGAACCTTTCGTCAAGAATGAACTCGGTTCCCTGCTGAAAGGCGGCGTCAACGCGACGTTCTCCAAGAAAGTGGCCGGCGGATTCAACATCGGCCCGAAAGATGGAGGCTATTTCATCAGCCTGACCGACGAGACGTTCAAGAGCCTCATCGGCGAATACCTCAGACCGGCGACGAAGAAACTGCTGTTCGGCGAATAGGTATGAACAACTACGAGTATATCATATCCTCCCTTCCCGTCCTGACGCCGGATGTCAAACCGGGCGAACCTTCCCGGGACAGCATCCTGGACTTCATCCGGGAACAGCTTTCCGCGCGGGACAACGCCGTGGTGGACCTGCTGCTCCGCGGCCATGACGATTCGCAGCTCGGCGAAGCCTTCTACGAGGAAGCCCTGTCCCATCCGGACCGCTTCATCAGGGAGTACTTCCGCTTCGACCTCCAACTGCGCAACGCCAAGGTCCGTTTCCTCAACAAGGCCCTCGGCCGTGAGGAAAAGCAGGATATCTTCCGGGAGCCGGAGGAAGTCTTCGAGGAGGCTGCGCGGACGCAGGCCGCCCTGGCGACGACCGACATCCTGGCCCGCGAGCGTGCGCTCGACGACATCCGCTGGGAGAAGATTTCAGCCCTGAACCTCTTCGATTACTTCAACCTCGACACCATCCTCGGCTTCATCGCCCGCTACCGGATCACCCGCCGGTGGGCGGTCCTTGACGAACAGGCCGGACGGGAACTCTTCCGCAAGCTCGTGGAAGAAGTGCGGGGCACCTTCAAGGGTGTGGAATACAATGCATAATAACAGAACAAAGATATGACAAAAACAACAGGTATTGTAACGGGCATCGTGTCCAACCTGGTTACCGTCCAAGTCTCCGGCCCGGTGGCAGAGAACGAACTCTGCTTCATCTCGCTCGGGGATACCAAGCTGATGGCCGAGGTGATCAAGGTGAATGGCAAAAATGCCCAGGTACAGGTCTTTGAGAGCACCCGCGGCCTCAAGAACGGCGACACCGTCGAATTCGAGGGCAAGATGCTCGAGATCACCCTCGGTCCGGGCCTTCTGTCCAGCGTCTACGACGGTCTGCAGAACGACCTGACCACGATGAAGGACGTTTTCCTCAAACGCGGCGAATACACCGATCCGCTCAACCGCGAGAAACTGTGGGACTTCACCCCGATCGCAAAGCCGGGCGACAAGGTCATCGCCGCCGACTGGCTCGGCGAGGTCAAGGAAGGCTGGCTGCCGCATAAAATCATGGTTCCGTTCTCCTTCAAGGGAGAATACACCGTGAAGTCCGTCGTGGCTGCCGGAGAGTACAACGTCGACCATGTCATCGCCGTCCTCCTGGACGCGGACGGGGAAGAGGTCCCGGTGACCATGACCCAGAAGTGGCCGGTCAAGGTGGCCGTCAAGGCGTACCGTGAAAAACCGCGTCCGGAGAAGATCATGGAGACGGGCGTCCGTGTCATCGACTCCTTCAACCCCATCGCGGAAGGCGGTACCGGCTTCATCCCGGGTCCGTTCGGCTGCGGCAAGACCGTCCTCCAGCATGCCATCGCCAAGCAGGGTGAGGCCGACGTCATCGTCATGGCCGCCTGCGGCGAACGTGCCAACGAGGTCGTGGAAATCTTCACGGAGTTCCCGGAACTGATCGACCCGCATACGGGCCGTCACCTGATGGAACGTACGACCATCATCTGCAACACGTCCAACATGCCGGTCGCTGCGCGTGAGGCCTCCGTCTACACCGCCATGACGATCTGCGAATATTACCGTGCGATGGGCCTGCGCTGCCTGCTGCTCGCCGACTCGACTTCCCGCTGGGCCCAGGCCCTCCGCGAGATGTCCAACCGTATGGAAGAACTTCCGGGCGCCGACGCATTCCCGGTCGACCTGTCCGCCATCATCTCCAACTTTTACGCCCGCGCGGGCATGGTCGTGCTGAACAACGGCCAGAAGGGCGCCGTCACCTTCATCGGTACGGTCTCCCCTGCCGGCGGTAACCTCAAGGAGCCGGTGACCGAATCCACCAAGAAGGCGGCCCGCTGCTTCTATGCCCTCGAACAGAATCGTGCCGACCAGAAACGCTATCCGGCCGTCAACCCGATCGATTCCTACTCCAAGTACCTGGAGTATCCGGAGATCCAGGAATACCTCGACGAGACCGTCGAACCCGGCTGGGTGGCCAATATCGGCAAGGCCAAGAATATCGTCCGCCGCGGACGCGAAGCCGCCGACCAGATCAACATCCT
>JAFUUB010000128.1 GCA_017483985.1 Bacteroidales bacterium | reverse complement strand
CTTGTACTTCCCGGTCGCAATCTCCCGTTCATCGTACCATCCAAGGTTCTCATTCCAGAACCTCTGCTTGACTGTTTTCTGTTCCATTGACTCTTTGTTTTTAGCCCTCACAAAGTGTCAACTTTTTTCAGTTCAAGTCAATCGCTCATGTAACTTTGCAGGAAATGAAAACAAAAAACCGATTGATATGAAAACGAACAAGTTGATTGCCGCCCTCGCCCTGGTGCTGGCCGTTTCCTGCGGCAATGCCAAGAAGAACGCAAAAGGCGCCGCCGACGTGCCGGCCGAAACCGCCGTTTCCCAGAACGGCCCCGCTTCCGTCGTATATTTCACCAAGGAAATCACCCCGGAAAGTCTCGTGAAGATCTACAAGGCCGTCGGGCGGGAAGCCACCGGACGGGTCGCCGTCAAGATCGCCACCGGCGAGATGGACGGGAACAACTACCTCAAACCGGCCCTGATCGAGCCGCTGCTGCAGGAGGTCAACGGCCGTCTGGTCGAGTGTAACACCGCTTATGCCGGGTCCCGGATGGAGACGGCGGACCACCGCAAGACCATCGAAGCCCACGGATTCAAGGACGTGGACATCATGGACGAGGAAGGCGAAATCAAGATTCCCGTCAAGGATGACAAATGGATCAAGTACGACATCGTCGGCTCCCACATCCAGAACTACGATTTCATGATCAATCTCGCCCATTTCAAAGGCCATGCGATGGGTGGTTTCGGCGGGGTCCTCAAGAACGCCTCCATCGGCGTGGGCTCCCGCAACGGCAAAGCCTACATCCACTCCGCCGGCAAGACCGAAAACTACCATACCATGTGGCAGGACCTCCCCGCCGGCTGGGACCAGAAGCCGGAGAACAACACCCCCTTCATCGAGTCCATGTCCGCCGCCGCCCAGGCCGTCCATGAATATTTCGGCGAGGGAAAGAACATCCTCTACATCGACATCATGAACAACATCTCGATCGACTGCGACTGCGACTCCCACCCGCATGACCCGACCATCCAGGACATCGGCATTGCCGCTTCCATCGATCCCGTCGCCCTCGACAAGTTCTGCCTCGACCAGGTGTTCAACCTCCCCAACGACGAGAACAACGACACCAAGGCCCTGCTGGAGCGCATCAACCAGCGCCACGGCACGCGCATCGTCTTCCGCGGTGAGGAGATGGGCCTCGGCACCACGAAATACACAGTCGTCAACGTCGACTGATGCTTCTTTTATCCCCTGTAATCCGAGGGAGACTCACCCAGATACCGCTGGACATAGCGGCTGAAATAAGCGGGTGACGAGAAATTGAATAGCTCCGATATCTCCGTAAACGTCTGGGAACGGTCCCGGAGCTGACGGGAAATATCGAGAATGGTAAACCGGTTGATCCACCAGTTGGCGGAATGACCGGTTATCGTTTTGCTGATTTCAGAGAGGTATTTCGGAGCCACACACAATTCCGAAGCGTAATACCCGACTTCACGGGTCTTCCGGTAGTCTCCCCGCTCCAGCATGCCGATGAACCGCTGCATGATCGACGCCGACTGGGTCTGGATTTCCTCCATTCCGTTGATCCGGGCATGGAAATCATAGAAATCCAAGATCAGGGTCCGGACCGTACTGATCATCAATTCTTCATGGAAATGATGCCGGACCATTCCCAGCCTTCTTTCCACTTCCTCGAAATCCCGGCGGCAACGGGAAAACTCCTCGTCCGTCAGATGCATGACAGGATTCTGGGCCAGGGAAAGCGATCCGCGCATCCCATAATTCGTATTCGGCGTGGACTTCTCGATAAAGGTCGGATCGATATATAAGATCCTGGCCCGGAAATCCCCGGAAGGATGGACGGATCCTACGAATTGGGTGGCACGGATAATGGTACAGTCCTTTTCCCGGATCGTAAAAAGATCGTCATTGTAGTCTATCTCACAACTGCCGCCCAAGCACAGGATGTGGGCCAGGTGCAGCGCGACCTCCCCTTCCCCGATGCCTTCCAGCGTGTCCCGAATAATAATTTCCGATGTCATAGCATAGCGAATATACTCATTTTCTGACAGATTCGGAGTTTTTGACGGAAATATCCGAAAAAAGCATAACGCTGGTACGGCGGAAGTCTACGGTACGCCGGATGAGCGCAATCCGGAGGCCCGGTACCGCAACCCCAACGTAACGCTGAACGATATCGTCAAGGCAAACCGGCAGCAGTAATCGGCACCGGCGCACTGACTTCCTGCTCAAAGACAAGGATAATGCGGAAAAATCAGTATCTTTGTCTTTGAGTCAATCGTATACTGCCATGAAGGTTATCCTGACCGGTGCGACCGGATATGTCGGAGAAGGCGTCCTGCTGGAATGCCTGAACAACCGTGAAATTGAAAGGTGCTGAGCATCAGCCGCCGTCCCTGCGGACACAGGCACCCGAAACTGGAAGAGTATCTGGTCCCGGATTTCATGCAATTGAAAGAAGGCGACCCTATGCTGGAAGGCTATGACGCGGTCTTCTTCTGCGCCGGGATTTCCAGTCTCGGCGTCCCGGAGGAGCGCTACAAGGTCATCAGCCACGACATCCCCCTGCACCTGGCATCCATCCTGCCGGACAAGGGCCGCATGACTTTCGTCTACGTCAGCGGCGCCGGCAACTACAACCACACCGACCAGATGTGGGTCCGGATCAAGAAATCCACGGAAGACGCCCTGGTCCGCATGCCGTTCAAGGGCGCCTACAACTTCCGCCCGGCGATCATGTGGCGGTACAAGGGGCAGATCCATATCCAGAAAATCCAGTACCTCTTCTGGGCCTGCTATCCGCTGATCAAGTTCTTTGGCGGCTGGAACAGTATGTCCGAGGTCGGCCGGGCCATGATCGCGGTGTCCCGCAGCGGATACGTCCGGCACGAGATTGAAGTCAAAGATATCTCCCTCCTGGCTGCAGGCAAATAGCGGAAGCCGTTTACAGAACAAGCCCCGGACGTCTGGACGTCCGGGGCTTTTCGCGTGATTTTGTTTTGTTTACTGCCGGTTGGACCGGATAATCTCATTCAGGGAAATGTTGGGGTTGCGGTACCGGGCCTCCGGATTGCGTTCGCCGGGCCGGCCTTCCCATGCCGACTTGAGCACCAAGGCTTTTTGCGGGCAGTTCTGGATGCACGCCAGGCAGTATTCGCACTTTCCGGCGAATTTGAGCTTGCCGTCGGCCAAGGAGAAATTCCGGTGCGGACACACATTGGCGCAGGTCATGCACTGGACGCAGCGGTCTTCCTTCAGATCCATCAGCCGGTCGGCGGTCATGGAGAAATGCTGGTCCTGCATCCGCTTGAGGCCTTCTTCATTGAAAAAGCCCATCTCGCCATGCTGGATGTACTCCTTGTGGGCGCCGAGGTCTTCCAGGATCTTGGCAAGGTTCTCATCCACATGCTTGTCGATACTCATCTGCTGGTTCATATCGAAGACGGGCAGATAGTTATCCACCATCAGGATGGTATTGATATACTGCTGGGTCAGCCCCTGCTCCTTGGCAAACTTGTCCCACCATTCCGCGACATTTACGGCGGCATTTCCGAAGGTGATGACCGAGAAGATGTACGGAGCCTTGAACTTCGCTTTCTGAATGAATTCACGGACGATCATCGGTGCAGAAGCCGCATAGTCAGGGAACACGAATCCGATTTCGTCGGCTTCATAGGCCAGGTCCGTTTTCTTCAATTCCTGCGGAATGCTGAGCGGATTGTCCGAGAGGTTCTTGGCGATAAAAAGGGAATTCCCGGTAGCGGTAAAATAGAAGACCAGACGCTTCTTTTCCGCAGCGCGGTCTTTCAGGATGGCGGCGTGGGTACGCGGGGCAATCCCCGCCATGGCGATGGCGGCCAGGGAGGTCCCCATCAATTTCAGTGCATCTCTTCTGTCCATATCTCTTGAATTGTTGTTGTGCTGTCGGAACAATACAAATGTCAGCAGAAACCGAGCCGTCCTCCTTTCCCTTTTTTCCGTTTCTTTTTCCAATTCTCCGGTTTCTTTACCGCGGGGGCGTTTCCGCTTCTGGAAGCATCATTTTGCACCCAGGGCCACATGGGCACCGACCCTACGGGGCAAAATCGCTGAATCAAGGCCCTCTTTGCACCCGTTCGAGGGAAGGAGCGATCCAGGGCTGCCGGCGGAGAGCAAGCGCCGGGCCGGACCGGGCAGGGAGAGTGAAAGAAAATGATTATCTTTGCGCGTCCGAAACTGCAGTATGAGAAACCGTATGATCCTGACTTTCCTATTTGTCCTGGCGAGCATCGCCTACACGACCTGGTGCTTCTGGCGGATCCTGCCGTTTTCCACCCTGGGAAAAACGCTGGCCGCCGCACTGTATGTCGCGGCTTTCCTCGGCATCTTCGTGTATTTCAAATGGGGTGACCGGATGCCGTTGCCGCTTACGGCAGTCACCTATGAGATCAGCACCTCGTGGATGATCTTCTTCGTCTATGCCCTGATGCTTTTCCTCGTCCTGGGCATCGGGAGGATCCTGCACCTCATTCCGGCCTCCTTTCTGAAAGATTCCTGGGCCGGGACGGCCACCGTGCTCGGCGCCCTGGTCATCCTGCTGACATACGGGAACTTGCACTATCACCACAAATACCGGGAGGCCATTGATATCCAGACGGAAAAACCACTGGAGAAACCGGTCCGGATCGTTCTGGCCAGCGACCTGCACGTCGGCTACCACAACCGCAAGAAGGAACTGGACCGCTGGGTACGGCTGATCAACGACGAGAATCCCGACCTGGTGCTGATCGCCGGAGACATCATCGACCGGGACCTGCGGCCCGTCCGCGCCTGGCACTATGACGAATCCTTCCGGGCCATCCAGGCACCGGTATACGCCTGCCTGGGCAACCACGAATACATCTCCAGAGAGGAAGGCTCGGAGCGGTTTTACGCCGATGCCGGGATCACGTTGCTGCGCGACAGCGCCGCCACGGCGGCAGGCATCCGCATCATCGGCCGCGACGACCGGAGCAACCGAGCCCGCAAAAGTCTCCGGGATTTGACCGCAGCGGACAGCCTCTTCACCATCCTGCTGGACCACCAGCCCTACCACCTCGAAGAAGCCGAGCAGTGCGGCATCGACTTCCAGTTCAGCGGCCATACCCACCACGGCCAGATCTGGCCCGGCAACTGGATCACCGACGCCATGTTCGAAAAAGCCTTCGGCCCGCACCGGCGCGGCGATACCCGCTACTACGTCAGTTCCGGCCTCGGTCTTTGGGGCGGGAAGTTCCGGATCGGGACCCGGTCGGAGTACATCGTGCTCACCCTCCACAATTAGCTTGCAAGAAGCCGCAAGATTCCCTATCTTTGTGCCCGCTAATGCAAAAATGGATATGAATTTCAATGGAATCCTCGTCGGAGCCGCCGTGTTCCTCATCATAGGCATCTGCCACCCCATCGTCATCAAGATGGAATACCACTGGGGCAAGAAAAGCTGGTGGGTCCTGCTGGCCGCAGGCCTTGGTTTCTGCGTCCTGTCCCTGTTCATTCCCAATACCGTAGTCGCGACCATCGTCGGTGCCGCCGCGTTTTCCTGCCTCTGGGGCATCCACGAAATCCTTGCCCAGGAAATGCGCGTACTGCGTGGCTGGTTCCCCGAGAATCCGGCCCGGCACGACTATTACGAAAGACGGCGCCGGGAACTGGGAGACAAACTGGACAGGCATCCCAGCCACAAGAACCTGAAAGAAAAGACGAACGGCTGATGGAACGGGACTAGCGTCCCTGATATTGGCGGCGGACCGCTTCCAGATAGAAGTCCCGGCGCTGCTGTTGCGTAATCGGCAGTTTGATCAGCCGGGCGGATTCGGAAAGCCCGTCGTCCAAGTTGCAGACATACAGGTTCCCGGCTTCTGCCAGATACAGACGATTGTAACAGATCTCCAGATACTTCTGGAGATTCATCGTATAATGCAGCGTCTTGATGACTTCCATGTCCGTGACGGAATCCTTGCAGAAAACAAACAATCCCATCCGGTCGAAACGGCCGTACAGTCCGCCGCCGCATTTATCGACCTTGCTCGCGATGATCCGGCGCAGCGGAAGGGCCATCGACCAGTAGCGCAGTTCCTTCTGGCCGACCCGGTCCGCCTGCAGGCCATAGGAATAGCCATTCTCCAGGACCGTCTCCAGGTCTTCTTCCTCCTGGTTCTCCGTCATGCCCGCCACATCCTTCAGCAAGGCACCGGCGGCCGCCTTGCTTTCCTCCATCGCCCGGGTCACTTCGATGCCGACCCGTTTCCCGTCCGGGGACTGGAGGTCCGGCCGGTCCCGGTTGACCAGGTCGTCGAAGTCATGTCCCAGCAGCGCAGACAGGGTAATCTGCGCATACTGCTCGAAAAAGCAGGTCCCGTATTTCCGGAGGGCGGCCATGGACACAAAGATAAGGAAATCCACGGGAAAATGTACTGTTGCAGATACAGATGCGAATCATTATTTTTGCGTAACCTAAGAAAACACGCTTCATGAAACGGATCCTTTCCCTCCTGGGGCTCCTGATCGCTTTGTCAGTCTCCGCCCAGACCCGCATCACAGACCTGAAAGTCCAGCATTCCGACCAGCCCCTGGCCATCGAAGACCGGCATCCCGTATTCAGCTGGAAGATGGAATCCGGCCAGCGAGGTCAGCACCAGACCGCCTACCGGCTCACCGTCATCCGTGAAAGCGACGGAAGCACGCTCTGGGATACCGGGAAGATCAAAGACGGACATTCGGACGGTATCCCGTATCGCGGGGTCGCCCTCCAGCCTGAGAAGGGCTATGGCGTCGCCCTGCAGGTCTGGGACAAGGACGGCGCTGTCCATGAAGCGGAGACCCGTTTCGAAACCGGCCTGATGAATCCCCGCCAGTCCGCCTGGAAAGGCGCCGGCTGGATCGGTTCCAAAGAGTTGACCCTGGACGCCACATCGCAGAGCATCTTCGACATACGGACGGAAATCCGGATCCTCCGGGGAGACGAGGCCGCCCTGATCCTGGGCGCGGATGATTTCCGGCTGCAGAGCGCCTTCCTGAACGGCTATGGCGTCGCGACCAAGGAATCCTATGTGAAAATCGTCCTGAACCCCGCCAAACCCGAACTGCGGATCTACCGGGTCGGCTATTTCCCGGAAGACAAGGCGGACACCCCCGTGGCCGTCATCAACAAGGAAAACTATCCGGAGACCAACCTGGAACAGATCCTCGGCAAAGGGGATGTCCACACCCTTGAGGTCCACACGGAGGTCGGCGACATCAGTTTCCGCATCGACGGGAAAGACCTCATGACCGCCCCTGCCCGGGGCCGCGGCGGTTTCGGCGGCTTCTCCGTCGGCATGACGGGAGGCGGGACGCGGGCCTCCCGGATCACCCTCAACAAACTCGGCAGCGGCGGCAATTTCCCGTCGTTCCCGAACCTATGTTCCGTCGGCTTCGCCGCAGCGCCGGGGACGGAGGTCGAATACCGCAACTATCAGATCCTGAACGCCGGACAGAGCGTCGACCGGGTGGTCTTCGATGCGGACCGATATGGTCTTTTCGAAGGCAAGACCGGCATCCGCATCGATGGGAACCGGATCATCGCCTCGAACAACGGCGCACGCGAAGTCCGGACCTGGGCCGATCCCTCCCATGGAGCCGAAACCCTGCTCCGTACCGAATTCCAGGCCGCCAAAGCCGTGAAATCCGCCCGTCTGTATGCCTCCGCCATGGGTATCGCGAACCTCTACCTCAATGGCCAGCCCGTCAGCGAAGACTGGTTCATCCCCGGCGACAGCCAATACCGGGAAACGATGTGTTACCTCAAATATGACGTCACCGGCCTGGTCCGGCAGGGCGCCAATGCCATCGGCGCCGAACTCGCCGGCGGCTGGTACACCGGATACATGACCTTCACCACTTCCAACTTCAATTTCTTCGGCGACTATACCGCCCTCCTCGCCCGGCTGGTCATCACCTACGAAGACGGGACCAAAGAAGAAATCCTTACCCGTCCCGATGCCTGGAAGACCTTCAAGGACGGTCCGATCCGCCTGGGCAGTTTCTTCCAGGGAGAGCGCTATGACGCCCGCAAGGAGCTGAAAGGCTGGACGGAGCCCGGTTTCGACGACAGCGCCTGGCAGGCCGCTGAAACCATCGAAAAACGCGACTGGATCGACTTCGACATCGTCGCCCGCTACGACGAGCCGGTGAAAGTCCGCGAGATCCTGACCGCCCGGCGGCTGATGCCGGTCTCCGATCCGCACACCCACATCTACGACATGGGCGTCAACATGGTCGGCGTCCCCGAAATCACGATTCCCGCCGGCTGGCTCAAAGAAGGCGACACCGTCATCCTCACCTATGGCGAGCAGCTCTACCCCGGCCTGAAAGGGGACAGCAAGGAATATGTGGACCGTTTCGGCAAGAAAGGCCGGAACGTAGCCGGGCACATCCTCTACGAGACCAACCGGGCCGCCCTGGATGCCGATTTCTATACCGCTGCCGGCAGCGGGCCGGTCACCATCCGTCCGTCCAAGACCTTCCGCGGCTACCAGTACATCCAGGTGTATATTCCTTCCCATGAAGGCGCCTTGCCCACGGAAAACATCAAAGGCATCGTCCTGTCCTCATCGGAAATCCCGACCGGCCGTTACCAGGCCACCACGTCCGACGGCAACAAGACCGGCGCCCTGGTCAACCAGCTGTTCAAGAACATCCAGCGCAGCCAGCTGGGCAATTTCCTGACCATCCCCACCGACTGCCCCCAGCGCAACGAACGCATGGGCTGGACCGGTGATGCCCAGGCCTATGTCCGCACCGGCATCTACAACGCCGACGTGAGGAACTTCTTCCGCCAATGGATGGTCGCCCTCCGCGCCGACCAGGGCATCGGCAGCGACCGGGAGGTGCCCGGCGGCATCGGATCCACCGTCCCGACCTACAACAAGACCGACGACCCGACCTTCGCCAACGGTACGACCTGGAGCGCCGCCGTCTGCATGGTCCCCTGGCAGCTGTACTGCCAATACGGTGATACGCAAACCCTTGAAGAGAACATGGAAGCCATGATGGACTGGCTCAACGGCATGGCCTTCTACGCCCATCCGGACTTCCCAGCCCTCTCGACCAAAGCCAGCGGACTGGCCGACCACCTCGCATTGGACAACCGCACCCCACCGGACCTGGTCAACAATGCCATCTACATCTACATGATGGAGGTCACCGCCCGCATGGCGACCGTCATCGGACGCGCCGATTATGCGGCCATCCTGCAGGACCGGCATGACAGGGCGGTCGAAGACTGGAACCGCGCCTATGTCGACCCGGCCACCGGCAAGACCCGTGGCCTGTCAGGGAAGACCGTCCACACCCAGGCCTCCTATGCCACGCCGCTGAACTTCAACGTCTTCAATGCGGAAAACAAGCGGCGCGCCGAGCAGCATCTCGCCACCCTCGCCGCACGGCCGGCCGAGAGCGGTCCCACGCCCGAAGAGCAGGAAGCCCAGAAAAACCTGCAGAACGACCAGACCAGCGCCTTCGGCGTGCTTGGTTCCGGCAACACCGATTTCAATTTCAAGCCCTACACCATCACGACCGGCTTTTCCGGCACCCCGAACATCCTCCCGGCCCTGAGCCGCGCCGGACGGAGCGAAGAAGCCTACCGGATGATTTCCAACACCGAATTCGCCTCCTGGCTCTATCCCGTCACCAAGGGCGCCACCTCCGTCTGGGAGCGCTGGAACTCCCTCGACACGGCCTTCTCCGAGCCCAACCAGAACAGCATGAACTCCTTCAACCACTTCGCCCTCGGCGCCGTCGGGCAGTGGATGTACGAATTCCAGCTGGGCATCACGACCGACCATGGCAATGGCGCCGCCGGATACAAGCACTTCGTGCTCCAGCCCTCCTGCGGAGGTACCTACACCGCCCTGGAAGGCAGCTACGACTCCCACTACGGCCGGATCGAGAGCGCCTGGACCGCCGAAAAAGGCGTCATGACCTCCTACCGCTGCACGGTCCCGGCCAACACCACGGCGACCCTCTACCTCCCGGTCAACGCCAAGGGTGAGAATGGGAACGGCGCCACCTGCAAAGGCAGCGCCGTCCGAAATGGTCTTGATACCGTTGTTTATGAACTGACCTCCGGAACCTATCAGTTCCGGATCCGGGACGGACGCGTCTACTGCGAGTAGCGCTCCTCCCAATATGCCTTGACATCCGTCCAATGGTAGTACGGCGCACAGTCCGTACGGACCGGGACGGATGTCTCATTTTCATTGAGCAGGAATTTCACCAATACGTCATCCGAGCCGTCCTTCTTGTAGAAAACCAGCTGGATGTTGGCGCCCATCGGGATGATCTTGTCGATGGAGACGCGCTTATAGACGTTCTCCAAGTCATCGGTGGCCCCCATCGCCTCCTTCAGTCCCAGGAGATATGCCAGCGGCAGGACGGCGCTGTCATGGCTGAAGCGCAGCGAGACGGCCGGGCGGTCGCCGGTGACGAAGCGGTCCGCATAGCTGACGATACTGTCCATCACCTCCTTCCGCTTCAGGTAGCCGGGCGAGGAACCGGGGATCAGGCCGTAATCCAGCAGCCAGTCGAGGTTGCCGTCCGCCCAGTAGGCGAAAAGTTCGTCCCGGGTGAACAGGTCCGTCAGCGACAGGTTCAGCTCCGGCACGTTCTGCAGGTCCGAAGCGACCTTGTACAGGTTGTACATCAGATCGCGGCCCTTGACGAAACCGGCTACCTTCCCGGGATCGGTGAACAGGGTCTTCATCAGGCGGCGGGAATCGCCCGCCTTTTCCCCGAGGGCGCTGGCCTGTCTTTCATACACATCCTGCCGGGGCCCTTTGGGCAGGTGGATGTCACTGTTCCCGACCACATAATGCATGTCCCGCGAACTGGCGTCCATCTTGATCTCCAGCCACGGATTCAAGCCCTGCAATTCCCCGCAGAAGTTGAACATGCTGATCATGCAGCGCCGGGTCGTCGACGACTTGGCATCGACCTTCAGCGGCTGCGACAGCAGTTCCGGGAAACGCTCGTACATGCGGCGGGCGATCTCCCGGTGCTGCCGGGCGCCCAGGTCCGTCAGGTCGCCGTCCCGGTTGAATGCATCCGCATAGCCGGTCCTGAGAATGGCCAGGACTTCCCCGCCCCGTTCCGTCAGCAGGCCCAGCCGGGCGGCGCTGTCCAGGGCCGCGATGGCACGCGTATAATACTTGTTATCACTCACATACCGTGATCCATGCCGGCCGTAATGACTGATATAGAACGGCTTATATCCCTCCGGTGCCGGCGTGAGCACAGCCTGCCGCGGTCCCGGATACGCATAATAACTGGCGCCGGTCTTGCCGAGGTCCTGGAGGATTTCCTTTTTCGAAGTTTGCGCGGTGGCTGCCAGGGACAACAGCAGCGCCGGCAGCATCAGGTAAATGATCCGTTTCATTTTCCGTCTTTTTTATACACAAGGTTGGCGTCGCGGAT
>JAFUUB010000127.1 GCA_017483985.1 Bacteroidales bacterium | reverse complement strand
TACAAGTTCAAGCCCGAGCAGTGCACGCGCGACCCCAAGACGGGCCGCCTGGTTCCCCCGCCGCTTGCCTTCGACGTCCTCCACGAAATCGAGAAGAAGCTCCCGGGCTTCCCGATCGT
Organism: Bacteroidales bacterium; assembly: GCA_017483985.1. Next base: position 10,312 of record JAFUUB010000127.1, on the reverse strand, counting down.
CCTCCACGGCTCTTCCTCCGTCCCGCAGGAATATGTCGACATCATCAACGAGTATGGCGGAAAGCTTCCGGATGCCGTCGGTATCCCCGAGGAGCAGCTGCGTGAGGCCTCCAAGAGCGCCGTCTGCAAGATCAATATCGACTCCGACAGCCGTCTCGCGATGACCGCCGCCGTCCGCAAGGTCTTCCACGACAAGCCCGGCGAGTTCGATCCTCGCAAGTACCTCGGCCCCGCCCGTGACGAGATGAAGAAACTCTACGAGCACAAGATCATCAACGTCCTCGGCTCCAACGGCAAGGCGGAGTAAAGGACTCCTCCCCTACCCGAAAAAAGACCGGCCCCTCGACAGGAGGCCGGTTTTCTTATTTCCGCAGGCGGAGGGAGTTGGTGACGACGCAGACGCTGGAGAGGGCCATGCAGGCGGCGGCCAGCATCGGACTCAGAAGACGGCCGGTCCAAGGATACAGGACCCCGGCGGCGACCGGGACGGCCAGCACGTTGTAGCAGAAGGCCCAGAACAGGTTCTCCCGGATGACGACGACCGTGCGCCGGGACAGGCGGACGAGGTCGGCGAGTTTCGACAGGTCGGAGGAGACGATGGTCACCTGCGCCGTGTCGATGGCGATGTCGGAGCCGCCGCCCATCGCGACGCCGAGGTCGGCCTGGGCCAGGGCCGCACTGTCATTGATGCCGTCGCCGACCATGGCGACCCGCTTTCCGGAAGCCTGCAATTCTTTCACGTACAAGGCCTTGTCCTGCGGAAGGACTCCCGCCCGCACAGAAGTGATGCCGGTCTGGTCCGCCGTGCGCCGGGCCGCTGCCTCGTTATCCCCTGTCAACATGTGTACGGCGAGGCCCATGGATTGCAACTGCCTCACAGCCAGGACGGAGGAATCCTTGAGGTCGTCGGCCAACGCCAGGACGGCATAGACCTTCTCCGCATCGAAGAGCAGGATGATGGTATAGCCCGCCTCCACCCATGGACCGATACAGTCCGCCACCATCGGTGAAGTTCCATCCGGAATCCCCTCTGGATGCACTTCATGCAGGAACTCCTTGTTGCCGACATAGAACATCGTTCCGCCGACCCGGCCCTGGATTCCCTTTCCGAGGACCGTCTCGAAACCATCGACATCCAGCAAGTCGCAACCCTGCAGCGAGGCACAGACGGATGCAGCCAGCGGGTGGTCGGAGCGGTGCTCCAGGCTGTAGAGCACATCCCGGAGCCCTGCGGCATCTTCCGGGTCCCAGACCGACTCGACGACGGAAGGCTTCCCTTCCGTGAGCGTACCGGTCTTGTCCAGGACGACGGCATCGATCCGACGGGCCGTCTGCAAGCTTTCGGCGTCCTTGATCAAGATGCCCTGCGAGGCGCCCTTGCCGATGCCGGCGATGATAGCCGTCGGCGTTGCGAGTCCGAGTGAGCACGGGCAGGCGATGACGAGCACGGCGACCATCGCCAACAGGCCCATCGTCACCTCGCCAAGGAGGCACCACACCAGAAGCGTCAGGAGCGAGACACCGATAATGACCGGAACGAAGACCGCAGCGATGCGGTCCACAGTGCGCTGGATCGGGGCCTTCGATCCCTGGGCATCCCGGACCATCCGGATGATGGCGGAAAGCAGGGTATCCCCGCCGACCTTCTCGACCCGTACGGTCATGGCTCCGTTCTGGTTGATGGTCCCGGCATAGACCCGGGCCCCGGGCTGTTTGAGTGCGGGCACCGGTTCCCCGGTGAGCATGCTCTCGTCCACGTAAGAGCCCCCTTCCACGACGACACCGTCCACCGCCAGCCGTTCGCCGGGGCGCACAAGGAGGTCTTCGCCGGGCCATGCGGAGGGCGCCTTCGGCTGGAGCCCCATGAGGGCGCGGATGGCGGCCGTCGTCGAATGCTTCGCCCGCTCTTCCAGGAGCCGTCCGATGAGGATGAAGGCGACAATCATCGTCGCAGATTCGAAATACAGGTGGGGTTCCATCCCCCGGGATATCCACACCGCGGGGAACAGGAGGTTGAAGATACTGAACAGGTAGGAGATACTGACCGACAGGGCGACCAGTGTGTCCATGTTGGCGCTGCCGTGCCGGACGGCCGGGAAGCCTGCCTGGAAGAACCGGCGTCCGCACCAGCACACGACGGGGGTGGCGAGGGCCCAGAGGACATACCCCTTGAAGGGGAAATCCCGGAAGCCCATGCCGAGGAGCATGACCAGCCCGGCCAGGACGCAGGCGAGGATGGTATCTTGTTTCAACACCCGCCAGGCATCCTGGCGGGCGATTTCTGCGGATGACTCGGCTTCGTCGTCGGAGCCGTCCACGATCAGGTCGTAACCGGCCTCCCGGACCGCTTGCTGCAACTGACCGGGAGAGGTCACGGACGGATCATAATCGACCTGGGCGCTGTTGGACGCCAGGGAAACTTGGGCGCGGGATACGCCCCGGGTGGTCTTCAAGGCACTTTCTACGCGTGCGACGCAGGCCGCACAGCCCATGCCCTGGACCGGAAAATTCCTTCGTGTCATCGACTGCTATAAGAGTTAGGGCCCGTAAAAATAAACCGGCCCCATTTTGGAACGCGCCGCCCACGGCATATGAGTGGGAAGAACGAGGACCCGAAGGGTCCGAAGGTGGAAAAATGAGTCAGGTATTCTTACTTGTTCAAGGGCGGTTACAAAGAACGGTACTTCGCCGCCTGCTCCGCAATGAGGGCGGCGTCGTCGAAGTAGTTGATCTTCATCGCGTCCTTCATCTCATGCAGGGTGGCGGCCGCTACGGCGCGGGCCGCCTCGGATCCCTTCTTGAGAATGTCGTACACGGCAGGGATGTCCTGCTCGTACGCATGACGGCGGGCCCGGATCGGCGCCAGCCGGTCGTTCAGGACGTTGATGAGGAACTTCTTGCATTTCATGTCACCCAGGCCACCCCGCCGGTAGTGGTCCTTGACCTCGTCCAGGCAGGTGTAGTCCGGCCACCAGGCTGCGAAATCCGCATCCTCGCAGAACGCATCCAGATAGGTGAAGACGGTGTTGCCCTCCACCTTGCCGGGGTCCTCCACCCGCAGGTGGCCCGGGTCGGTGAACATGGACTTGACCTTCCTCTCCATCTCCTTCGGGTCGTCCGACAGGTAGATGCAGTTGCCGAGGGACTTCGACATCTTCGCCTTGCCGTCGGTCCCCGGCAGCCGCCGGCAGACCAGGTTGGACGGAAGGAGGATTTCCGGCTCCACCAGCACGGGACCGTAGGTGGCATTGAAACTGCGGACAATCTCCCGGCACTGCTCGATCATCGGCTCCTGGTCATCCCCCACCGGGACGGTAGTGGACTTGAAGGCGCAGATGTCGGCCGCTTGGGAAATCGGGTAGGTGAAGAATCCGACCGGGATGCCGCGCTGGTTGTCATTCTCGGCTCCCTCGTGGAAGCCGCGCATGGCCATCTCTGCCTTGACAGTCGGATTGCGCTGGAGCCGTTGGACGGTCACGAGGTTCGAGAAGAACTGGGTCATCTCGTGGAGCTCGGGAACCTGGCTCTGGATGAAGAGGGTCACCTTCGACGGGTCGAGGCCGCAGGAGAGATAATCAAGGGCCACCTCGATGATGTTCTGGCGCACCTTTTCCGGATTGTCGGCATTGTCGGTGAGCGCCTGCACATCGGCGATGAACACGAACATCCGGTCATAGTTGCCCTCGTCCTGGAGAAGGACGCGGTTACGTAACGAACCCACATAGTGGCCCAGGTGGAGTCTGCCGGTCGGCCGGTCGCCTGTGAGGATGATCCTTCCCATATTACTCGCTGGCAGGAACAACGACGGTGAGGGAATCCGGGACGACATCGGCGACCTTGTCCGCGGCCGCTTCGGCCTTGACCGTGGCGGCATCGGCCTTGCGGGCCGCCTCTTCCGCCGCCTGGTGGGCCTGGAGCTGCTTTTGGCTGCCCTTCACTTCTTTCTTGGCAGCCTTCACATCCCTCTCGGCTGCACTCATGGCCTTCCTGGAGGCCTTGATCTGCTTCTGGGCATCATCCATCGCCTTCTTGGAGGCTTTCACTTTTCCCTCGGCCTGCTTGTACTCCTTCTGGGCATCTTGCAGGGCAGACTGGAGTTGGTTGATCTCCTGCTGGGCGAACTGGATCTGAGCCTTGTCGGCAGCATCCAACTTGCCGTCCAGTTTGAGAGCCTTCCTCTGGAGTTTCAGGGCCTCCTTCTTCAACTTGACCTCGGACTCCTTGGCCTTGACGGACTCCTTCATGATCTGCAGCGACTTCCTGCCTTGATCGTATTGAGCCTTGCTGCGCTCGTACTCCGATCTGCTCCGGTCGATCTGCGCCTTGCTCTCCTGCGCCTGCCGGCTGCTCTTACGCTCGGCCTCGGCCAGGTCCTGCTTCTTCTGCTCCACCTGCTGCTCGGCCTGGCGGACGGCCTCCTGGTTGTTCTGGGCATAGGCCGGGGCGGCCAGGATGAAAGCGGCAACCGCCGCGGCGAAGGATGTTCTCATGCTCTTCATGTTTCGATTCGTTTTTATCGGTCGACAAATATACACATTATTTCTGAAATGTCGTACACAAAAAGAGATGCCCGGCCGGAACCGGGCAGGACGACAGGACCGGGCAGGAAGGAGCCCGATGGACGCCAGAGGCAGATTATCCCTGACGGGCGGCGACGACCTTGATCAGGGCGGTGACGACGGCCGACAGGAGGGCGGCGCCGACCCAGACCCAGATGGCGAGGGTGAAGTCGTAGGAAGTCGTCCCGTCGGCGAGTTTCTCCACATGGATGATCTGGCCGCTGACCACCTCGTTCAGCGCGGTGGCGAGGTAACTGGCCAGGCCCACGGTGCCGAGGGCGGCGCCGGACGCCTTCTTCGGGGCGATTTCCACCGCCATCATACCGCCGAGGTAGCACACCAGGGCGCCGATGGCCGTCCCGACGAGGAACAGGCTGAACACGACGAACACGGTGTTGGACGGTCCGAAGAAGAACAGCAGGAGCGACATCACATTCAGCACGCCGGACAGGAAGGCCGGCACGCGGCAGGAGTGCTTGAAGAACTTGTCGGCGAGGAAGCCGGAGATGAACGTCCCCAACAGGCCCGAGAACGTGAAGACCAGCATCAGCAGGCTGGCGCTCTCCAGCGAGAAGCCCCGTTCGCCGGACAGGTAGGTCGGGCCCCAACTCTCCACCGCATAGCGGGAGATGTACATAAAGGCGCTGGCGATGGCGAGGGTCCAGATGGCCGGATTCTTGAGCACCTGCTTCTGGAGGTCGCCGACGGACTTGCCGGACTGGGACTTCATCGTCTCCGTATCGCCCTGGTATTCAGCGATGGAAGGCAGGCCGCAACTCTGCGGCGTGTCCCGCAGGAAGACCGCGACAATCAGCGCGCCGAGGATGCCGACGAGGCCGACACCCCGCAGGCCCCACTGCCAGCCGGCGGCGGTCACGAGGGCCGGGACAATCAGGTAGGTCAATCCCGAACCGATGTAGTGGCTCTCCGACCAGATGCCGTAATAGGTGGAGCGTTCCTTGTCGCCGAACCAGCGGGACAGGGAGACGACCGACGGGGCGGCGCCCATCGACTGGGCCCAGCCGTTCACCGTCCACATCACCATGAACGCGGCGAAGGCGGTGGTGAAGCCGAGGGCGAGGTTGATGAGGCCCGACACCAGCAGTCCCACGGACATGAAACGCCGGATGTTGCTGCGGTCGGCGAGGAAGCCGTTCGTGAACTTGCCGATGGCATAGGTCACGAACAGGCCGCCGCCGATCAGGCCGACCTCCTCGACGGAGAGCACGCCCCCGTCCATGAGGGCCTTCTTGACGATGTTCCAGCCGAGACGGCAGACATAGAAGAGGCTGTAGCCGATGGTCGCGGCAACCAGGACCTGCCAGCGCAGGCGCTTGTAGGTGCGGTCCACCTGCCCCTCGGGAAGCGGGGCGGCCGGTGCCGACATGGAAAAGAAATTCTTCAGACTCATATTATCGTGTTATCAATGTACCTTCTTAAGACAGTTTACTTCCCCGTCACACCTAATAGAACGATGAAAGCGCCCCGCACACGGAATGCAAAGATACGATATTTCCCGACAATGTCAATCATGCAGGCCGCGTCCGCGCAGGTAATCCGACCGTCCGGCCGCCCTCGACGTCGGTTTCCCTCGCCGTCCTATGCCCACTGCTTCAAGGCCAGGTTCAGCGGTTCTCCGAAAGGCTACGTCAAACATCGAACAACGATGGAAAAGTTGGGAAAGTCGGCAAGATGGCGTATCTTTGTCCATTATGAAAAAGCATCTTCTCCTTTCCCTCGTGTGCATCGTGCTGGGCACGCTCACGATGTCCGCCCAGCGGACGCCGAAGGATGCCCGGTATGTCTACACCGAGGCGTCTGAACTCAACCTCATCGGCAAGATCATGGACACGCCGAATCCCTACCACCGCGTCGACACGGTCCGGTACAAGGGCTTCACCCGCTCCGAGAACAAGCAGGTCCGCTGTCCCGCCGGCCTCGCCGTCTGCTTCCGGACCAACTCCTCCTCCATCGTCATCCTCGCCGAAGGAGACTACTCCTACCAGCCCAACAACACCATGCGCCTCGCCACCCACGGATACGACCTGTATATCCGCAAGGACGGGAACTGGCTCTGGGCCGGTGCCGCCGCCCCGTCCTTCGCCAAGCCGGAGGCCCGCCTGACCGTGGTCCAGAACATGTCCTCCGACCTGAAGGAGTGCCTGCTGTACCTTCCGATCTACTGCGACATGTCCTCCATCCGCATCGGCGTCGAGGAAGGAACGGTCATCGAGCCGATGGAGTCGCCCTTCCGCCACCGGGTCGCCATCTTCGGGTCCAGTTACACCCACGGCATCTCCACCAGCCGCGCCGGCATGTCCTATCCGGACCAGTTCACCCGCCACACCGGCATCCAGATGCTCTCGCTCGGCTGCAGCGGCAACTGCAAGATGCAGCCCTACTTCGCCGACGTCCTGGCCGACGTGGAAGCCGACGCCTACGTCTTCGACGCCTTCTCGAACCCTTCCGCCGAGATGATCCAGGAGCGCCTCTTCCCCTTCATCGAGCGCCTCCAGGCCGCCCATCCGGGCAAACCGCTCATCTTCCAGCAGACCATCATCCGGGAGAACACCAACTTCGACCGGAACCGGTACGACTTCGAAGCCGCCAAGCGCCACATGGCCGACAGCCTCATGCGCATCGCCGTCAAGCGCTACAAGGACGTCTACTTCATCCAGCCCGACGCCACCGACCACCGGCTCCACGAAGCCAGCGTCGACGGCACCCATCCCGACGACTACGGCTACTACCTCTGGAGCCGTTCCATCGAGAAGCCCATTCTGAAAATCCTCCGCAAGTACGGACTGAAATAAATCCTGTCCACGAAAGAGGGTGGCCGAAATGTCAAGTTGACATTTCGGCCACCCTCTTGCTGTGGTGCCGGGAAATTCAAATAAAATTTGCTTTTCTCTCGGATTGCACGTAAATTTGCGACCATACTCCACAAAATTATAGAAAAATATGGAGTATAGTACCGAAATTAAGATATATTATGTATAAGCGGATATTCGATATCGAGAGCAAATTAGATGAGGGAATGTTCCTGTTTGGAGCGCGTCAGACAGGGAAATCCACTCTTTTAAAAGAAAGATTCAAAGGAGAGGTCTACTATGATTTGCTGGACCCTGACATTCGAAAAGGCTTTAAAAGGAATCCGAACTCCCTGAAGGAGTCCTTGTGGGACAAACCGGCCGGCACACTGGTCATCATCGATGAGATTCAGAAAGTCCCGGAACTGCTGGACATTGTTCATACCCTGATGGTGGAAAAAGGGTTGTGGTTCATACTCAGCGGTTCCAGCGCCAGGAAACTGAAGAAATCCGGAGCGAACACCCTCGGGGGCCGTGCCATCCCTGAAACTTTTTATCCTCTCGTATGGCCGGAAGTGACGGATTTCCAGTTGGACAGGGCTGTCCAGAATGGAATGATTCCCCGCCATTATATGGTCGCCGATGCTACCAAGCGCCTCCGGGGTTACGTGGAAGTCTATCTGAATGAAGAAATCAGGGAGGAAGGAGGAGTCAGAGAGTTGGACGCTTTCGAACGCTTCATGGAGGTGGCCGCAATTTCTGACGGAGAGATGCTGAACTATACCAATATCGCATCTGACTGTGGCGTTTCTGTCAAGACAGTCCAGTCATATTTTCAAATTCTTTATGACACACTGATTGGATATGAAATCCCGGCTTACAGGAAGGTAGTCAAGCGCAAGGTCATCCAGGCTCCAAGATTCTACTACTTTGATGTAGGACTTGCCAACTACCTGATGGGACGCCATTCACTCAAGCGCGGCACGGATGATTACGGCCACGCCTTCGAGCATTACGTGATGCAGGAAATTATTGCATACAAGGGCTATAATGACAAGAAAGACATCATATCCTATTGGCACACATACGACAAAAAAGAGGTTGATGCCGTCATTGGAGATGCAAAGGTGGCCATAGAAATAAAGTCCTCCGAGCAAATCAAGGCCAAACACAAGGCTGGGCTCAAAGCCTTCAAGGAAGAACATCCTGACTGCCGTCTGATTCTAGTTTCGATGGAACGGATAACAAGGAAAGTAGAAGGCATTGAGTTGATTTATGTACTCGACTTCCTGAAGATGCTCTGGAATGGTAAAATCTTCTGACGCGATGGCTATGGTGTCTCTCCTGCAAAGAATCTGGTATTAGGATTAACTTTATAAAAGTCGCAGTGTCGTTGCGGATTTTCCGGAAATATCCGCAATCAATTTGAGGAAATTCCAGTAAAAAATGTACCACAGGATATTTGACAGGTCCTGTTCCCGAACGATGGCATAGTCCGGCACGACAAAAAAGAAGCCAACCCACTTTCGGGCCGGCTTCTCGTCGTTATGGGACTGTCCGGATTACCGGCGACCCTTCTTTTCGAGGTACTTGATCAGGAATTCAGGACGGTCGGTCTGGATCATGGATGTGCCGAGGTCCAGGATGACGTCGTAGACTTCGCCCGGGTCGGCGGCGTCGTAGGCGCGGTCGTCGTCATAGCCGCCGTTGAGGGAGGCCCAGAGGGTGTTGACCCAGAGTTTAGAACCCTGCTCCACCACCTTCTTCGCACAGTCGCGGGCCACGTCGTCCAGCTCGCTGAAGCACACCTCGTAGGCCAGCGGCACCTCGCCGGCGTCCAGGTAGGACTGGAAGAGGGCGGCGCCCTGCGGCTTCTGGATGTCGATAATCGGCATGTACATCATGTTGTGCGCATGGCCGGCCATCTTCTGGGCGACCTTCTCGATCGGCTTCTTGCCCTTGATCAGGATCTGGTCCGTAACACCGAGTTCCTCGGTGATGGCGAGCACCATGTCATAGTATTCCCATCCCTGGTCCACATTCACGACGATACGGTCCTTGCAGACCTCCAAGGCCTCCCGGAGGGTGGCGATATGGGTGCCCGGAATGCGGACGCCATGGGCGGTCTTGAGGTTGAAGGTCATCAGGGAATCGTACGTCATCGTCTCGATCCGCCCCTTTCCGTTGGTCATCCGGTCGCAGGTCCAGTCGTGGCTCAGCACGAGGACGCTGTCCTTGGTGAGTTTCAGGTCCAGTTCCATGATGTCCACGCCCATCCGGATTACCGACTCGATGGCCGGAAGGGAGTTCTCGGGATAGTTCCGCCAGTCACCGCGGTGCGAGGCCACAATCACGTACCTGGAGTCCGGATTGTGGATCTCGGCGATGACCTTCTCGGCCTTGTTGGCATACTGCGGCTGCTTCGGCGCGCAGGAAACGGCAGCGGTGAGCACCGTCACCGCCGCCATCAAAGGGATGAAGTTTTTCTGCATAGTATTATTAAGACACTTGAACAGGTCCAATTACCTAATGGTCATGCAAAGATACATATTTTCCTTGACAACCGCGCTATCCCGTCATGGGGCGACATAGGTCAGACCGGTGACCTTGGCCAGGTTGGCTGTGGAGACGGAACCGATGTATTCGAGGAAGTTCTCGGCGGTGACGCCGTACATCTCGTGGTCGCCGTCGGCCTTGTACACACCGATCCGGCCGCTGACCACGACGTCGCTGACATGGTCGAACTTGCTGAAGTTGGCGCAGACCAAAGCGAGGTACTTGGTGTTGGCACCCACGATCGTGCCGGTGTTGCTGCCGCCCTCGATGTAGGTGGAGTTATCGTTCAGCAGGGCGACGAAGGCACCCGTGGTCGTGGAGGCGTCGGTGGTCGTCAGGTTGCCGTTGTTCACACAGTCGATGAGGCCGCTCTGCGCGGCCAGGAGG
>JAFUUB010000126.1 GCA_017483985.1 Bacteroidales bacterium | reverse complement strand
GAATGCATTCGATTCCGTCAGTTCCATTTTCAAGATTTATGTCCCGGCGGCGTCCGTGACGGCCTACAAATCCGCCCCCGGCTGGTCCAGTTGGGCATCCCACATCGAAGCGGCGCAATAACCGCCTCTACGCCGACATCCTTGCACTGCACGCGAAAGTAGACAACGCAGCCGACCTGCGGAGGCGGGTCGGCTGCGTGCATGTGAGAGGGTGATAGGATTATTCCCACTAGGTTTCGGAATAGGAGTAGGTCACTTTCAGGGAGGATATCCGCGGAAGATACGTTTTATACTGTCTCATAGTGAATACGATGGATGCAGAAGAGCCTGTCCAGGTTCCGGTCGTTCTATTATTGCTTGTGGCATAGACAGATCCGCTCCCTGTATCCGGGGTTGCAGAACTATCATTAGACCGCCCATAATTGTAAGCCGAGTAATTGATCGTGACGGCAGTAATGGTCGCATCATTCAAAGCGGACAGAGTGAATGTTGTGTTATCATTCATTTGAACATAATTGGTGCCCAGCGCATTGAAGTCGCTTCCAAACACCAACGATACGTAGTCACTCGTCTGGGGGGTTGTCGCAGAGGTCGTGCTGCTATAGGTCGTACTGTTCGTATTGAAGGTGTGCGAACCGGTAACCGTCCGAGTCTTCTGTTGCTTGCCCTGGGTGATGGTCACAGTCTGGGTGGAGATACCGGATACCGTGGAAGTGAGGGTGACGGTGAAAGTACGGTTGGTCGCTCCGGTGTACTCGCTGAACGTCACGTCGAGGGTGGCGGAGCCGGTGCCGGAGGTCTTATCCAAGGTAACGGCAGACCCGTCGCTGGCGGTCACACTGGCGGTCCAAGGGGTACTTGATCCGGCCTTCACGGAGATGCTGGCTGAGGTGGTGGCTGACTTGACACTCGGGGTCGTGGTCGAGCCTTTCAGGTAGTCGTTGCCGCCATCCACTTCGACCAGGACTGTCGCCTTGGCGGGATCCGTGGAGAAATATCCGTTCTTGTCGGTGACGGAGATGTATGTCTCGTTGGAGCCTCCGCCTGCCGTCCAGTCCTTCGTCGTGGTGAAGGTGAGCGGAATGGCATCGAGATACTTGCCGTTGGAAGCATCGTAGTAGTCGGAATAATTGACCGTATAGAGGAAGTAGAACGATGGGGTGCCGGAGAAGTAGGATGCGCCCGTCTCTACCGGGAGGTTGATGGTCTTTCCGTCGGAGTCCTTGTTCTCGGAGGCCTTCGGGTTCAGGTTGTTCTGCTCGGCTTCGATCTTGAAGATGAGCGGGAACATGGAATAACCGAGGTCGATAGGCAGCTTGATCCACAGCTTGGCATCCACGCCGGAAGCCTCGCTGGAGAGATGAGGGCTGACCGAGAGCGTGAGTTCCTGCGTCCCGAGGACCCGGTAGGACACCTTCCTCTCCAGGGTCTTGTTCTCGTTGGCCAGGGTAGGGCCTTTGACCGTCAGGAAACTCGCGTATTTATTCCCGTCCTGTGCCGCAAGAGGAACAATGGCATACCACCATCCGCCATCCGGATCCGGAAGGTCGGGCTGGATATAGTCCTGGGTCGTGTTCTCGTCGATATGGATGGTCTTGCCGGAAGGAAGCGGAATTTTCCCGCCATCCAGACCATCCATGGAGCCGGTCGTGATCGCATCAGCATCTACGGTGACGGCATGATTGCTGGAGGGATGGCTGACGGACAGTTCCACCTTGTTCCCGGGATAGGTCTTATTGCCTTCACTGTCGGTGTAGGTGAGCCGGTAGAGGAGAATCTTGTATTCTCCGATTCCGTCATTGTCCGGACTGGTGTATCCGTCCTGTTCCATGCCGACATAGTCAATGTAAGAAACGGTAAGGACGGTGCCCTTGTTGTCGGAAATGGAGGTCAGGTTGGACGTTTCCGGGGAGTTGGACACATCGCCGAGCGGCACGTTCTTGAAAGCTTCTCCCGGGGACGCGTACCCGACGGCCTCGATCTTGCCGATCTCGATCTTGTACTGTACGCCACGATAGATGTTGAAGTAGTTGCCGTCAGCGTCGGCCAGCTGGATTTTGAACCAGGTAAGGCCCTGGTCATCCTTCTCTTTGTCAGAAGCTCCCGTATATTCCCCGCCGACCAGGATGCAGGTGGCACTCTGTCCGCCAAGATGGGAGGAGCGCTCGTACATGTAGGCGGCGTTGTCGCCGTCGTCCGTCCGTTCGACATTGATGTATGCATCCGTGCGGCTGCCTGTCAATGCCTGCGCCGTGTAGGCCGGGTAGTCATCGTCACCGCCGGTGTTGGTAATGGTCGCTGTGGCCGGCATGCCGGGGAAATAGTGGGTGGGGGCATCCTTGTCGTAGACATACTCGTAGGTGAGTTCATTCGACTGGACCGCGTCGGCGAAGTATTTCGGCACGAAGCCCCGATAGTCGGAGAGCTCGACGCTGCTGCTCTTGGTATTGTCGTTCGGGGCGACGAAGCCGGCGGTCGGCGTGTAGATGAGGGTGAAGACCTTCGGGATGAAATTGCTGCCTTCCTGTTTCGCCACAAGGACCCGGGCGAAGTTCCGCACGAGCGGTACCAGCGCAAGCTTGTCCTGGATGTCCTGAGAAGCGAAATAGCCCTCACCGGTGAGGATCTTTTCACCGCTGACCTTGATATAATCTCCCGGGTTCACGGTGATCGTGTTACCGCTGGAAGTGTAGGTATAGGAATAGTTTCCTTCCGTCCCGGAATAGGTGAAGGAGCTTTCGCCTCCGGTGAACCAGGAATGGCTGCCCAACTTGTCGCCCGCATATTTATAGCCGTCGATGTTGTCCAGTTCATACCGCTGCCAGTAAGCCGCTTCGCCGTTCTCCGTGATGAAGGAGTTGAGGACAGCGGCCTCGCCGACTCGGACCGTGGGCTCGCTGACCGGACAGTTGGCGATGATGTGGAGGGCACGCCATCCGGTGGACATGGTGAGTTCCGCCGTGAATGTAGCCTTATACTCCTCTCCGTTCTGGGTCGGCGCCGCTCCTTCCAGTTCGGCCTTGACGAACTCCTTGAGGACCTGGTTCTTGTTGAAGACGGCAATATACATGTCCCCGTCCAGGACCGGATCCTTGGCCATGGCACCCTTGGTCTGGGGATCGACAGGAACCGAGAAGGTCAGGGTGACCTTCGGACCTTCCTCCGTCCCGTCCATGTCGGGGTCGAAGGGCAGTTCCAAAGTCTTGGCGCAGGCCCCGGCTACGAGGGCGGCCGCCAGTATGTAAAAGATTCTTTTCATAATCATTTCGTTCCCGTTAAATTAGTCCATGAATCCAATCCATGTTCTGGCTGCACGCCACCGCCCCGATCAAGGCCAATATATAGAATGTCTTTTTCATAACTTCATAAAACTACTTATTCTGATTGCCATGAACTCCACGCCTCCTTATAAGAATCAATAGGAGCATCCCCCCAATACCAGGAGTCATACACACATCTGACACTATAATTTTGTCCCGGGTTTTCGATATATTCTCCGGAATCACTAATGGGTTTACCGCTTCCTGCCCAATAATTTCCTTTAAATAGCGATGGGATAAGGCTTAAATCAGATAATTGAATAATAAACCGAATTTCGGCATCCGTTGGAATCCTCCAACGTCCTGCCGGATATCCGTTCTCTTGATAAGCGGCACATCTCCTGTTTGCGTAATCATAAGATATTCTTCCGCTTCCGCTGTTATCCGAGAAACTGGCGCCAAAGGATGAAGCAATCTTTAATACCGGAGCAATGAATCCTGACGAAGTCTGATTGACCTTCTTATAATTCTTCAAAGACTCTCCAGAAGTATAAGTTCCTTTCAGATTGCTATATTCGACACCCGTTTTAACTCTCGGATCACCGATTGTCCAATTCTCATTGTCCAAAACGGTCACACAAACAGTGTAAATATTTTCATTATTATTATCAGGTACACTGTAATTATAACTACGGATTGTTCCAAGCCGATAGTCCGAACTACTGAAGCCTGTCTCGTAAACCGTCTTATAGTTGTTATTTGTAAACCTATTGGAAGTCCCGTTGATATAAATATACTTATTAGATGTTTCAGTTTTGATATATAACTGTGGATACTGCGTCACTGTGATCAACTGGCTCTTCAGTTCGTCTCCCGTCGTGCCGACCTGCTTGATATAGAAGGTATAAGTAATCGGGGCGACGTCTTTCGGCTTCAGTTCGCTCAGATTCGTTTCCGGTACGTGATAGAGTTTCACGGTATTGCGGTCGGTTGCGGTGAGGATGAAGTCATAACCGGTATCGCTGGTTGTATTGTCGGAGCTCCATGTTTTCAGTTCACCCGGATCCGAGGAAGAAGTGTTATAGACCGGATAGCTGGTCGTCACGCTCTCGAAGGTGATTTCGTGGCTGGATTTGAGGGAAATCTCGAGCTCGTTGCCGTACATCGAGTAGGAGTCCTGCGGGACTTCGAGGTAGCGTCCAGAGTCGAGGTCCCCTCCCATGCCGGCGGGATCCTTGCTCCAGTCCACGACGTAGTAGTTGCCGAATACGTCGACCGGCACATCATCGGCGCCGCTGCCGAGGACGGAGAGGTCGAGGGAGATGTTATAGCAGTAGTTGCCGCGGAGTTCGTAACCGGAATCCGATCCGCCGTACTGGAAGTTGGGGAGGGTGAGCTTGTAATAGAACTCGGTCTCCTTTGCGTCCGGAGTCTCGGTCACACCGTCATCTGCAATGGCATAGCCCTGCCACGGGAGGATGATCTTGATAAACGGAGCGTGGGCATCGGCCGTGTTCCAGGTAAGCGGATAAGAATAGAACGGGACGCTCTTCACCGGGGTGAGATCCGCGGGTTTGACCACATTGGTCCACTCCCAGGCCTGATTTTCGTCGCCGGTATCCTCGGTTGTCGTCTGCCAGTATTGTTCGCCGTTTTCGTCAGTCAGGACGATTTTCTTGCCATCCCCGTCCAGCGCATACCAAAGCTCGTTGCCTTCCTCATCCTTCATCCGGCTTCTCTCATAGGAGCTCATGCCTTTCTGGAACGGGGTTCCGACCAGACTGTATTCGCCGGTACTGAAGACCGTCCCGGCACTGGTCCCTTGTGCAGTTACTTTTCCGTTGTCATCGAATGTGGCATTCAGCGCATAGCGGGGGGAGTTGAAGAACCATCCGGTCTTGGAGTCCGTCTCGGCATCGGCATCCTCATAGCTGCGGACCTGTCCGTCGAGGGTGGCATGGCGGATGGTGTTCAACATGTAGATCTGGACTTTCTCCGGTTTGGATTCCCAACGCTTGATCTTCTTTCCCGTCGTCGTGTTTGTCTCCACCACCTCATCGATGATGTTGACTTTCAGTTGGATCTTGGACGCAATCCGTTTGAGCGGGGCGATGACCTGTGACGGGGTCTTCTCCTGAAGCGTGAACTCCTCCGCCGCGGAAGATACCATGACAAAGTGATTGTCCGTATTGACATAGCCGTTGATGTTGAAGTTTCCGTCGGTCGGAGTCGTGACGAAGGAAGCATCGACGGCCAGTGCCTTGAGGTCCGCCATGCTGGTCGCGAAAGTCCCGCCATCAGCGGTGATGCCATCCTCTCCGTGGGTATACGGATCCGGAAGATTGGCAATGACAAAGACATATCCTTTGCCGCCTGCCGCCAGTTTTCCTTCATCCACCAGGTCATCAAGGCTGATGGGCTCAAGATATTCCCGGGCGGTCGTTTCATCAACCGGAACGATGAAACCGTTTTCCTCGCCGGTGTAGGTGATGCGGGCGTGGGACACAGCCTCCGCACTCTCGCTGTTCTCGTTATAGATAAACCAGTCGATGTGATAGACGGAGTTCTCGTTGTATTGGTCCAGGCCCGTCTCTGTGGCGGATTTGACCGCATCGCGGGTCAGGCAGCGGACACCGAGCCGGAGGGTGTTGCCGTCACCGTCTGCTACGGGGACCTCTTGCCAGACCTCACGGGTGCAGGAGGAGAGGGCCAAGCTTGCCGCTGAAATAAAGAACAGTATCTTTTTCATAATCACTTGCTTATTGGATATCAAATACGAATTTCCACCAAGAGAAGGTGCCGTCTTTGTGGGCATCCTGGATTTCGGAGTCGGCGCTGGTGCCCGCATCGGAGTTCGGAGTAGGACTGAACGTCGCCTTGATGATGAGGGCATGCTGCGAACTGCGGAAAGACGGGTCGTTGCGCAGGCTTTCTTTCAGGGACACATGCAGGGTGACCGGCTGGGACATGATTTGTCCGGAAAGGTCGGGGGACCCTTTGTAGGCGGGGTCCCATTCCTCCTCTTCATCCCAGACCACGACATCGAACATATCCACGGTGTCGAGGTTGCCGTCCGCGTCCTTGCCGACCGGGACCACGGTCAGGAACCAGTAGCCGCCCATCGGGGCCCGAGGCCGGAATGTGACTTCGAAAAATTCTTTCCCGTAACCGGGGTCCAGGGTCCGGACCTGGTAATAGCGGGATTGGCTGGACGGATCGGGGTTTCCGTCCGCATCCTGATAATCGTTATCGTCATACCAGCTGCCCGAATTGCTCCAGTCGATGGCCGTGTAGCCGTCGCGGGTGTTGATGTTGGACTGTTTCGAATACTTGATGACGAATTTGTCGGCTGCCACCTGCTCGGTGAAGGTCGTCTCGATTTCTTCGCCCTCTCCGATCAAATCCCAAGGAAGTGCGTCAGGGGCCAGTTCAATCTTGTATTTCCACTGCCCTCCGAGTTTGAGAAGGTTGATGCGGTACTTCTCCCCGGCCTGGAAGGGGTAGGCCTCGCCCGCTTTGTTGAGGGTGAGGGTGGCGGTCTGTCCGTCGCCGGTGGTGAGGCGGAGTTGATAGGCACTCTGGTTCGTCACCGGGAGGGTGAAGAGGGTGAAGGTGACGCCCTGGGTCTGGGTGATGGCGTTGTCGAGTGTCACGGCGACGGTCTGGTTTTCCGTCTTCTTGGAGTCGGCGGCAACGGCGGCCGTGGCCAGGCTCCCCGCGGTCATGGTGAACTGTCCCGTGAGGTAGTCGCTGCCGGAGGCGATGAGTTCGGCCTTGGTGAGGGTGAAGTCGTCGTCGGCGCTGGTGACGTTGAACTCGATGGCGGTGAAGGCGGGGTCGAAGCCGAGGGTGACGCCGCTGCCGGATGCCGCCACGTGCGTGTGGGCGGTCAGGACGAACTGCGACTTGTCCGCCGGGTAGGCTTTGTAGGTGTAGGAGGTCGCCGTCTCGGTGTAGGACACCTTGCCGTCGGCGTCGAGGTAGACGGTCTTGTCAACGGCCGTCCCCAGCGTCGGGGTGGCGATCGAGGCCGTCACGGTGCCGTCCGTTCCGAGACCGAGCGTCGAGGGGTAGGCGGCATAGAAGGTGTACCCGCCCGCGGGGTCCTCGTCCGGCCATTCGAAGCCGTTGGCGTCGGCCAGTTCGAGTTGTCCCTTGCTGACGACGTCGGTGGAGGTGCCGGTCTGCGTGACGGTGGCGACCTGGTATCGGGCCACATGCTCGCCCTCGTTGCTGGTCACCGTGGCCTGGGTGCTCGCGATGACGATGCCGTCGCCGGTCTCCCAATCGATGG